>NZ_JBFUHR010000007.1:180967-517691 GCF_056402295.1 Pseudomonas sp. P4_B3
AATTACAAGAACAAAACATCGCAGCCTGCGGCAGCTCCTACAGATACCGTGGTTTACCGAGACTGCGCCTGCTCCACCAACCAGCTCATCAATTCACGTAATTTCGGCGAAGGTCCTGGTTTTTCGGGGAACACCAGGTAATACGCCAGCCCCGTCGTTACCTTCAATTCGAATGGCATGACCAGCCGCCCGGCGTTCAGGTCATCGCCAATCAGCGACCAATCACCAATCGCCACCCCCGTTCCCTGGGACGCCATCGACATTGCCAGGTCCAGTGTTTCGAAGTGCTGGCCCTTGCCGACATTGGTCAAATGCACATCCGCGGCTTTCAACCAGGCCTTCCAGTCCCGTTCATCGCGGGTTGGGTGCAGCAACAGGTGTTGTTGCAGATCGGCCGGTGCTTGCAGGGGCATGGGGCCTTCGAGCATCGGTCTGGAGCACACCGGCGTGAGTTGCTCATCAAAGAGTTTTTGCGACATCAATGAATCGTCCGGCGGTGCGCCGTACATCACCGCCGCATCGAACTGCTCGCGATGAAAGTCCACGCCGTGCTTGACCGTGGTGGTGAGTTCCACCGGCACGTCCGGGCGTTCCCTTTGCCATTGCAACAGACGTGGCAGCAACCAGCGCATGACGCAAGTCGGGGCCTTGAGTTGCAGGGTTTCGCGCTTCTCGCCGATCTGTTCAACGGCCTCGTCGATCAGGCCGAAAATTTGCTGGACCCGTGGCAGCCATTCCCGTCCCTCGGCTGTCAGGTCCAGGCCTCGGGCCAGGCGGATGAACAGTTCATAACCCAGATGATCTTCCAGCCCGGCGATCTGCCGACTCACCGCGCCCTGGGTGATGTGCAGCTGTTCGGCGGCCCGGGTGAAATTGCAGCACTGCGCGGTAATCAGAAAGGTGTGCAGCGCCGGCAGGGGAGGCAGTCGTTTCATTGGGATCCAAGGTATGACGTGAGGACATGGCTAGTATGACTTTTTATCCATTGTTGCGGCTACGTCCCGCCCGTTCCAATGAGGCCATTCCCGGGCCTGCGAATCCATCATAAACACAGCGCACGCCCGGCGTCTCAAACGAACAAAAAGGGCAAAGACATGGCGACGTGCGGCGAAGTATTGGTCAAGTTACTCGAAAACTACGGGGTCGAGCAGGTGTTCGGCATTCCGGGGGTGCATACCGTGGAGCTGTATCGCGGGCTGGCCCGTTCGAGCATCAACCACGTCACGCCGCGCCATGAACAGGGCGCCGGCTTCATGGCCGACGGCTACGCCCGCACCAGCGGCAAACCGGGTGTGTGCTTCATCATCACCGGCCCGGGCATGACCAACATCACCACCGCCATGGGCCAGGCCTACGCCGATTCGATCCCGATGCTGGTGATCTCCAGCGTGCAATCGCGCAGCCAGTTGGGCGGTGGTCGCGGCAAGCTGCATGAGCTGCCGAACCAGGGCGCACTGTGTGCCGGTGTGGCGGCGTTCTCCCACACCCTGATGTCGGCTTCCGAGCTGCCGGGCGTGTTGGCTCGTGCCTTTGCGCTGTTCCAGGCTGGCCGTCCGCGTCCAGTGCACATCGAAATTCCGCTGGATGTGTTGGTCGAAGAAGCCGACGACTTGCTCGCCAGCCTGCCGGTCAATATCGACCGCGCCGGTGCTTCGCCGAGCGCCGTGTCGCGCATGACCGAATTGCTGGCCGACGCCAAGCGTCCGCTGATTCTCGCCGGTGGCGGGGCCATCGACGCGGCATCCGAGCTGACTGAACTGGCCGAGTTGCTGGACGCGCCGGTCGCCCTGACCATCAATGCCAAGGGCATGCTCGCCTCCGGCCACCCGTTGCTGATCGGCTCGACCCAGAGCCTGGTCGCCACCCGTGCGCTGGTCGCCGAGGCCGATGTGGTCCTGGCCATCGGCACCGAGCTGGCCGAGACCGACTACGACGTGACCTTCGCCGGCGGTTTCGAAATTCCTGGCAAGTTGCTGCGCGTCGACATCGACCCGGACCAGACCGTGCGCAACTACCCGCCGCACGTGGCATTGGTGGCCGACTCGCGCAACGCCGCCCAGGCTTTGCTCAGCGCGCTGTCGCACAAATCCCTGGCCGAGCGCCGCAACGATTGGGGCCAGGTGCGCGCCGCTCGTCTGCGTGAAGAGCTGGCCGCGACCTGGGACGCACCGACCCTGGCTCAGACCCGTTTCCTTGAAACCGTGCTGCACGAACTGCCGGACGCGGTATTCGTCGGCGACTCGACGCAACCGGTGTACACCGGCAACCTGACATTCAACCCGGAGCGCCCGCGCCGCTGGTTCAACTCGTCCACCGGTTACGGCACTCTCGGTTACGCCTTGCCGGCGGCGATTGGCGCCTGGCTGGGTGGTAGCGTCGAAGGTGGCGCGCGTCCTCCGGTGGTGTGCCTGATCGGCGACGGTGGCCTGCAATTCACCCTGCCGGAACTGGCCAGCGCCGTTGAAGCGCACACCCCGGTGATCGTGCTGCTGTGGAATAACCAGGGCTACGAAGAGATCAAGAAATACATGGTCAACCGTGCCATCGAGCCGGTCGGCGTGGACATCTACACCCCGGACTTCATCGGTGTGGCCAAGGCATTGGGTTGCGCGGCCGAAGCGGTCAGCAGTGTCGAGCAATTGCGTGGCGCGTTGCGTATGGCTACCGATCGCCAGGGCCCGACCCTGATTGAAATCGACCAGACCCAGTGGATGCAGGCGGTGTCGAAATGACTTTCTCGACTACCCAGGATGGCCTGTACATCAACGGCCAATGGTCGGCCGGCAACGAACACCTGCGGGTGATCAACCCGGCGACCGAAGCCCTGTTGACCACGGTGAATGGCGGCGATGAGCGCGCTGTCGATCAAGCGGTGAGCGCGGCGACCCAGGTGTTCGCCGACTGGTCGAAAACCACGGGCGCCGAACGCGGCGCGATCCTGCGCAAAATCGCCGTGGGGGTACAGGCCAACCGTGAAAAGCTGATGCACTTGCAGTCGAGCAACAACGGCAAGCCACAGTTCGAAGCGGCTATCGACGTTGATGACGTGATCGCCACGTTCGAGTATTACGCCGGTCTGGCCGAAGGCCTGGACGCGAAACAGGACAGCGCCATCGAGCTGCCGACCGACGACTTCAGCGCTCGCCTGCGCCGTGAGCCGTGCGGTGTGGTCGGCCTGATCGTGCCGTGGAACTTCCCGATGGTCACCACCGCGTGGAAACTCGCCCCGGCCCTTGCCGCCGGTTGCTGCGTGGTGCTCAAGCCTTCGGAAGTGACGCCGCTGCCGGAGCTGGAACTGGCAGCGATCATCGCTGAAGCCGGGTTGCCTGCGGGCGTGTTCAACCTGGTGTGCGGCACTGGCCTGGCGGTTGGCGCGCCCCTGTCGACAGACTCGCGCATCGCGAAAATTTCCTTCACCGGCAGCAATGCGGTCGGCGTGCAGGTCATGCAACGGGCGGCTGAAACCGTCAAGGGCGTGAGCCTGGAACTGGGCGGCAAATCTTCGCTGCTGGTGCTGGCCGATGCCGATCTCGACCTGGCGGTGGAAGTGGCCTGCGGCGGTGGTTTCTTCAACGCCGGGCAGATGTGCTCCGCCACCAGCCGCGTGCTGGTCGCCGATGAACTGGCCGATGAATTCCTCAGCCGCGTGAAGGCTCGTGCCGAAGCGATACGCGTGGCCGACCCGTTCGACCCGAACGTGGAAATGGGCGCCCTGGTCAATCAGGCGCAATACCAACGTGTATTGGGCCACATCGACCGCGGTTTGAGTGCCGGCGCCAAGCTGGTGTGCGGTGGCAATCGTCCCGCCGACCTGCCGCGCGGATATTTTTTGCAGCCGACGGTGTTCACCGAAGTGCCCCTCGACAGTGCGTTGTGGAATGAAGAGATTTTCGGCCCGGTGATCTGCGTGCGCAGTTTTTCCAGCGAAGCCGAAGCGATTGCCCTGGCCAACGACAGTCAGTTTGGCCTGGTCGCCAGTGTGGTGACGGGCAATGCACAGACCGCTGACCGCGTCGCCAACGCTTTGCAGGCGGGGCTTGTGTGGATCAACGCGCCACAGGTGATCTTCCCGCAGACCGCCTGGGGCGGCTACAAGCAGAGCAGCATCGGCCGCGAATTGGGGCCGTGGGGCTTGCAGGCTTTCCAGGAAATCAAACACGTGATCCGGGCCGTCTGAAGGCACGAAAAAGGTGAGCGCATGCCTCGCATTGAGGCATGCGCTGGCGTCATGGCTTCAATGAGTTTTTATCGATAGTCAGGTGTTTTACACGACCTCAGGATGAACTTGCTGGCTCAGCCAAGCCCCCGAAAATACGAGGGATAACGCTGGTCCGGTCGCGCGGATGCAACAGTTTCGACCTGCCTTATACCTACAAAAACAAAGGGAGTCCGTAATGGGCGAGCATGATCTGAACAGACGTCAATTCATCAAGACCGTGGGCGTAGCCTCGGTTGCAGCGGCAGCCATGAGCATGCCGTTCATCAAGGCCAATGCCAGCGACACACGTTTTGCCGGCAAGACCCTGCGTTTGCTGACCTGGTCCGATGACACGGGCCTGGCCGCACTGCGCAACATCGCCGCGACCTTCGAAGACAAGTACGGCTGCAAGGTCATCGCTGACCGCACCGGCAGTACCTCGGAAATGGTCGCCAAGCTCAAGGCCGGCGGTGATCGTCCGCAGTACGACATCATCACCCTGGCAGGCGTCGGCGCCGAAGGTCTGGCCGCCGCCAACCTGCTGGAAAAACCCGACCTCAACCGCATTCCCAACCTCGTCGATGTACCGGAGAAATACCGCACCGGCGCCAATGGCCACGGTATCGGTTATCTGCTGTGGTGCAACAGCCTGGTCTACAGCACCCGCACCCAGAAACAAGCGCCGGACAGCTACGCGGCCCTGTGGGATCCAGAATTGGCACCGAACATCTTCCTGCCGCCGCCGAACTGGACCGAGGCCATGGACCTGATCATCATCGCCGCCAAACTGGCCGGTGGTGACGAGCACAACATTGAACCTGGCTTCAAGAAACTCGCCGAGCTGAAAGATCGTGTGGTGACCCTGGGCGAAAACCCGAACCAGATCGCCGAACTGTTCCGCACCGGTTCCCTGGACATGGGCGGTCTGTACGCACCAGCGTTCTTCCCGAAACAGATCCGCGATCCGAACTACGGCCTGGGTGCCACGTTCGGCATGAAGGAAGGTTTCTACACCGACCTGATGCTGTCGGTGATGCCGAAGAACCGTCCGGGCGATACCGACATGGCCTATGCCTTCATCAACCACTCTCTGGACCCGCTGGTGCAGGGCAAGATGGCTGAAGACATCTACAACGGCCCGGTCAACGCCAAGGCGATCATCTCCGCCGAAGCACGCAAGAGCCCGTACATCCTCACGCCGGAGCAGATTGCCGAGAAGGCGATCATGCACGACAACGCCTTCCTGGCGACTGTGCATGACCAGTGGATTCGTCGTTACACGGAAATCTTTTCTTCCTGATCCGTAGGAGCTGCCGAAGGCTGCGATCTTTTGATCTGGCTTTTCGGCGGTTTTGAAAAGATCAAAAGATCGCAGCCTTCGGCAGCTCCTACAGGTGCCAGGCGCGAGATGTTTCTGATCTTCCATTGACGAGACCCTTTGCTATGGAACACCAACCTCTGACTCATCCGCTGAGTGCCGCCCCAGTGCGCGCCGCTCGGGGTGTTTCGCCAACGACGCGCGCCTGGCTTTTCCTCTCGCCGTCGATGCTGTTTCTTGGCGTACTGATTGCCGCGAGCCTCCTGGTACTGCGCATGAGCGTGGGCACCAAAGGCGCGGAATGGTCCGGGTTCAGCCTGGCCAGTTACGCCCAGTTGCTGGAACCCTATTACCTCAAGTCGCTGATGCTGACCCTGCGCCTGGCGCTGATCAGCGCGGTGATCGCAGTGATTCTGGCGATCCCGGTGGCCTACACCATGTCGCGCCTGACCTCGCCGTTCGTGCGCCGGATTTTCCTTGCTGCGGTGTTGCTGCCGCTGCTGGTCAACCTGCTGCTGCAAAGCTACGGCTGGCTGGTGATCCTTGGCCCTGGCGGCATGCTCAACCAGACCCTGATGGGCCTGGGCCTGATCAAGCGCCCGATCATGCTGTTGTACAACCAGAACGGTGTGTTGATGGGCCTGGTGCAAACCGCCTTCCCGCTGGCCGTGTTGCCGATTGCCAGCGCCATGCGCGGCGTCGCCCGCAGCTACGAAGAAGCTGCCGCCACCCTGGGTGCGAGTCGCTTCCAGGTGTTCCGCCAAGTGGTATTGCCGATGAGTCTGCCAGGGATCATTACCGGTGCGACCCTGGTATTTGCCTACAACGCCAGCAGTTTCGTGGTGCCCTTGCTGCTCGGTGGCCGGCGCGTGCCGATGCTGGCGGTGATGGTGCATGACCAGATCGCCCCGCTGATGAACTGGCCCGCCGCGTCCGCTGCCGGTGTGGTGCTGATCGTCACCACCCTCGCGATCATGACCCTGTCCGAATACATCACTGGCCGTCGTCGGCGCATGCTGGAGGCTTCGCAATGAGTACCCTGACCAAGAAGCGCCAGTCGCTGTTGCCGGGTGAGACCGGCAAGTTCGCCGGCATCCTCTCGGGTTTCATCCTGCTGCTGGCGGTGTTGCCGATCCTGACCATGATCGTGATGTCGTTCAGCGGCGCATCGAACCTCGACTTCCCGCCGAGCAGCTACAGCCTGCAATGGTACAAGGCCGCCTGGCACACCTTCGTGTCGCCGGACGCCAGCGATGTGCTGAGCTTGGGCAAGGCCATGACCACCAGCCTGATGGTGTCCTGCCTGACCATGGTCTTCGCGACCATCATCGCAGTGCCGGCGGCGTATGCCCTGACCCGTTGCGAGTTCCGTGGCAAGGCCGTGGCCCTGCAATTGATGTCGTTGCCCCTGGTGTTCCCGATGGTGGTATTGGGGCTGGCGTTGCTGCTGGTGTTCGACAGCCTGCCGTTCCAGATGACCACCTCGCGTCTGGTGATTGCCCACGTGATCCTCGCGTTGCCGTTCGTGGTGAAGAACTGCACGGCGGCGATGCTCTCCATCGGCAGCGAAGTCGAGGAGGCCGCGCAAATGCTCGGCGCTTCACCGCTGCGAGCGATTGTCGATGTGGTGGTGCCGTTGATGAAGTCGGGGATCCTGGCGGGCATGCTGCTGGCGTTCATCGTCTCGTTCAACGAATTCACCGTGACCTACTTCCTCTACACCATCGATGTGATGACCGTACCGATCTGGATGTACAGCCGCACCGTGTCTTCGCTCGACCCAACCGTATTTTCGTTTGCCGTGCTGATCGTGTTGATCGACTTCGTCCTGATCTGGGCGCTCGAAAAACTGGTCGGTGAAGGTGGCGTTTCGTTCTGATTTCTTGAGGTGATTCACATGTCTGGTCTGATTCTGGAAAACGTCGAGAAACATTACGGCTCGGCCTGCGCGGTAACGGATGTAAACCTGCATTTGCCCGAGGGCAAACTGGTGTGTTTCCTCGGCCCTTCGGGCTGCGGCAAAACCACCTTGCTGCGCATGATTGCCGGCCTTGAAACCCTGACCGGCGGCGAAATCCGCCTGGACGGTGAAGACATCGGCAACACCCCGGCGCACCTGCGCAATTTCGGCATGGTGTTCCAGTCCCTGGCGTTGTTCCCGCACATGACCGTGGGTGAGAACATCGCTTATCCGCTGAAACTGCGCGGGGTCAGCAAGGCCGATCAGCAGGCGCGGGTGGTGGAGTTGCTGGAGCTGATCCAGTTGCAGCAAATGATTGATCGTCCGGTGGCCAAGCTGTCCGGTGGCCAACGCCAGCGTGTGGCAATTGCCCGGGCGATTGCCAATCACCCGAAAATCCTCCTGCTCGACGAGCCGTTGTCGGCGCTGGACGCCAAGCTGCGCGAGTCGATGCAGGTGGAAATCCGTCAACTGCAACAGCGCCTGAACATCACCACCATCATGGTGACCCACGACCAGCGTGAAGCCATGACCATGGCCGATATCGTGGTCGTACTGGGTGAGCACAAGGTGCAGCAGGTGGGCACACCGATCGAGATCTACCGCCACCCGGCCAACGAGTTCGTCGCGGATTTCATCGGCTCGGGCAACATCTTCCCGGCCACGGTGCTGGGTAATGGCAAAGTCAGCTTGCCAGGCGGCGATGCGCTGCAAGTACCGATCTGCAGCAGCATTGTGGCTGGCGAAAAGGTGAAGATGCTGATTCGCCCGGAAGACCTGCAACTGTCAGCACCCCAGGCGACCGCGGGCAACCGCTTGCTGGGCAAGGTGACGTTCGTGCGCGATATCGGCGCGACCATCGAGACCACGGTGGAGTGTTCCGGGGTGTCGTTTACTGCGCTGAGCACGCCGTGCCAGGGCTTTGGCCTGAGCGTTGGGCATCCGGTGTCGGTGACCTTGCCGGTGGAGGCGTGCCGGGTGCTTGGCGCCTGATTTTCCAGAGGACTGCTGCGCAGCCCATCGCTGGCAAGCCAGCTCCTACAAGGACCGTCGGTGTTCACACAATGTGGTGACCACCAATAATCCCCTGTAGGAGCGGGCTTGCCCGCGAAGGCGTCAGTAGCCGCACCACTGGATCCGGATCAAACCGATAACCGTAACCGCGCCAGATCCCGCAACGGCGGTGCCCCAAACAACCGGCTGTACTCCCGGCTGAACTGCGACGGACTTTCATACCCGACCCGATACCCCGCCGCCGAAGCTTCCAGCCCTTCGGCCAGCATCAACCGCCGCGCTTCCTGCAGGCGCAGATGCTTCTGATACTGCAACGGACTCATCGCCGTCATCGCCTTGAAGCGGTGATGCAGGGTCGACACGCTCAGGTTCACTTCCTTGGCCAGATCATCAATGCGCAACGGTTGTTCAAAATTGCCGTTGAGCCATTTGATCGCCTGGCTGATGCGATGGCTCTGACTGTTGGCGATGGCGATTTCATACAGCCGATGCCCCTGTTTGCTGCGCAACAGGCGATAGAGGATCTCCCGGCGAATCAGCGGCGCCAGCATGGCGATGTCTTTTGGCGTGTCCAGCAACCGTGCCAGGCGCAGCACGGCGTCGAGCATCGCGGTGTCGAGTTTTTCGACATACAGCCCGCGCCCGGTTGGCCGGGTGGGCACGCCGAGGGGGCCGGCGTCGGCGATCAGTGCGGTGATTTCCGTCGGGTCGATGTCCAGGCGCAGGGCCAGGATCGGTTCCTCAGGCGAGACATCCACCACCCGTCCACTGAGCGGCATCGAGACCGAGACCACCAGGTAGTTCAACGGGTCGTAATTGAAGTATTCATCGGCCAGCCGAACTTCCTTGCGCCCCTGGGCCATGATGCACAGCGCCGGTTGCGCCAGCCCCGGGGCGAACTCGTGGGACTGGCTGTGGCGTGACATGAACAGCGAGCCGATGGCCGTGGCATAACTGCCATCTTCGGCGGTGTTGCGGCGAATGATCGCCGCCAGTTCCGCACGTTGCTTTTCCATGTCGGTGTCCAGCGGGGCTTGAAAGTGATCGAACGACGACATGCGAGGCATCCTCGGCAAGGCATGAGTAATGGGCAGAGCATAAGTTTGTGCAAGCCGCAGCGGTAGACACATCCTGTCAGATGCTTGCCTGATTCTGCTCGGGGTTGGTTTCGTTCCCAAACACGGCCAACGCACAGGCGCGCTTCAACTAACGCCGATAACCCCGTAGGAGCTGCCGAAGGCTGCGATCTTTTGATTCTATAGATGAGCGTCTAAAAGATCGCAGCCTTCGGCAGCTCCTACACAAAACGCGTATGGCAGAACCGTGACAGGGTTTTACCGTTTGTTACAGGCTGTCCATGCAGTTTCGCAGGATTGTGCAACGCACCGGCAGGAATCGACTAACGAGACAGGCGTCGCGGCCCTTAACCTTTGATCCTGTCGCAGCCCGTCCCCCGGCTGCCACGCGACTCCCCGGGAGGGTTGAACATGTCCACGCAGATCCCCGTCAGTCATATGGCCTTCGTTCGAGCGCGCGCCGGGCGTTCGGCGGAACTCGGTGTGCGCCTCAGCGCCCTGATCGAACCGTCCCGCGCAGCGCCAGGCTGCCTGAGCTTTGCCTTGCAGCATTCGCAATGCGATCCGGAATTGTGGCTGGTGTCCGGTTTCTGGAGCAATCAACAGGCCATGACCGCGTACTTCAGCACGCCGGCGATGGAGATTTTTGCCGAGCTGGTGCAGGAGCTGGTGGTCAACAGTCTGGATTTCCACACCTTCAAGGATGTCTCGGCGGCGCAGGCCTTGCGGCAGTCCGCAGTGGCGGTACACAAACTGGCCGGTTGAGGGTTTAATGACGGCATTCTCAACCAGCCAGGATTCGCGACATGGCACGTAAAGCCTTTGATCACTTCGAAGCTGTTTCCGCTGTAGTACCGGGCGAGGGTGGTTACCACGCCGCTATCGCCGTCAAAGCGCTGGGCGGTGCCGGCGCCCCGCGCTTTCACAAAGTGCTGGAAGGCCAGATCTTCAAGACCGCTCACGAGGCCGATGATGCGGCCGCCAAGGAACTGACCCGCCTCAAGGACGTCAAGGAAAACACCGACCTGCTCTGGTGATTCTCACCGCCCCGGGCGGTACATCTTGAACAACGCCTCAGGCCCCAGCTGGAAATAATCCGCTGGCCCGCCGCCGCGCAGAATCGGTTCTGCCGCGGCGGTGTCGTATATCCCATCCTTCAACAGCCACTTGGCGATATGCACGGCGACCACCTCGCCGAGGATCAGCCAGCTGGGCACCACATTGCCGTCCGCCCGTTGCAACTGGATGATCTGCGTGACCTTGCACTCGAAGGACACCGGGCTCTCGGCCACCCGTGGCACCTGAATGACCTTCGAGGCAACGGTCGTCAGGCCGGCCAATTCGAATTCGTTGACTTCAGGCCCGACCATGGCGCAGCTCTGGTTCATCTGCTCAGCCAGCGGCCGGGTGGCCAGGTTCCAGGCGAACTCGCCGGTTTGCTCGATGTTGTTCAGGCTGTCTTTGCGCCCGATGCTGGAGAAACCAATGATCGGCGGAATGTAGTTGAAGGCGGTGAAGAAACTGTAGGGCGCAAGGTTCAAGTGGCCCTCGGCATTCTGTGAAGAGATCCAGCCGATGGGGCGCGGGCCGACGATGGCGTTGAACGGATCGTGGGGCAGGCCGTGGCCGTTGGCGGGTTCGTAGAAGTGGATGTCGTCGGGCATGGAGTAATTCCAGGGCGTAGTTCGGGTGGCGTTCATAGTGCAAGGATGAACCGCTGAATTCCAGTCGACTCTACCCTCTGTAGGAGCGAGCTTGCTCGCGATGGTGTATCAGATAAGTTGGTGCCGACTGACACTCCATCGCGAGCAGGCTCGCTCCCACAAGGGGTTATGTTGATTCAATAAAAAGGGGCAGACCCCGGTGAGATCTGCCCCTTTTCCTTGAGGCTTGATTTAGTCCGTGACAATCCGTGAATGCTTGCGGGTGTCTTTCATGGTGACGTACACCAGTAACGACACGGCAATACATGCGGTCACGTACCAGTAGTAACCCGTCTCCATACCGATGCTCTTGAACCACAGCGCGATGTATTCAGCGGTGCCGCCGAAGATCGAAACGGTCAGTGCGTACGGCAGGCCCACGCCCAGGGCGCGGATTTCGGTCGGGAACAGTTCGGCTTTCACCACGGCATTGATCGAGGTGTAGCCACTGACGATGATCAGTGCCGCCATGATCAGGAAGAACGCGCCCCACCAGGTCTGGATGGTGTGCAGGGTGGTGAGGATCGGCACGGTGAACAGGGTTCCCAGGATACCGAAGGCAATCAGGATCGGCCGGCGACCGATTTTATCCGACAGCCCGCCGATGACCGGTTGCAGGCACATGAACAGGAACAGTGTGGCGGCGGAAATGGTGGTGGAGTCGGAAATGCTCATGCCGACGGTGTTCACCAGGTATTTCTGCATGTACGTGGTGTAGGTGTAGAACGCCAGGGTGCCGCCCATGGTCAGGCCGACCACGGTCATCAGTTCCTTGGGGTGACGCATCAAGGTGCGCATCGCGCTTTCCTTGGCTTTTTCTTTCTTGGTGAAGGACTCGGTTTCTTCCATGCCACGACGCAGGTACAGCGCCACCACGGCACACAGCGCGCCGATGGCGAACGGGATGCGCCAGCCCCAGGCGTAGAGCTCCTCGGTGGTCAGGAAGTTCTGCAGGACAATCAGCACCGCCAAAGCGATGAGCTGGCCGGAGATCAGGGTCACGTACTGGAAGCTGGAGTAGAAGCCGCGACGCTCCTTGGTCGCCATCTCGCTGAGGTAAGTGGCGGAGGTGCCGTATTCGCCACCCACCGACAGGCCTTGCAGCAAGCGCGCGAACACCAGCAGGATCGGCGCGCCGATGCCGATGATTTCGTAGCTTGGGCTCAGGGCGATCAGCAGCGAGCCGAAGCACATCAGGTACACCGAGGCCATCAGGGCCTTTTTACGCCCGACCTTGTCGGCATACAGCCCCATCAGCCAGCCACCGATCGGACGCATCAGGAAGCCCACGGCGAAGATCGCGGCGGTATTGAGCAGTTGGGCGGTGGTGTCGCCTTTGGGGAAGAAGGTCTTGGCGAAGTACAGGGAGAAGGCGGCGTAGACGTACCAGTCGTACCACTCGACCATGTTGCCGACGGAACCGCTGAAAATCGATTTGATGCGGCTGGACGTGGTTCTTTCTTTGGCCGGCAGGGCAGCCGACCCAAGCGGCAGGGAGTTGGAGTTATCCATTGAAGGATCCTTCATTTAATTGTTTTTGTGGAGCGCGAATAAACGCAGCCTGCAGGGGCTATAGCAGGAGCTGTGCCAAGGGGAAGAGGGCCGGTTTAGAGGGGTGGTGGTGTTTTGGTGAGCGGAAATCCGCTTATTAAAAGTAAGTGGTGAGCGAAAAATTGCCTATTTGCTTGCGGGGAGTGTTGGCTGTGCCAGCGAAGGAGCCAGTCCAGACGCTACAGGAACATCTCCCGGCTCAACCCATGCCGCTGCATCTTTTCATTGAAGGTCCGGCGCGGCAGTTGCAGTTCTTCGAGCACCGCTTTCACATCGCCCTTGTGCCGGGTCAGTGCGGCACGCAGGCATTGCGCTTCGAACGCTTCCTGCTGCGCCGCCAGTGACTGGCCGGGCTCGATGCCCAAGGGCTCCGGCTCACCCAACCCCAATACCTGACGCTCGGCGACGTTCGCCAGTTCGCGCACATTGCCCGGCCAGTCGTGGCTCAGCAGGTGACTCAACTGTGCGCCGCTCAACGGTGGAAATTTACGTCCCAGGCGTTCGGCGGCGTTTTGGGCAAAGGATTCGAACAGCAAGGGTATGTCTTCCCGGCGTTCGCGCAAGGGCGGCAGGCGTAGTTCTGCGACGTTCAAACGATAGGCCAGGTCTTCGCGAAAACGTCCGGCCCGCGCTTCGTCGAGCAGGTCCGGTTTGGTCGCGGCGATGATGCGCAGATCCACGCGGATGCTCTGGTTCGAACCCAGTCGTTCAAGCTTTTGCTCTTGCAACACCCGCAGCAATTTCACTTGTTGGGCCAAGGGCATGCTTTCGATTTCATCGAGAAACAGCGTGCCGCCGTCGGCGTACTCCAGTTTGCCAATGCGCTTGCCGGACGCCCCGGTGAACGCGCCGCTCTCGTGACCGAACAGCTCGGCCTCGAACAATTGCTCGGGGATGGCCGCGCAGTTGAGTGCGACAAAGGGCTTGTCGGCCCGCGGTCCGAAGTCGTGCAGGCAGCGGGCGACCAGTTCCTTGCCGCTGCCGGTTTCACCGCGGATCAATACGTTGACCGGCAGCGCCGCCAGATCGAGAACCTGCCGACGCAGGTTTTGCAGGCCACGGGACACGCCGAGCAACGTGGCATCCAGCTTGGCGCGGTTGTCCGCCTGTTCGTGCAGCGCGCGGTTTTCCAGCACCAGCCGGCGCTTGTCGAGGGCGCGGCGCAGGCTGCCGAGCAGGGTTTCCGGGCTGAAGGGTTTTTCGAGGAAATCGTAGGCACCGTCGCGCATGGCCTCGACGGCCATCGGCACATCGCCGTGGCCGGTCAACAGGATCACCGGCAAATCGGCATCCCGGCGTTGCACCTCGGCCAGCAGTTCCAGGCCGGTCATGCCGGGCATGCGCACATCGCTGAGAATCACCCCGGCAAAATGCCTGGGCAACTGCGCCAGGCACTCATCGGCGCGGCTGAACAGCTGCACCTCGAAACCCGACAGGCTCAACCATTGCTCGACGGCACTGCGGATGCTGCTTTCGTCGTCGACCACGATCACTGAGTTCAGCATGCTTCATGCACCTCCAGGTCGATGGGCAAGGTCAGGGTAAACACGGCACCTTTGTCATGATTGCCGGCACTCAAGCGCCCGCCGGATTCGTGGACGATGGCAAACGATACGGCCAAACCGATCCCCAGGCCTTCGCCCACCGGTTTGGTGGTGAAGAACGGATCGAAGACCTTGGACAGGTTCTCTTCGGCGATACCGCCACCATTGTCGATCACGCTCAGGCGCCACAATTGCTCGTCGGCTTCGAGGCGGATTTCCAGGCGTTTGCAGGGTTTGTCCTGCATCGCATCGAGGGCGTTGCGCAGCAGATTGATCAGCACCTGTTCCAGGCGAATCGCATCGCCACGCACCCAGGCCGGGCGGGTCAGGTGCAGCACAGTGCTGACCTGTTCGTCGCGCAGCCGGGTGTCGAGCAGTTGCAGCGACTGGTCCACCACCGCCGCCAGGTCCAGGCGTTCGCGCAAACCGCTGGGGCTTTTGCGGGCGAAGGTTTTCAGGTGGCCGGTGAGGGCGGCCATGCGCGTGAGCATTTCATCCACCGGCTTGAGCGCCTTGTAGGCGTCATCGACGCGGCCGTGGTCGAGTAGCAGGCGCAAGGTTGCCAACTGCATGCGCTGGGCGGTGAGTGGCTGGTTGATTTCATGGGCGAGGGCGGCGGACATCTGCCCCAGCGCCGCGAGTTTGGCCGATTGCACCAGGCCTTCCTGGGCGGTGCGCAGGTCGCGGGTGCGTTCTTCTACCAGTCGTTCGAGTTCTTCGCGACTGCGCTGGCGCATTTTCGCCAGGCGCCAGCGCTGGTTGAGAAACAGCAACAGGAACACCAGGGTCAGCCACAACCCGGCCGCGGCAAGCGCGGCGTTGCGGCTGTCTTCGAAGGCGACCTGCGGGCGACGCAGCAGGTGCAGGGTCCAGCCATCGGTGCTCAGCGGCAGGGATTCCCACAGGTAATCGGCCTTGCCGTCCGGGCCATCGACCCGGGTCAGGTCACTGTTGTCGTCGAAGCGCCGCAACGATTGAAACTCGAGCGGCGTCAGCGGCTGCTTGTCGTATTGGCGGGTGGCCTTGAGTTCGGCGTGATCGCTGTCGCTCAACGGCTTGAGCAGGCGATAGCGCCAGCCTGGCTGATTGGCGATGAAAATGATCCCGCGTGCGTCGCTGACCAGCAGCGTGTCGCTGCCCTGACGCCACTCCCGCTCCAGTTCGGGAAACTCCAGTTTCACCACCATGGCGCCGAGGAACTGGCCGCCATCATCGCTGACCGCGCTGGAGAGGAAGTAGCCGGGAATCCCGCTGGTCACGCCAACGGCATAAAAGCGCCCGGTGCCCTGGGTGCGGGTCTGGTTGAAATAAGGGCGGAAACCGTAGTTGTGACCGACATAGCTGCTGGGCAAACGCCAGTTGCTCGCCGCGATGGCGAGGCCGCTGCGGTCGAGCAATTCCAGGGTCGAGGATTCGGCGGCGCCATTGATCTTTTCCAGTTTGCGGTTCAACGCATCCTGCTGCTCTGGGCTCACCGCCCCCTTGAGCGCCGAGCGCAGTTCCGGGTCCAGCGCCAGCACGGCGGGCAGGGCGCGGTAACGTTCGATCAGGGTATGCAGGGATGTGGCGTACAGCGCCAATTGCTGATTGGCACGGGCCGCGTCTTCGACCATTGACTGGCGCACGGCGTGGCGCATGGCCAGCGTGGCGACGATGGCGGCGCCGGCGATGATCAATAGGGTGTAGAGCGCCAGGCGCAGGGATCTGGAGGTCGGGAGCATCGAACGGAAATCGGACAAAAGATAGGAGGCGCAAGATAGCATGCGGACTATCTTGCGCCAGATCTCATCTCACTGCGCCCGAGTGGATACCTTGAGCTTTCAACGATTCATATTTCGGCGCATTTGTTCCAGTTCATCTGTCAGCTCCCCCAACGGAACTATCGGGATCCCGGAGTTATTGAGGTCATCATGGTTCAAGTGTGCTTCATGCATTCTGTTGGCCAGTCCGGTCTGTTCAGATGGCTTGCCACCAGGATTTGCGTTGAGATGTTCAACCATTATCGAATTATTCAGCACCATGTTTTCAAGTAGGGAAACGCCACTTACGTTAGTGGCGTCGATTTCATAGAAATAATATGGACGGCCCTCTTGGGCCGCATAGAAAATGGCTCCCTCGAGTGTCTCTGCGACAATCAAGGCTTCACCGCTGATCATTTTGCTAACCGCAGTGAATTCATCTGAAGCTTTGAATCCATCCCGTAGTACCTCTTCAGGGCCACGCCGGTCTGCACGGTATACCTTGCCACCAAAATCGGTTCTTTCCAGAAGGTTCCTGCTGTTCCAGTAGTGAGCGGGTCGATAGGGGTCTGCATTCAGGATTTCTAGCACCGTACTTTGGTCATCGGTTGGCGCAGGTAGGCTGGCAGGGCTGTTTGCAGAGTCTGAGCTGGACTCACTCGGTGGATGATCGCTTTCGGGCGAGCCTTGATAATCCATTGATTCATCACCGTCTTGCTCTGAGCGCCGTAAGTCAATCGGTGGTAGGCCATAGGCAGTTCTCAAGTCAGGTTCGACCATTACAAACTCGTTCAGAACCTCATCATCGTATGGCTGCCACATTCGCCCATCAGGATCGATCCTGCAGATGGGATTGTTTCCACAGAACCGATACAAATTCAGACCGTTAATCGAGCCAATCGGATCCGGATTTATCCATCGCCCCAGCCACCCCGCGCAATACCGGGCACCATAATAATAAAGCCCACTGGCATCCCGCTCCTTGCCCGAGTACCGAATGGTCTTGTAATCGGCATCGACCTTCGAGCGTGCCGCCCACCACGCTGTGCCACCGTAGGGGTAGTACCCCTCGTGACTGATGACGGCGGCCAGTTGATCCAGCTCCAGGCAACTGGAGCCCAAGTGATCATCGATGCTGTAGCGCACTTGGTCGTTATCGATATCGTCCGGCGGCCCATTGACCCAATGCAGGCACCGTACGCTGCCACGGGACAGTTGGACGTCAATGACCTGCAATTCTTCGTCGCCGCCAGTGGTGCGTACTTCCAGGCCTGGGAGATAGTGGACAACCTCTTGATGGGTCACAGTGCGGGCCTGTCGGGTGCTGAACTTGACGGCCCGCTCTCCGGCAGCGTTGTAGCGATACCATTCCCCGTCATTGAGCCCGGTCGAGCGGTAGACGGTGGTGATGCCTTGCAACTGATTGCGCGCATCCCAACTCATCGGTTGGGCGCCTGACGCCAGGTATTGCAAGTTGCCGTTTGCATCGAAGTGACGGCTGAAGTCGGGAACGTCCTCACCCTCTTTCCATGGCAAGGCGCGGTTGCTTTGTGGGTCGACGTACATCAGGCGACTGAACGGATTTTTATCACTTTCATGGCGCAACAAGGTCCGGTTGCCGCCAGCGTCGTACTCGTAATGTTCGCTGTAGTTGAGCAACCGACCGGGGTCGATGGGGCTCGGGATGATCAGCTCCGGCAAACCCGGTTTCTGCCCGGCATCCGCCGTTTCACGGCCCTTGGCACTGGTCAGTTGGTAGAGGCTGTCGTAGGTGTAGGTGTTCTCGGCAGCCACGCGCTGATTGTCGAAATAGCTGTCCGCCTGTGTGTGCTCCACCAGCCGCAGGATATTGCCGACCGGGTCGTACTCGTAACTCATCTCCTGCAAACGCTGGTGTGTCGAGGTGGTCGCGGTCAGGCGTTCCAGTCGGCCGTTTGCAGGCTGGTAGCTGGCAACGCTGGTGACGTTGTTACCGGCAATTTGAGTGAGTAATTGTCCTGCGGCATCGTAGTCGGCCGCTCTGAGCAACGGCTGCAATGCCTGGCCCTTGAGCCTCAGGTCAATGCATTGCAGTTGCCCGGTGCGGTCGTAGTTGAACTGTCGTAGATGACCGCCGGCATCAATGTGTTCCAACACTTCACCTGACGGGCCGTATCGATACTCGCTGGAGTAGCCTGCGCCGGGTTGTAGCAATGGGTCGCGATCAGCCTCGGTCACGGGCCAATTGGCTGACAGGTTTGCCTGATCCGGCAGGAAACACCGGGTCTGGCGGATCAGCCCGCCATTCAGGGCGATTTGTTTAAGCCACAGCGTACCGGCCGAATCGTCATGGCGGATCAAACTCCCGCATTGGTTGCGTTCGGCGAATTCAGCCGAGTTGTCGGCATACGTCAGGCGTTCGATGGTACGTAAGTCCACGCCTTGGGCGTATTCATGGAGCGCGATGGGTCGGCGCAGTTCGTCGTACTCGTTCTGCCAATGACTGCCTCGGCCATCCCAATGTTCGAGCACTTGTCCGGCTGCACCCGTCAGGCTCAGGCGCCACCCAGCATCGACGCTGTCAGTCAACAGCGCCGCGCCCGACAGGCTGTAAAACGCTGTCTGGTTCGGCCGGGCTGCGGTAGAAGAAAACCGTGGATCGCGCTGAGCCACTAACCGCCCGGCAGCGTCATGTTGCTGAGTGGAGATTCGCGCGGCGGGATTGTCAGACACCACCGCGCGAAGATAGGCCACTTGCCGTACCGCCATGCCACGACCATCGGTTGCAGCCAGCGCTGGCGTTTGGCAATGGATGTTTGAGTTCAATGGAGTGTCCAGATGGACCGCCGTTGTGCAGGTGGCGGATCAAACAAGTCGTTCTCATCGAACGCAATGGTGTACCAGGTGCGATAGCGTTGTTCCCGGCGCAATGGTTTTTCTTCTGGTGGATTGCCCTGCAACATTTTTTTCGCCAGCACAGTGTGTGTCGGCCGACCGGCGGCGTCGTAGAACTGCTGGTCGTGGTAACCCGATTCGCGGATCGAAGCGTCGTTGATGTAGCGGTAGGCGCTGGCGAAGTAGGGGCGATAGATCCGCACGGTTTCGCCTTTGTTGTTGTACTCGACCCGTTCGCTGACCCGCCAGCGTCGGGCCGCCTGTTCTTCCCTGGGCCGGCCGTTTTCGTCGGGTTCCAGTTCGCCTTTGTCGTTCACTACCCAGGCCAGGCCCGGTTCGACCTCTTGCTTGGTTTGCAGGGAGCGTCCGAAGCCGTCCCAGCAGGCGATGGCCGCGCGGATTTGCAGTTCCGGGTCGCCGGGGTAGCGGTCGGCCTGCAAGGTGACGATGTGAACCGGTTCGCGATGCGCGTCGTCGAGGTATTGCTGGAGTTGCCGCTCGTTCGCAGTAGGGTTCTGCAAACCTTCAAGGTGTACACGCGCCCGGCTGCAAAGATGGCCGTCGGGCAATACCAAACCTTCGGAGCGGGCCCAGGCCAGCCAGGGCGCGGGAGCTGCCGGGGGAGCTTTGCCCATCCAGCTGAAGGGCGCAGAGAAGGTCGCCGTCGCGTAGTTGCCGATGGCGTTGTGTTTGTCGGCGATAGCGCCTGCGGGCGAGCGATCTTCCGGTGGTTGGTAATCGCTGAGTGGATCGAAACCGACCTCGACGCCCAGTTCCGTGCCGTAGAAGCTGGTCACGAGCACTTCGCCGAACGCGTTGTAGCGGGCTTCCTGGGTGTTTTGATTGGGGTCGATGATGCCTGCCGGCAGGAACGACCGGTAGTCGATATCGAGGATGCTTGTAGTGCAGCCATCCGGCAGGGTGACGGCGGTGCTCAGGCACCAGTACTCGTCATACGCGACGCAAGTGATGCCATGGCTCTTGGTTTGCTGGAATTGTTCGACGTTAAAGAACCCTGCCAAACTGTGGTAAGTGGGGAAGCTTTTGCGCACGGACCACAGGTAATTCCTGGCATCGGTCGGGTCTTCGGGTTCACCCTGCACAGCGTCTGGCAAGAACAGATCCATGATGTGGTAACCGACTTCCGGCGATTCGAGTTTCTCCTTGAGGTTGAACGGCATGTCGCCATTTTCGTCCTTGAGCTTGTCGTAGGCGCTCAGGGCGGTGGCGTCCAGTTCGGCGGTTTCCAGGTAGTCGGGCAGGGCGGTGAAGATCAGGTTATCCGGCTCCAGTAATTTGCCTGTGGCCGGATCCTGATAGCGTTGCAGCGACAAACCGGTCAGCACCGCTTTGGCTGCCCAGGCTCCTTCGTCATCGCCCCATTCCAGGAAGTTTTCGTGGTTGATGTCGACAGGTTTGAGTTCATCCTTTTCCAGGACCAGCGCATTGGCGCGCTGACGATAGGGCAGGCCCAGACGCCAGCCGTCAGGGGCTTCCAAATGCCGATACTCGGCTTTGGCCTCGGTCAGATACCAACACTGTTGTGCTTCGTCGTGGGCGTCCAGCCACCATTTGTTTTCGTAGTCTTCATCGCTCTCATCGCCGGGCTGATCGACGCGGAAGGGCGGGCTGTCCTTGTCTGTTTTGCGCCGGGCGTAGTGCACGACAAAACCATGGGTCAGGCTGCCGAATTTGTCCCACGCCAGATTGAGGGTGTGCTGCACCAATGGGTCGTCCGCCATCTGCGGTTCGTATTGGTAGGCAATGCTTTCCAGTGCCAGTGACTGCAACACGGCATAGGGGTGATTCTTGCCTTTGGGGCGCAATTGGCGAATGAGAAAGCGGTTCTCCTGCACGGTATAGGGCACGGCCGTTTCGGGATCGTCGTCGGCGGCAAACACCTCCGCGCGCAACATTGAACCGCTGAGGGTGCGGGCCATCTCACGGGCGAGATCTTCATCAGGACTGATCACGCGTCCCGCTGCGTCGCTGAGGTGATACTCGTGCAGCAGCGTCGTGCGCAGCGGCTCTGCGTTCGTGTCACCGTCGTAGTAACCGTCATCGCGCATGTCGATGGCGCGGCCGGTATGGAACCAGGTTTTACTCAGAATCGGCGCGGTGAAACCCGGGTTGGAACGCTCCGCCGCCGAAGCCTCGGTATCGATTTGCAACAGCAGGCCGAAACCCCGGAACTCACGTTCGAAACTGTCGTAAAAACCCTGGCGATAGCTGTAGCCCTGGGTCCGTCGATTGCCGGTGATTTCATCGAGCTGGGTCTGCCGGCTCACCAGGTGCATGGCAAACGGCAGATGAGACACCGGGGCTTTACCGGCCGCGATCAATTCGGCTTTTTCGTCCAGCCATTCCTGGGCCGAGCTGCGGTAACTCACTCCCGTCACGGCCCCCATGTTGTTGTGGCTGGCATTCACCAGATACGGCTTGGCGCTGACAAAATCGTAGTGCCAGTGTCGGGGTTCCATGTGTGGCACGGTCAGGATCAGGCTGGAACATCCCAGCCCCTGCAGGTCGGCGATGCTCACCTGGCAGAAGCGGTCGTAACGCACGCCTTGCGGCCATGGCATTTTCACATAGTCCTCTTCGAAGCCTTCGCCGCCATGATTCATGTAGATCCGGAAACCGTCCGACTCCAGGTAGATCAGGTCAACCGCACCCGAGCCGTCCAGGTCCGCCAGCCGCACCCGAGACGAATCGAACTCGGCATATTTGAAATTCAGCTCGCAAAGGACGAAACCTTTGCCGAATTTTCCATGCCCCAGATTCGGCCAGCATTTGACTTCGTTGTGGCGGATGCGGATCAAATGTTGTGTCGCGCTGCCCAGTGGATCGCTGAAAGCCACCAGTTCGGTCTGGGTACTGCTCAACAGGGGAAGCGAGTCGTCGTCATGAGGGACGTTGTCCCCATGGCTGAACCCGACTGCACGACGGCTTGAATACAGCCGCACGCTACGCGGGCCGATCAACGCCAGATCGGTCAGACCGTCACCCACCAGATCCGCCAACTGCGCCATGGGATGAAAAAACTCCGTGGGGAACGCAGCATAGGCCACGAAGTTCGACCAGGTTCGGTCGGGATTGAGGGTGAAGAACCCGGACAGGCCGGGGCGGGCGATTACCCAGTCGAGCTTGCCGTCGCCGGTCAGGTCGCTGAGGGACTGGCGAATCGGTTTGCTGCTGTCGGCAACGGGAATGCCGGGCAAGCGCTCCCAGTCGCCATAACTCACGTCGTTGCCACCACTGTCGGCGCGCAACGGTTCGCGGTAATACCAGGCCTTGTCGCTGCTGAACAGTACGCCGGGCATGCCCTCGCCATACAAGTCCACCAGTTGATAACGCTGACCGTCATTGAGCCCCGGCATCTCGGGGAACTCGCTATAACCCTCGCGCGTGGGATCAAGTTCAAACGGGTTGTAGAAAAACTCCATGGGCGGGCGACTTTCCATCTGGCCCTGATTGTCATATGCCTGGATGTGCGCGGCAGTCAGATGGTTGTAACCCAGCGGACTCTCGCGGTGCTCAAGCAGCAGGCGCTGGACCAGCAACGGGTCGCTGCCCAGTTCTTCGGTGAACTGATGAAACATCAGGACCTGACGGCACAGGCGCCGGGAACCCAATTCAAACCCGTAGGCGTAATTCCAGAAAGGATCCTTGCGCGGTGCCCCCCACTCGCCGCGCTCTATGCCGGGGAGGTCGTAAACCGGCACTTGCGTCAGGTCGGCACTGCGTTCGCCGTAGTCAAACAGCAAATGGAAATTCCAGATCGCGTCTTTCCAGCCATTGGCTTTCCATGCATACAGGTTGGCGTTGGCCTGGGCATTTCCGTACAAGACCCGACGCAGGTAACGCTGGCTGCGGTAGTCGCGGAACTGCGGGGCGACCGGCGCTTCGGCTTCCGCCTGGTACAGGTACACCACATGTTCACCGCGCAGGTTCAGGCTTTCATCGATCAGCCAGACACCAACATGGGTTTTGTCTTGTGGATCGGCCCGGCGTGATGCCTCGGTTTTTCCGTAGCAATGCAGGCTGCCATCGGCGCCGTGGATCAGCCAGAAGCCGGCCGGGTTGTCAGCATCGTCATCTTTGGTCCAGTGTTCGATCAAATCGAAAGCGCCTTCGACCCGCGGCCAGTAGCGCACGACATGGTGCGTGCCGATCTGAACGCCGTTGTACTCGGATACCGCTATAGAGATCAGTTTGCCGTCGTCACTCTTCTCGGGCATCCACACGTCACCGCCGGGGCCGACCACCTGATCGTTGCCGTCGTATTTCGGCACGCCCTTGGTGGTGCGCAGGGTGATCGCGTTGGTGGTCAGGCGCCAGCCGATGCCGAACGGACTGTTGCCGACATCGCTGCTGTAACCCAGACCCAGGGCCGGGACCAGATCGCGGTTGGGCGCCTTGCTGATCGGCAGCGGCAACTCCAGCGACGCGGCACCGCTGGTACCCACCGCGCCCCAGCCCTTGCCGATGCTCTGGATGGCGCCGCCGCCTTTTGGGAGGGCGGGGGCTTTGATGTCGAGGGTGCCCTGCTGTTCAGTCGCCATGGAAGTGTCCGCCGTGACAGAGAATGCATCGAGTGCGTTCAAACTATCAGCGACACTGGCGGCTGTAACCTGTCAGATCTGACAGGTCAGCCCGGAATTTTTAGAACAAACGGTGCGCTTGTTTCGGCCTTTGATTACTTTTTTCATGCGTAAAAAAACCGGTCTGCCGTTGCCGACAGACCGGTTCTTACTGTGCGATGTCAGTGCTTACTGCACTTCCACCGCCAGGCTTTCACTGATCTTTTGCTGCCAGATGGCAGGACCGGTGATGTGCACCGACTCGCCCTTGCTGTCGACCGCAACAGTCACTGGCATGTCCTTGACGTCGAACTCGTAGATCGCTTCCATGCCCAGTTCGGCGAAAGCCACCACGCGGGACTTCTTGATCGCTTGCGCCACCAGGTAAGCCGCGCCGCCCACTGCCATCAGATAAACGGCCTTGTGGTCCTTGATCGCTTCGATCGCGGTTGGGCCGCGCTCGGATTTGCCGATCATGCCCAGCAAACCGGTCTGCTCGAGGATCTGACGGGTGAACTTGTCCATCCGCGTCGCGGTGGTAGGACCGGCCGGGCCAACCACTTCGTCACCGACCGGATCGACCGGGCCGACGTAGTAGATGAAGCGACCTTTGAGGTCCACCGGCAGGGTTTCGCCCTTGTTCAGCATCTCGACCATGCGCTTGTGCGCAGCATCGCGACCGGTGAGCATCTTGCCGTTGAGCAGGACGGTTTCGCCCGGCTTCCAGCTCTGCACTTCTTCCGGGGTCAGGGTGTCGAGGTTGACGCGACGGGCCGACGGGCCGGCTTCCCAGACGATTTCCGGGTAGGCGTCCAACGGTGGCGCTTCCAGCGAGGCCGGACCTGTACCGTCGAGCACGAAGTGCGCGTGACGGGTGGCGGCGCAGTTCGGGATCATGCACACCGGCAGCGAAGCGGCGTGGGTCGGGTAGTCCATGATCTTCACGTCGAGCACGGTGGTCAGGCCGCCGAGGCCCTGGGCACCGATGCCCAGCTGGTTGACCTTCTCGAACAGCTCCAGGCGCATTTCTTCAATGCGGTTCTGCGGGCCACGAGCTTTGAGCTCGTGAATGTCGATGGATTCCATCAACACTTCCTTGGCCATGACCGCGGCTTTCTCGGCGGTGCCGCCGATGCCGATGCCGAGCATGCCCGGTGGGCACCAGCCGGCGCCCATTTCCGGGACGGTTTTCAGCACCCAGTCGACGATCGAGTCGGACGGGTTGAGCATGGCCATCTTCGACTTGTTCTCGGAACCGCCGCCCTTGGCCGCCACGTCCACTTCCACGGTGTTACCCGGAACGATGGAGTAGTGGATGACGGCCGGGGTGTTGTCCTTGGTGTTCTTGCGAGCGCCCGCCGGGTCGGCGAGGATCGAAGCACGCAGGACGTTTTCCGGCAAGTTGTAGGCGCGACGTACGCCCTCGTTGATCATGTCGTCCAGGCTCATGGTGGCGCCATCCCAGCGCACGTCCATGCCGACACGCACGAACACGGTAACGATACCGGTGTCCTGGCAGATCGGGCGGTGGCCGGTGGCGCACATGCGCGAGTTGATCAGGATCTGTGCCATCGAGTCACGGGCCGCTGGCGATTCTTCGCGCAGGTAGGCCTCGTGCATCGCCTGGATGAAATCCACGGGGTGGTAATAGGAAATGAACTGCAGGGCGTCGGCAACGCTCTGAATCAGGTCGTCTTGCTTGATCACGGTCATGAGTCGCGCTCCTCTAAAAGACGGGAACATTCAATAAGGTGCTTGCAGCTTGGGTGCATCGGTCGGTTGCAAGCACCTTTCAAGGCACGCCGGGCAAGCTGGCGCGACGCTAAAAAGGCGCGGCAGTATACCGCGCCTCGTTGAGCGGCACACGCGCCAGTGGTCAAACCTTGGTCTCATTGTCGTGATCGATCCCTGTAGGAGCTGCCGCAGCCTGCGGCAGCTCCTACAGGGGAATCGGGTCAACCTGAAAATTGGATGGTCATTTATCGGTCACACCACTAAAGTGACATTCGGTCTGTAGAGTAGGACGCTCTGTCAGTCTCCTTTCATTCGGTGAATCAACGATTGACCCATAACGCCATCCAGCGCCTGTTGCTCAAACGTTTCGCCCTCGCGGCCGGCACCTATGCCCTGGCATTGCTGTTGCTGTGGCTGGCGTTTTTTACCGGTCACTACGATGCGCCGCTTTCCAG
The DNA here is from genome assembly GCF_056402295.1 of Pseudomonas sp. P4_B3. Lineage (NCBI taxonomy): Bacteria > Pseudomonadati > Pseudomonadota > Gammaproteobacteria > Pseudomonadales > Pseudomonadaceae > Pseudomonas > Pseudomonas sp. P4_B3. Next base: position 206,714 of record NZ_JBFUHR010000007.1, read on the forward strand.
TGTCATCATCGGCAGCACGCTGGTGGTGATCAGCCAGGCCTCCCTGTTCGCGGTGTTTTACAGCGGCTACAACCTGCGTTTCGCCGACCCCAGCCTGACCGAGGCGCAAGTGTTGCTGGGGCTGGGGTGGCAAACCTGGCTGATCGCTCATCTGGACGAAGCCCGGGGTACGTTTCTGGTGTTTTACGTGCTGATCCTGCTGTTCGGCCTGTTCCATCTGTCACGCCGGTCTTTAGTACGGTGCGCGCTGCTGGTGTTTATCAGTTTCAGTGCGATCACGCTGTGGGAGGGCTACCACTTCCAGCTGCCTGACCCGGCCATGGCGGTGCTCCAGGTCTGTGTGCTGTTCATCGTGCTGGTGTGGCTGGTGCTGTATGCCCGTTATGTCCAGGCCTCGCGACAACGCATGCGCCAGCGGCGTTTTGCCTTGCAGGCGCATCAGGACACGTTGCGCGGGATGATGCGCCAGCTCGAAGACCTGGTGGCCACCGACGAGCTCACGGGTCTGTTCAATCGTCGGCATTTCCTGCACCTGGCTTCCCGCGAATTGAACGCCATGGACGCGGGTGTCGTGCATGGCCTGGCGCTGATCGACCTTGACCATTTCAAGCGCATCAACGACTTGCACGGCCATGCCGCCGGCGATCAGGTGCTGCAAGCCTTTGCCGGCGTTGCCTCCGCGTGTCTGCGCGACGGTGATGTTCTGGCCCGCTACGGCGGCGAAGAGTTCGTGGTACTGCTGCCCGATTGCGATGCCGACAGTTTGACTTCGTGCTGCGAACGGCTGCGCATCGCGTTCACCGATGTCGAGCTGATTGGTCTGAATGTGCGCAACCTCAGCCTGTCTGCCGGCATGACCCTGCTGGAGCGGGGCGACGATCTCGATGACGCCTTGCAACAGGCCGATCAGGCGCTCTATCGCGCCAAGCGTGACGGCCGCAACCGATGCGCGGCGGCGTGGGAGAACGTCGATGCCTGAGCTGCGGGTCGGCGAGCGCAATTGGTCGGTGGCGGCGGGCAGCAATCTGCTCGACGCGCTGAACCAGAACGGCGTGCCAGTGCCTTACAGTTGCCGCGCCGGCAGTTGTCATGCGTGCCTGGTGCAGTGTGTACGGGGCCTGCCGAGCGACAGCCGCCCCGATGCCCTGAGTGCACAACAGCGTGAACAGGGTTGGCGCCTGGCATGCCAGTGCCAGGTGGTCGAGGACTTGCAGGTGCACGCCTTCGACCCGCAACTCGATGGCCATCCGGCCGAGGTCGCGGCGGTAGATTGGCTGAGCACCACGGTGCTGCGATTGCGGGTAATCCCCCAGCGACCGTTGCGCTATAGCGCTGGCCAGCACCTGGTGTTGTGGGCGGGTAGCGTGGCGCGGCCATATTCCCTCGCCAGCCTGCCGCAAGAAGACCGCTTTCTGGAGTTCCATCTCGATTGTCGCAAGCCCGGGGAATTCAGCGATGCCGCCAGGCAATTGCGCATCGGCGATCCGATCCGCCTCGGTGAGCTGCGCGGCGGTGCCTTGCATTACGATCCGGACTGGCACGCCCGGCCGTTGTGGTTGATGGCGGCCGGTACCGGGTTGGGGCCATTGTTTGGTGTATTGCGCGAAGCGCTGCGGCAGGATCACCAAGGCGCCATCCGCGTCATTCACCTGGCCCATGATGCCGATGAGCACTACCTGGCCAGCCCCCTGCAAGCCATGGCCGCCAGTCGTCCGAACCTGAGTGTCGAACTGTGGACCCCGGCCGAGTTGCCGGCGGCTTTGGCGCAACTGCGGCTTGTTTCGCGGCAAACCCTGGCCTTACTCTGCGGAGCCCCCGACAGTGTCGACGCCTTTGCCCGGCGCCTGTATCTGGCGGGATTGCCGCGCAATCAACTGCTGGCCGATGTGTTCCTGCCCCGTGGTTGAGCGCTGACTTTTCAGACGCGAGACCTGCCATGACCGATGCCATCCAAGTTGAACGCGAACGCGGCCTGTTGACCCTGCGCCTGAATCGCCCAGACAAGAAAAATGCCCTGACCCGCGCCATGTACAGCCACTTGGCCGATGCGCTGAAACAGGCCGATAGCGACCCCGGGATCAACGCCGTGCTGATCACCGGCTCTGCCGAATGCTTTACGGCCGGCAACGACATCGCGGACTTCCTGCAGCAGCCCCCGAGCAACCTCGATAGCCCGGTTTTTCAGTTCATGCTGACCTTGCTTGAATGCCGCAAACCGGTGATCGCTGCCGTGGCCGGAGCGGCGGTGGGCATTGGCACAACGATGTTGCTGCATTGCGACTTGGTCTACGTGTCCCGCGATGCCCGCTTGCGCATGCCGTTCGTCAACCTTGGTTTATGCCCGGAGTTTGGTTCCAGCCTGATCCTGCCGCGTCTGCTCGGGCAGGCCAAAGCGGCAGAGTTGTTGCTGCTCGGTGAAGGCTTCAGTGGTGAACAGGCTGCGGCGTGGGGCATTGCGTCTGAGGCGCTGGGCAGTGGCGAAGAGGCCTTGGCCAAGGCACGGGAGATGGCGCTGCGCTTCGAGTCGCTGCCGCCGGAAGCGGTGCGCATCAGCAAGCAATTAATGAGGGCGCCGGATCGGGAACTGTTGCGCAAGGTGATTGAAGAGGAGGGGGCGCTGTTTACTCAGCGGCTGCGGTCGCCGGAGGCTTTGGCGGCGTTGACGGGGTTTATCAAGCGGCATTGAATTTGAGGCGGCAGGACCGGCCCCTTCGTCGGAACGCCGCCCGGAGCAAGCCCGCTCCTACAATGGATTTGCGGCGTAAACAAAACATCTGTAGGAGCGGGCTTGCCCGCGAAGGGGCCGGATCAGGCGGCACAAAAAATGGATCAGAAAGCAAAAAGCCCCGCCATTCACATGGCGGGGCTTTTGTTTTTCAGCAAGCGCTCGCTCAGACCATCGGATCGCCAACGTGCAGGATCTTCATGCCGTTGGTGCCGCCGGTGGTGTGGTAGCTGTCGCCTTTGGTCAGGATGACCCAGTCGCCTTTCTGTACTACGCCGCGCTTGACCAGTTCGTCGATCGCCTTCTGGCTGACTTCGTTCGGCGCCAGCGAAGCCGGGTCGAACGGGATGGTGTACACGCCACGGAACATCGCCGCGCGAGCCTGGGCTTCGCGGTGTGGGGTGAACGCGTAGATCGGCACCGAGGAACGGATGCGCGACATGATCAGCGGGGTGTAGCCACTTTCGGTCAGGGCGATGATCGCTTTCACGCCCGGGAAGTGGTTGGCGGTGTACATGGTCGCCAGTGCGATGCTTTCGTCGCAGCGCTCGAACTCTTTGCCGATGCGGTGGCTGGAGGTCTTGCTGGTCGGGTGCTTTTCGGCACCGATGCAGATGCGCGCCATGGCCTGAACGGCTTCCAGCGGGTACAGGCCAGCGGCGCTTTCGGCCGAGAGCATCACGGCGTCGGTGTAGTCGAGCACGGCGTTGGCTACGTCGGAAACTTCAGCGCGGGTCGGCATCGGGTTCTGGATCATCGACTCCATCATCTGGGTCGCGACGATCACCGCCTTGTTGTGGCGGCGTGCGTGCAGAATGATCTTCTTCTGGATGCCCACCAGCTCGGCGTCGCCGATTTCCACGCCCAGGTCACCACGGGCAACCATCACCGCGTCGGATGCCTTGATCAGGCCGTCGAGGGTTTCGTCGTCGGCCACGGCTTCGGCGCGTTCGATCTTCGCCACCAGCCAGGCGGTGCCGCCGGCTTCGTCGCGCAGTTGACGGGCGTATTCCATGTCGGCGGCGTCACGCGGGAAGGATACCGCGAGGTAGTCGACTTCCATTTCCGCAGCGAGCTTGATGTCAGCCTTGTCTTTTTCAGTCAGGGCCGGAGCGGTCAGGCCGCCACCGCGACGGTTGATGCCTTTGTGGTCGGACAGCGGGCCGCCGATGGTCACTGTGCAGTGCAGTTCGGTGGCCGTGGCAGTATCGACGCGCATCACCACGCGGCCGTCGTCGAGCAGCAGCTCGTCGCCCACGCCGCAGTCCTTGACCAGGTCCGGGTAGTCGATGCCGACCACTTGCTGGTTGCCTTCGGTCAGAGGATGGCTGGTGGAGAAGGTGAATTGATCACCGATCTTCAGCTCGATCTTCTTGTTGGCGAACTTGGCGATACGGATTTTCGGGCCTTGCAGGTCACCCAGCAGGGCGACGAAGCGGCCGTGCTTGGCGGCGAGGTCACGCACCAGCTTCGCGCGAGCCTTGTGCTCGTCGGGGGTGCCGTGGGAGAAGTTCAGGCGGGCGACGTCCAGGCCAGCCAGAATCAGCTGTTCGAGAACTTCCGGCGAGTTACTGGCCGGGCCAAGGGTAGCGACGATTTTGGTACGACGGACGGACATGCAAAGACTCCTGAGTTCAAGCGCTGAGTGAGGCTACTATGCTCCGATGTTGTAGTCATTGTTCGTTTGCACTACTTATTCGTTTGTTTCTTTAACCGAATACTTTCGGTTACAGGCAGCCTGAAGATTTTCGCTCACGGGTCGATACAGAGCTCAAGACAGGAGAACCCCCATGCGAATCGTGCTCATAGTCGTCCTTGCCCTCAGTGTTGTGGGCTGCACCCGTTGGTCGATGAACCATCATTTGAACAATGCCTACAGCGCCTACGAGCGTGGCAATTGCGAGCAGGTGATGCTCGAACTGTCCAAGGTCGAACGCGACAGCCGCGCGCGGCCTTACGTGTGGCCGGAAGTGTCGATGATGCGCGGGCTGTGCCTGGAACGGCAGAAGATGTTTGTCGATGCGGCTCAAACTTATCAGTTCATCATCGCGTCGTACCCGCAAAGTGAATACGCCTTCCGCGCCCGTGCCCGTCTGCAAACCTTGCAGTCGCTGGGCCACTACCCGCTGCGCAGTGCGTCGGCCGTTAGCCCGACCCGGTTCTGATTGCAGGTGTCATTCAACGGCTGGCTCACCGGTGGTGAGCTATAGTCGAATAGATCGGTATTAGAGCCGTGACTCTGAATCGAGGTAACACCTGTGATCGGCAGGCGTAAGCGGCAGCGGTTCATGGACTGTCGCACCGGGATCGGGGAGAGCGCGCCCATTGCCTAGCTCTTATTTGATAAAGGCAGGCAGGCCCGTTCCGAAGCATTAGTGCGGTCCTGCTTAAGGGCCTTGCTGGGCGAATTGCGCATGTTCACTGACCGCCGGATCGAGCGGCATCAACTGCCGTATTTTTTGAGAGTGTTCAACAGCGTCACCGACAAACCGATTGGCTTTCTGGGCAATGTCTCCGAAGACGGGCTGATGCTTATCAGCCAATTGCCGATGATGATCGGCGCGGACTTCGAATTGCGCCTGAAAATCCCCGCCAGCGACGGCATCTTGCAGGTCATCGATGTGCAGGCGTGTTGCCTGTGGTGCCATGAAGATGAGACTCCCCACTATTACGACGCCGGGTTCAGCCTGCAACGGGCACCGCCGGAGTATGGGCAGTTGATGGAGGCGTTGAAGCAGTACTTCAGTTTTCAGCCGTTGCCTGCTTCGGCCTGACGTACCTCTTTGTCGCTCGCGTCAATTCTCTACTGACCCGCCAAAACCGTCGGTATTCCTGATATCGCGATCCGCTATTGTCCGTGTGATTCACTCGTACCGTTCGTCTGCACTGTCAGTTATGACAGGTGTGGGGCCGTCGTTGTTCAACGTATAAAACTTTCAGTAGCGATTGAGTATTGGCTCTCATCCCGTTTGGGTTTTGCAGAGCGCACCTTTGGCCGGCTGGAGAGCAACGATGAGCAAGGAAATCACCGATCCCCCCCTGAAGCAGCTGTTCGAGATGCAAGATCCGACGATGATGGACCTTGGTACAGACTTCATCGCGAAGGGCGGCTCGGTTTTCGACGTGTTGAACATGGGGCTCAAGGGGGTGGCGGTAACATTCGGGCTGCAGGCTGGTGATGCGCAAGTGTTATTGGACAAAGCCAAGAGCCTGGCAGTGCACAGTGCCCGTGAATATCGTGAACAACGACTGGTGAGGAAGGGGCCGCCTAATCCGCTGCATCGCACCGGGATCAGGGCATTGGTGGATTCGCCCACCTTCGACGATTTGTTCAACCCGGACTGGGAACGTGCTGCCCCTGCACAAAGCCTGGACTCGAGCATTTCCCCAGCGGCATATTTTCTGCGGCTGGTAGAACTCGCCCGTGCGCTGGAAGAACGAGCCGAAAAAAAGAAGTTCACCTTCGAAGCCCGGCGACCCGATCTGACATCGCTCATCATCGATCCGACCAGCGCCTTTCAGATCAAACCGACCATCACTTTGGTCAATGAAGTGCTAGAAAGCATTATCAAGAATCACCTCGCTCCACAATTGCTGGAAGGTCAGGTTGTCGATGACAAATTACTGGAAACACGGTTTCCGCATCGCTCCATGCCCTTCGAGTGGTACGCCGAGCAATACAAAGTGGTACTGGCGAAGAACAAGCTCTCTCTGGGCGAGGTGGTGCGATCGATCGATCACACTGCTCCCTACTTCAGACAGCCTGGTGTCCGGGGTGATTTTTCGGATATTGCATTGCGTCAATCGTGCAATCTCGGACCGAAGCAGCAGCGTTTGTTGATCGAGAATTTTGTTATTCCCGGCAACGCGGCGGACTTTTACACAAAAAACTTTGGTTCCACTGCTGACAAACTCAAGGACTCGGTACATTTCTGCGCGCAAACCTCGATTGATGCGAAAGCATTGACCTCGCTGTTGTCCATAGAAGAGTTTGCACCGAAACAATCCAGCAACGTCAGCCTGCCAACCACGACGGTGACGGTAACGCCCAAAGAGTTTGGTTCGCGCTACATTAATTATGGCTTGGCAGCAGCGATGGACCTGTCGGATCCGGCAGATGGCACGCGCAAATTCGTCCAGCATGATCTCAATCGCTTTGACCGGATGAACCGCATGTTGCGTCTGAGCCGCTGGTTGGACCTGCCTCCAGACCAATGTGATCGACTGATCATGGCAGCGTTCAATGCCGAAGTACGGGGCGATATCGTTGACCCTGCAATCCGATTGAGCGAGTTGGCAGACAGACCCTCCAGAATTACCAACAATACCCTTCGAGTCATTGGCCTGTTCCAGGAGTTTCGTCTGCAGTTCAAGTGCACTGCAGAGCAATTCGCTGCGTTGATTGACGAGATTTCCCCTTGCGGTCGCGGAGAAGAACTTTCTCAGTTCGACCGTATTTTCAACGTTCAGGCCTTGTTCGACACGCCGCTGAAACTGGATAACCGCTTTTTCGCGATCGAGCCTCAAACCCGCAACGACAAGCGCACCGTCGATCAGATTTGCAGCAGCTTGGGCCTCAACCAGGAAACCTGGCTATACCTCGCGCGCTTCGTCGCCAAGAGCTATAACCAGCGCGACGAACTGCAGTGCAGTCTGCCGGTCGTGTCTTCATTTTATCGCTTGGTACTGCTCGCTTCTTTTTTGCGCATCAGCCCGATAGAGCTGGCAGCCCTGCTGGAAACCTTGAGTGAGCGCGGCGCAAGCGAAGTGGTGCAACGACTGCTCGGCGAGCCTCGCCTATTGATCAGCGGCACCAGTGGCGTCGGTGATGTGCTGAGTGTTATCCATGCGGCACAAACCTGTGTCCAGTGGTTGCAGGAAAACGACCTGAGTGTGACCTGGCTGGTACAGCATGTGGCTCAGGTGATTGCTCCCCCCTTGGCCACTGAAGCAGACGTCATGTTGCTGCAAGAAATCCACGGGCGACTGCAGCCGGTGCGGCTCACCGAAGAAGTCTTCATGGCAGCGGGTGTTCCACAGAGCAACGCCGCCCCTTCGCAAGGTTGGCTGTCTCTGCTGGATCAACTGGTAGATGCCGATGGCCTGGTGTCGAACCTTCCCAGCGATGAGAACGATTACGAACGGGCCGTCGCCGAGATTCAGGCGGCAGTGGCGGACGCGAAATTACCCGAAGCTGATGTGGATAATGCCCGCGCGGTCATTTTGGCATTGGTGCTGCAGGCCCGGGATGCGCAATGCGCAGTGATTCAGGAAAGTCTGTCCGTGTATTTGAGTGTGTCACCAGACGTGGTGTTGCCGCTGCTCAAATGGGTCAACAAGGGTGGTGTTTACCTGTTGGTGATGGAAACCACACGGGCACTCGCAGCGGTTACTTCGGGGGCCGATAAAGTCAATGTTGGTGATGATGTGCTTAATCTGCTGGAGCATCTGGTACAGCGGGCCGAGGTTGTTAACATGTTGTCGTTGAGTTCCGCGATGCTCGTAGCCCTGACGACGCGACAGAACTGGCAATGGTTCGGCCTCAATGATGCGCAAGCACTTACCTTGAGTACGTTGTATCAACTGACACTGTTTCAGCGAGCTGTCATGCACACCGGGCAGCCCGCCCAAACGCTGTTGCAATACCTGGAACTGGTCAACGCTTTACCGGCCATGCTGACGCCGGAAGATCAGCGGCTGATCCGTGATTCCGCCGCGACCCGGCTGGCGGTGGTGCTGAAGTGGGGCGTCAGGGAGGTGCTTGAATGCATCCTCTATTTGAGCCCTGCGATGCCGATCGTTCGCGACGTCACCACGCTGGATGCCCTGCTGCGCATTCGTGGACTGGCGACCCGCAGTGGGCTGGATGCGAAAGCCATTATCCGATTGGGATCGCTCACTCCAGACAGCGACACCCCCGCCTATCGTGACGTGGCGGAACACGTCCTTGAGAGCCTGTCCGAGTCGACGGTAGAGGGGCAATCCAGGGAAGTTGGCGAAGTCGGCCAGAGCGTGACTCACGAAATCCGCTGCATCAATGACACCCTTATTGCCAATGCTGAGAATCAGGTCGCGCTGGTCGAGTTGAGCTTGCGTGATCTTGCCAACCGACCAATGCCGAATATCACGGTTCAGTGGACCTCCGACCGCCCCGGTTTGCTGGAGGATATTTCAATTACCGATCATGAGGGCCGTGCGGTCATTCGCTTCAGGCCAGAAAAAGGGTCGTGGATGGGCGCGGTGCAGATCAAAGGCTCTTATGGTCTGGCTCAGGTGGTTTATGCACCGAAGATCATCGTCGACTGCGATGAGTACTCGCTTGACTTTGACCTTGGCGGCACAGTTGATCCAGAACCAGACGAGACGTTTCTGGCGGGCGGCGAAGGGATCTTTCCGGTGTGGGTGCGTCTTGTCGACGAGCACTCCAACCCAGGGGTTGGCCGTACCGTGACGTTTTCAGGACAGGGCGCGGTGGCTGATCCTCTGGTGGCAATTACAGATAAGGAGGGCGTCGCCCGCACCCGTGTCAGAAGTATTGAGCCTGTTATAGAAGCGAGTCTGGTGGCCAGTTACAGCACCAAGGATTCGAAGGTCATCAACAACATCACCTTTGTCGACAAGCCGTCTATCAAGCTCCTGGAAGTGGTGTCGATGGCCGTGCTCGTGGAGCCGCTGGTGCTTCGTTGCCATGTGTTCGGGTTGGGCAAGCTGCCGTCCCCTGGTGTGTCGGTTGACTTGTACCTCGACGCCGCAGAGGAGCCGATTGAAACAAAACTCACCACCGAGGAGGGGATCGCGGAGTTCACCGTGCCTGACGTTAAAGCCGGGAAACAGACATTTACCGCCAAGGTCGAGATGGACGAGCAACAGCTTGAAATCGATGTGGCCAAATCGGCGGTCATTCACGGAGAGTCTGCGGATTATCGGTTCCCTGTGGCAGGTTCAGGTACGCCTACCTTGCTGTGGGTCACGGTCAGAGAGGAGTCGCATAACCAGTCCCGGTTCATTGCCAACTGCCCGATTTTGTGGAGCGTTACAGGTCCGAGTGGAGAACTGCTGGCATCTGTCAGCATCCCTACCGACGCTATGGGGCGTTCAACCTACCCCTTCGAGGTTGATGTGGCCGGAAAGTATGAAGTGACCGCAGTTCGTGAGGCTGGCGCGGGGGATCAGCGCATATTCGATCTTCAAGTTGTTCCGGCCATTGACTGGACGTTCACGTTGACCGACACCGCGACAAGTATTGTTTACAGCAGCGTGCCACTGGCCTTTATCAGAGGTCATCAATACAAGCTCGTAATCAGCTTGCCTGATGGCGTCGACCTGGTCGGGGCGCGTGCCATGCTGGCTTGGGACAGTGATTTCTCGGCGAAGGGGTTGGGAATGCTATTCACCCCGGCAACAGGTGCATATGTAGGGATCGGCGCCAATGACACGTCCCTCGGTTGGGATATTAGTTGCCAGAATCTGCGCAACGGCGCCTTCGATTTGACCTTCTACTGCGATCGACTTGATCAGCGCCTGATATTGCCGGGTCGCCTGGATGCACCACCTCCGGTGGTGGCGATTCCTGCCCAAAACGCTGAAGTGGACGTTCAACCGGAGCTCAGCGGTACGGGTAGTTCCTCAGCGCAGATATATGTATTTGAAGGTAAGCAGGGCGCGCTGTTGGCAAGAACCAGCGTAGGCGTTGACGGCAACTGGAAAGTAACGATTGCCGAACCACTTTCTACAGGGCCGCATGTGTTCTCGGTCAAACAACGACACATCGACACAACCGAAGCATGGGCGCCGGATGTTCACGTGCATGTTGGAAAAAACTCATTGATTAATCCCTGAACACTTATTGCTGAATACTGAACGGGTGTTTTTATTGAAACCGCCGGGTGCATGCTGCATTCAGGAGCATTAAAAAATGAATAACTCCATCATTGGTACATTGGAAGAAAGGCGCTGCTCGGCCTTGGCCGATTTTTATCTGGGGCAAGTGGCGCCCAATGATCCTGATGCCAGGGAGCTTAACCTGACGTCGCTGGATGATTTATACCAATATTTGTTATTGGACAGTCAGGTTGGCCAGGAACCCGATACTTCGCGGCTGGCTGAAGCCATTGCTTGCCTTCAACAGTATATAGGTGCTGTCTACGGTGGTCTGGAACCCGGTCATGCAACAGAGTTCACTCAAGAAGAGTTAATTGCCTGGCATCAGCGCTATTGCAATGTCAGTGATTGGGCCGGTTATCAGGTGTTGCTCGATTATCCGGAAAATTGGTTGAATCCGACGTTGCGTCTTGGAAAGTCCGACTCGTTCAAGGAGTTGGAGAATAACCTGGGTCAAAGTACGCTCAATGAAGCGGCTGTACAAACGGCGCTGTTTGAGCATTTGAAGAATTTTGAAGAGGTGTGCAACCTCGATCTGGTTTCGGGCTATATAAATAGTATCGACGGTACGGGAACTGGAAAGGGTCAGAGTTTCAAAAATGCCGACTATTATTTTATTGGTCGGCAAAGGGTACAGCCTTTTGGCTATTTCTGGCGCAAAGCCCATGTCGATTTAAATGGCGATAGAAAATTTCTTGACCCTGCGGCCTGGACCGAGTGGGCCCCCATCACTATACCAACGGCGAAGGATACGGTGGAAATGCGCCCAGTATTTTTCGCCGGACGCTTGATGGTGGTTCAGGTTGAGCGTTTGGAAATGGTCGATTTTACGATCGAGTATGAAGGTGGTCATTTTAAAGTAAATGGTTGGTGGGAGTTTGAGATAAAACTTTCCTATCTTGCTGCGAACGGAGTATGGTCGACTCCGACGAGCCTAGGGAAAAAGAAGCTGAAGCATTGGGTCGGTGACCCTCCAACGAAGTTGGTAGTTGTGAACTATGTTGGCGAAAAAAGCAGCGATGATAGGCTGGCTATATGTTTTGCTACTAAGGGTCTTAATGAAGAATGGGATTATTTTGTCGCGGCGAGAAATTCTATATTCGATGACGCGCTGCGTCCCAGCGATAACTTTAAGTTGCTGATTTCTGACCAGTTCGCTGAGACCTGGTTGCAACACAATTTGAAAAATGGCGCGGTCACCCTCGGTGATGCACCACTGATCAGCAAGCAGAAATCCGGGGCACAGTTCCTGGATATTTCAAAGTTGAAAATCACCGACTTCAAATGGATTCGCCTCAATTCTCTTTTTGCTCCGGAACTCGTAGCCAAAGCGGCTATCTCCATTGATGACATCCTGAGTTGGGTTACTCAGAACACAAAAGAACCATTGCCGGTTGAAGGCATAAATGACGAAATTAAATGGGCTCCCATCGATTTCAACAGTGCCCACGGCACTTTTTATTGGGAACTGTTCTTTCACCTGCCATTCCTGATTGCCCATCGGCTCTGCGAACAGCGCAACTACCATGAGTCGCAACGCTGGTATCAATACATATTCAACCCGCATATTCGCACCGACAGCAACCGCGAAGCGGTTCCCGGTGAGCAGTTCTGGTTTTGTCGCCCATTGCTGGAAGAGGGCAGTATCAGCTTCGAGGCCAAAGGGTTGGTTGACCCTGATGCCATCGCCTTTTCCAATCGGATTCACTATCGCAAAGCTATTTTCATGGGCTACGTGCGTTGCATCATCGCGCATGCCGACTCGCTTTATCGTCGATTGACCCGTGACAGTCTGACGGCGGCGAAATTGCAATATGTGCGTGCGTTGTCACTGATGGGGCCGGCACCCACAGCAAAGGCCATGAGCCACTGGAAACCGCAGTCAGCCAAAGACATTCTTGACGACCTGGCCGAAACCGTTTCGCCCCTGGAATCGTTCGCGGGAACACTTGATGTCGATGTCGCGAACCTGCCTGCCCGCGTCGAGGGCACACCCGATTTTGAAATATTGAAGCTGGGTGTCTTTCGTCCATTCACCAACGAGCAGTTGCTGGACACCTGGAAGTATATTGACGAGTGCTTGTGGAACATGCGGCATAACCTGACCATCGATGGCAAACCGATGATGCTGGCGCTGTATGCTCCGCCGACGAATCCACTTGATTTGCTTCGCGCTCAGGCTGGCGGTTCATCGGGGGCAACGCGCAATGCGGGAGGGTGGAAGACTATTCCGCATTATCGATTCCGTACCCTGCTGTCCACGGCACAAAATGCAGTGCAAACGCTGATCGGCTTTGGTCGGGAAGTGCGTCAGCTGATGGAACAGCGTGACCGTGGGCAGTTGGAGGAGCTGCAGCAGAGTCATGTCATCGCGCTGGGAGCACATGCCAGGACCATTCAGGAGGAAACGATCAAGCAAATGGAGGCCTCGCTGCAGGGGCTTAAACAAAGTCAGAAAATGGTTGCAGAGCGGGCGGGACACTATAGAGAACTCAGTAGAAGTGCACTTCTGGCTTTGGAAGTAGGAGGGGATTTGTTGTCAGTTAGTGGCAAGGTATTACGTGCCGCTACCATTGCACCCAATATTGCGGCAGGCGCTGTAAAGTTGGTACCGACAATCTTCGGTCTCGCCAATGGTGGCATGCAGCCTGCGGGACCTTTGGAGGCGGCGGGTAACAGTCTGCATGCAAGTGCCAGTATCCTCGATGCAGGGGCAGAAATACTTCAGCGAACAGCTTTTTATGCCCGTCGAGAACAAGAATGGGACTTTGCAGAAGGACAGGCCAATAGTGAGTTGCTGGTCCTTCAGGAACAGCTGACAGCACAACAACACTCTCTCAACGCAGCTAGAACCAGCCTGGCGCAAACACAAAAAGCCAACGACCAGGCCCAGGAAATTTTTTCCTTTTACAAAACCCGGTCCACCAATGTTGAACTCTATCGTTGGTTGCTGAGCCAGATGGCCACGTTGTACTTCCAGGCTTACGACGCCGTGGTGAGCATTTGCCTGAGTGCGCAAGCCAGCTTTCAATACGAGATGGGCGATTTCGACACGCAGGTCATTCGCCCTAATGTCTGGATGGATCATCACCATGGCCTGAGTGCGGGCGAATCCATGTTGCTTGACCTGTTGCGTCTGGAGCGTATGTATCTTGAGCGAAACGAACGCCGGCTGGAGCTGACCAAAACCATCTCTTTGCGCGATCTGTTCGAGAAAGCAGAGTTCATCTCAGGGAAAGACTGGGCAGCAGTGATAGCCGAACTCGAGAATGGCAAACTTGAATTTAACTTTTCCCAAAGATTATTCGACAGTGATTATCCCGGCCATTATTGCCGGCAGATCACGAGTGTCTCGCTGTCTCTGCCCGCGGTGCTCGGTCCTTATCAGGATGTTCACGCCATTTTGACGCAAACCGGCAGTACCACAGTACACAAAACCGATATCGACTCACTTGGCTGGTTGTATGGCGACGGAGAGGAAATGCCGCCACCGGGGATTTTTCTGAATCCGCGCCCCAACCAGCAACAGGGAATCAGCCACGGTCTGGATGATTACGGTTTGTTCCAGCTGAATTTTGGTGATGAACGTTACCTTCCATTTGAAGGAACAGGAGCGGTATCGCATTGGCACTTCGAATTACCACGACCCAAATCGCCAGACCAGATCAAACTGATCGACAGCCTGACAGACATCATTGTGCACGTGCGATACCTGGCGAAGGTCGGAGGTTCAGCCTACACCAAAGCTGTTCTGGACAAACTGGGTGATTGAGGGTGGCGCTGCCCTGAGGGCTTTGGGGCGTTAGCTTGACAACCGGGTCGAATTCATCGACCTCGCAACTGTTGATTGATAGAGGTGAATGCATCATGAACGATGATGATATCAAAGGACGCAATTTGATTTTACGCGGCAACTTTCCCGCAGACTGGAAGAGCTTCTGGACGCATGATGGCGTGGGAAACGCAGTGATAATGAAAGATGAGAGCGTAGGCAACTACTTGGCAATGAATAGCCTTGCAAAGGTGGAACAGAAAATAGATACGGTCACTTTTTCCGAATCTCAGATGACGGGAGTAGCGTATCGGATTGCCTTTATGTATGAAAACTATCTCGACGGCGAGAATTCAAAAGTCGTAGTGATAACCAGCAAGGGAAAAGAATTCCCTATTGACCTGAGTGGCAAGACTGCTGATCAGACGCTTGCCGATTGGAACCACTATGACCTGAATCATCTGGATGTTTTTGAGGCGGGGGATACCGATTTTACTGTGCAGTTGCATGGTTCTAAAAAAGCCGGTACGGCCGCACTGCGTATGGCAAATGTTGAAGTGGATGTGAAACTAGTCCCTCTTGCACTAAAAACTATCCAACTCGACGACAGGGTTTACGAACCGCGGAGCTTGCGTGTTTTATCGTCGAGTTGAATGACCGTCAACAACGCGGCGGGAAAACTAATTGAGAACGCCCCCTAGATCGATCCTGCTTTTTTTCTACTCAAGTAGTGTGTGACCAGAGCAGGGCCCAACTGATCAGGTCGGGCATCCACCACCTGCACTCCATGAGCACTCAACTGCTCATGGAGTTCTGCCCGCGCATTCAGGTAATCAACCGTGCCGCAATAGGCCAGAGCCTCCTGCAAGGTTTGCACCGGTGTCTGGCGCAGACAGTCGAGCACGTCTTCCCTCAGGCTGGCGACGATCACCCGGTGCGCCTTGCCCATGCGATTGACGGCGGTCAGCAAATCTTCATCGTCCTCAACGCGCAAGTTGGTCACCAAGACCACCAGCGCCCGGCGCTGCTGTCGAGCCAGTAACAGGCTGGCAGCGGCCTGATAATCAACACTGTGGTGAGTGCTTTCCAGGTCATAGACCGTGTTGAGCAGTGTGTTGAGATGGCTGGTGCCTTTTACCGGTGCAAGGTAGCGCGGCTGTTCGCTGGCAAATGTACTCAGGCCCACCGCGTCGCCCTGACGCAGCGCGACGTAGCTGAGCAACAAACAGGCGTTGAGGGCGTGATCGAAGTGCGACAGCTCATCATCCTGGCTGCGCATGTGCCGGCCGCAGTCGAGCATGAAAATGATCTGTTGATCGCGCTCATCCTGATACTCCCGGGCAATCGGCGTACGCTGGCGGGCGGTGGCCTTCCAGTCGATCTGGCGCAGGCTGTCGCCTTCGCGAAATTCCCTTAGCTGGTGAAACTCCAGGCCCAGGCCGCGTCGTTGTCGCTGGCGCACGCCGAGCTGGCTGAGCCAGTTGTCCACCGCCAGCAGTTGGCCACCGTAGAGGCGGGCGAAGTCGGGGTAGACGCGGGTGTGGTCGGTCACGCTGAGCAGACGTTTGCCGGACCACAGGCCCAATGGGCTTGGCAGGTTGATTTCGCAGCGTTCGAAGCTGAAGTGACCGCGCTTGAGCGGGCGCAGGCGATAGCCAACCTCGCTGTGCTGGCCGGGCTGAAGTTCGACCGACAGGGGAAGGTTCTCGAAGCTCAGGCCGTTGGGCACATGATCGAAGATCTGAATGTTCAGTGGTTGGGGGAGGTCATGCACGACCTCCAGTCGCACTTCGCTCCAGCGACCCAGCGCCAGGCTACCGGGCATTTGTCGTCGTACACGGGGGGAGGGCAGGCGTTGGAGGCGGATGGCGTCGAGTATTGCCAGTGCCAGCAGCGCCAGCAGCAATCCCCAGTTGATCGACAACAGGCTCGAAGGAACGGCGACGTCCAGCGCCCGCAATGCACCGAGCACGATGCCGATGACCAGCAGCAGTGCCAGCCAGATCAACAGCAGGCGCGAGGGTTTCATGGTGTAACACCGTGCAGCCAGATCAAAAGATCGCCGCCTTCGGCAGCGCCTACAGGTGCACACCTTCGACGTAGGAGCTGCCGAAGGCTGCGATCTTTTATCCGGGCCACGACGTTCAAACCCGAGGCGCCGGCACTTGGTCGAGCAGTTGCCGCAGCACGTGATCTACATCCAGCCCTTCGATATCCAGCTCCGGCGCGATGCGTACGCGATGGCGCAGCACCGCCAGCGCGCAGCCCTTTATGTCATCCGGAATCACGAACTCGCCACCGCGCAACAAGGCGCGCGCCCTAGCACATCGCACCAGTGCAATGGACGCCCGAGGCCCGGCGCCGAGGATCAGGCCGGGCCAGTTGCGGGTGGAGCGGGCCAGGCGCACGGCGTAATCGAGCACCTGATCGTCCAGCGGCAGGTCGCTGGCGATGCGTTGCAGGGCCAGTACATCCTTGGCCTGCAACAACGTACGTATCGGTTGGACATCGAGCATGTCGGCCCGGGTCGAGCGGCTGACCTGACGGACCATGTTCAACTCCTGGTCGGCGTCGGGGTAATTCATGCGTACCTTGAGCATGAAGCGGTCGAGTTCGGCTTCCGGTAGCGGATAGGTACCTTCCTGTTCGATGGGGTTTTGCGTGGCAAGCACCATGAACGGCTGCGCGATGGGCAGAGCACGACCTTCGAGGGTGACTTGCCGTTCCTGCATGGCTTCGAGCAGCGCCGCCTGGGTTTTCGCCGGGGCGCGGTTGATCTCGTCGGCGAGTAGCAGGTTGGTGAACAACGGGCCCTTGCGCAGTTTGAATTGCTCAGTCTGCATGTCGTACACCGCGTGCCCGGTGACATCGCTGGGCATCAAGTCCGGGGTGAACTGGATGCGCGCGAATTCACCGCCGAAGCAGCGAGCGAGGGCGCGCACCAACAGGGTCTTGCCCAAGCCCGGTACGCCTTCGAGCAGCACATGGCCGC
Source organism: Pseudomonas sp. P4_B3 (assembly GCF_056402295.1). Taxonomy (NCBI): domain Bacteria; kingdom Pseudomonadati; phylum Pseudomonadota; class Gammaproteobacteria; order Pseudomonadales; family Pseudomonadaceae; genus Pseudomonas; species Pseudomonas sp. P4_B3. The sequence goes on from NZ_JBFUHR010000007.1 coordinate 224,084, forward strand.
CGGCGATCAGCGCCGTCAGGACGTCGTCGATCACGCTGTCCTGGCCGATCAAGGCTTTTTGCAACTCATGGCGTACGGCCTGGGCCAGGTGGCTGGCACGCTGACGTTGTTGAGTGGCATGACTCGCTGCGTCGGGCTCGATCGGTTGACTCATAGGGCGTTCCTCAAGGATTGCAGATGGGCGACCTGACGGCTGAATTCAACGCTGGTAAGTCGTTGCTTCGGTCGCGGGCTCATGGCCTGGCTGATAGCGCGTGTGGGTTGGCCGGTCAGGCGCGCGAGCACTAGCCATTGTTCGGCAACGGCGAGTTGTTCAAAGCCGGGATGGCGACGCCGCATGCGCCGCAGGATGTCTTGCTGCAAGGCTTGCAGCAGGCCGGCCTGACCGTTGTGACGCAACAGGAAGTCGGCACTGGCGCGCAGGTGCTCCTGCAGTTGCCGGCGTGCTTTCGGCGCCGGCTCCAGCAATGGCCCCTGACGCACACCGAAGTGCCAGAAACCCAGACCGATCAAAGCGAACAACGCGACCAGCGCCTGGGGAAAATAACGCAGCAGCAAGGTCGGCAGGCTGTCGTGATCGGTATTGAAGATCAGCGTCACGCGGGTGTCGGCGGTCAGGTACCAGAGCAGCCAGGCATTGTCGTACTGGTCGATGGCCGGGGTTTTCCACAAGTCGGCATCGGTGACCACGATGATCGAGCCGAGACCGTAACCGAGCTGCATCATGTGTGTGGCCCCGGCGCTGTTGGCCCAGGCCTGGGCGAGGTTTTTCGGGTCTTCGAGATGGAACGCGGTATCGAAACCTGCATAGGCCGGGGCGTCTTCGTTTTCCAGATAGAGCTTGGTCAGTTCCGGGTACGGATCTGCGCCGACATTGGGTGGCGCTGCCTTGAGGTCCTTACTCAGGGACTGGTGCAGTTGCACCCGATCGAGCAGCAGGTCATTGCTATGACCGCGTTTTTCATCCCACAGCGCTTCGGCGACGAACAGAAGCCGCCCGCCGGCCCGGGTCCAGTTCATCACCTGGTCGATCTGCCGTGGGGTCATGTTGTAGCGCTCTGCGAGCAACAGCAGGCTGTGTTGATGCGGGTCGAGGCTGGGCAGGATGTCGAGGCCATTGGCGTGGTCGACGCTCAGGCCTTGCTTGCGCAGGAACAGCTCCGCCGCCAGATATGGGTTGGCCCTGGCTTCGGGGGCGGGACCGTGGTCGATGTCGGTCTGGTAGGGGGTTGCCTTGAGGTACAGATAAACACTCAGCGCTGCCAGCAACACGGCGATCAACACCCCGGTTATCGCCCCCCAGCGCCGATTCAACGGACAACCTGCGAGCCGAACAGAACGCGCCAGCCGTTACACAGTTCCTGCTGCACCTGAGCGGGCGGCAGGCGATGACCGTAGGCCATGTTTTGCCAGTGCCCGGTCAGGTTTTTGCTATAGGCCAGCAAGGCCGGTTGCTGTAATAGTTCGATACGCTGAAGCACTTGGCCTTCAGTGTCGGCGGACTTGAGCGCGATGTTGAAGTCGTGCAACAGACGGCTGAGCAGGGCACGATAAAGCAAACCAAGCGCTTCACGTGGATGAGTCTGCCAAAGACTTTCGGCGTGGGCGGCGATGTCGGCGGGCAGGGATTCGGGCTTGAGGTCCATGCCGAATGCCTGCTGCGGTAATAGCCCCGTGGCTTTGTTGACGGGGATCGGTCGGAGGCTGACGAACGCCTGCAACCAGTCGCGATAGCGCCAGATCAACAGGCCGACGGCACCCATGACGATGCCCCACAGCACGATTTCAATCAGGGTCGCCAATGCCCCGAAGCGTTGCCCCTCGAACAGCTTCAACAGCGCCTTCAACCATTGCAGTGTCTTGCCATCGTCCGCGGCTTCAGGACTCGGTTGCTCTTCGCCAAAGCGGTAGCGCGTCACCGTTTCCCGGTTCTTGAAGGGCGGCTGCTCGAGGATCGACTTGATGCTGTCCCTGGAGGCCTGGCTGGTCAGGGGCTGGTCCAGCAAGCGCGGGCTGTCGGGTGAGATGGCCGGTTCGGTGGCCCATGCGCTGTGGTTGGGCGACATCAGCGCAATCACGGCCATCAACAGGACAGCGCCTGCACTGACGAGGCGTTGGCGCATTCGGCGGAACACCAGTTCGATATCCCAGGCCTCCAGCACGGTGCGCCGGTTCAGGTACAGACTGAAACCGCAGGCGACATAGATCGGTTCCCAGACCACCAGCACCAGTGCATAAAAGGCGTTGGTCAGGTGTTCCAGCCAGAGCCAGTCGTGGGTGGCTGCCGAGATCAGCGACTGCCAGCTCCAGTCGAGCGCGACCTGCTGTGGCAGGAGCAGATAGAACAGCACCATCAAGCCGATCCACAACGCGCCTTCCAGGTGCGCGCCGATGATCGTCAGCCAGCGTGCGGTGCCGGCGTCCCGCTGCAACAGCACCTGTAGACGCTGCTGCCGTTGCTGGCCGTTGAGCCCTTCGAGTTGCACCACCGGCATCACGAAACTGCGGGGCAAACTCAGGCGTCGCCAGGTCAGGCTGGCCAGCAATTGCGGTTTGAGCAGGCGTGGCCATTGGCGCAGGGCCTGCTTGAGCGTGGGCGTTTCACCGAACATGGCTTGGGACAGGATGTATAAGGGCAGGCGTTCGAACGCCGGCTTCAGCCACCAGAAAATGAACACGGCGAGAGAGGGCGAATCCCAGAATCCCCAACTGAGCAGCACGAAAATGGGCAAGGTGACCATGGCCCAACTGGTCATCAACAGGCGTCGGTGGCGCTGGCTCTGGAGCACGCCGAGGTCCAAGGCTTCCCAGGTCGAGCGCGGGCGAATCACCACAGTGGCGTCACTCAGGCGCATGGCGGCGACGTCCGGCAAACACGAGATAAACCACCACCAGCAACCAGAGCGCCGCGCCAACCAGGTACTTGGTCTGGTGTGAAGGGGCGCTCATTGACGACCAATAGGCTTCGATAAACGCTGCGATCAACAGAAACAGCATGACTCCACAGACCAGCAGCACACTCTTGCGCGCCGCCAATCGCAAGGCCTCGGCGCGTGGCAGGCGCCCCGGGGCGACCAACGCCCAGCCCAGCTTCAGGCCGGCGGCACCGGCCAGGGCAATGGCGCTGAGTTCGAATGCTCCATGGCCGATCACGAATGACCAGAAGGTTTGCCCGTAGCCGACATAGGTCAGGTGCCCGGCCACCGCACCGATCATCAGGCCGTTGAAAATCAGGAAAAACACGCTGCCCAGGCCGAACAGCAAACCGCTGGTGAAGGTCTGAAAGGCAATGCCGATGTTGTGCATGATGTAGTAGCCGAACATCGCCCAGTCCTCACTGGCGGCTCGTTCCGTCGTGCGCCCGAGGTGACCGGCAACGGGGTCGTACATGCTTTGCATCTCGCTGACCTGCTCGGCGGGGATCAGGTTGTAGACCAGGTCCGGGTACAGGTACACCAGCAGCGCGAAACCGGCCAGGCTGGTAAAGAACATCAGGTTGGCGGCGAGGACGAAACGCCACTGTTCGCGCACCAGTCGCGGAAAGTCGGCCAGGATGAATGCCAGCACGTTGGCGCCCAAACGGCTGCGATGACGGTAAAGCTGTTGGTGTCCGCGCAGCACTTGTTGCTGCAGGGAGTCGATCAGGAAACTGCTGTAGCCACGCTCCCGGGCCAGTGCCAAGTGGTGGCAGAGGCGTCGGTAGTCCTTCGGGAAGCTGCCGGCGTCGGTGGCTTTCCTGTCGTGCTCCAATTGCTCGAGCAGGTGAGTGAACTGTTCCCATTCGGCCTTGTGCCGGCTTTCAAAAAGGCTTTGCTTCATGTCGGCCCCAAAAAGCCGCGGGCGATACCGTTGAGTTCGGTCACCGCCTGCGGGGGCTGGACTTGCAATGGTTGGGCGAGGATCGCGGCCAGTTCATTGACCCGCGCTTCGGAGAGTTCGCCCTGGCGCTCGGCAAACCCGATGATGGCCCTTTGCTCGGTGAGTGTCAGGACAAAGGCCGGGCGGCGGGGTTGGGCTTCGGGGAGTTCGGGGCGGGCGTGCGTTTGTTCGCGGTAGATCACCAGGGTCCCGGCGGTGATATCGCCGAGACGCTTGAAGTGGGGATGTTGCAGGCAACTGATGGCCCCGAGGAAGTAACCGAAGGGCAGCAGGTCGACAACGCGCAACAGGTTTCGCAGCAGCGACGCGGACCAGCCAACCGGGGTGCCATCGTCGTGCACCACCCGCAGCCCCATCCATTGCTTGCCCGGCGAGCGGCCGTGGTTCAGTACCTCGAACAGCACCATGTACCACCAGCTCACCACGAACAGCAGGATCGACCCGATCCCGGCACCCAGTTTGCCCAGCATCGCCAGTGCAATGAACAGCAAGCCCAGGACCAGGCCGCGCAAACCAAGATCGATGGAGAAGGCCAGCGCACGGACCATCAACCCGGCCGGGCGCAGTGGCAGGTCGACGCCCTCCGGCGTTTCGACCTGGTACCGCGTATCCAGCGGCGGTGACAGCGGCACATTCCCTGGCAGTGCTGTGGTCTCGAACATGGGCAACCTGATGATGTGGCCTGGATCGGGATTCTGTGTCTATCCGATGCTAGCAGCCTATGCGGGGGGAAACGACATAACTATGTATTGCATGCTGAGTCGCGCAAGGTGCTTGAATGACAAGACTACTGGCCGGGGAAGGAGGTGAACGCCTAGACTTTGCCGATCTTCAGTTCAGGAATCGCCCGTGACCTCCATTTTCTGGTACGACTACGAAACCACTGGCATCAATCCCCGTTGCGACCGTCCGTTGCAAATGGCCGGCCTGCGCACCGACTTCGATCTCAATGAAATCGACGCGCCGGTCAATCTTTACTGTCAGCCCAGTGACGACATCCTGCCGCATCCGGCCGCCTGCACCATCACCGGAATCACCCCCGGGCAACTGCAGGCGCAAGGCTTGAGCGAAGCCGATTTCATGACCCGGGTGCATGCGCAGCTGGCCGCGCCCGGCACCTGTGGCGCGGGGTATAACACCTTGCGTTTCGACGACGAGATGACCCGCTACAGCCTGTACCGAAACTTTTTCGACCCCTATGCGCGGGAGTGGCAGGGCGGCAACAGCCGCTGGGACCTGATTGATGTGGTGCGCGCCGCTTATGCCTTGCGCCCCGATGGCATGGTCTGGCCGACCGATGACGAGGGGCGGGTCACGCTCAAGCTTGAACGCCTGACCGCTGCCAACGGCATCGACCATGGCAATGCCCACGAAGCGCTGTCGGACGTTCGCGCGACGATCGCCCTGGCGCGCCTGATACGGGAAAAACAGCCAAAGCTGTACGACTGGCTGTTTCAACTGCGCAGCAAGCAAAAAGTCATGGACCAGATACGCCTGCTGCAACCGCTGGTGCATGTTTCCGGGCGATTTTCGGCCGCGCGCAGCTATGTGGGTGTGGTGTTGCCACTGGCCTGGCACCCGCGCAACAAGAACGCCCTGATTGTCTGTGACCTGCACCTCGATCCCCAGGGCCTGCTCGATCTGGATGCCGAAAGCTTGCGTCAGCGCTTGTATACCCGCCGTGACGAGCTGGCCGAAGGTGAGTTGCCGGTGCCGTTGAAGCTGATTCACATCAACAAGTGCCCGGTGGTGGCACCGTTGTCGGTACTTCGCCAGGAAGATCAGCAGCGTCTGGGGCTGGATATGGCGCTGTATCAGCAGCGGGTGTTGCAGCTCAATGACGCCCGGAAAGTTTGGCTGGATAAAGTCCTGGCGATCTATGCTCGCGAAGATTTTTCCCAGAGCCAGGATCCGGAGCAACAGTTATATGATGGATTTATCGGTGATCGGGATCGGCGATTGTGTGAGCAAGTCAGAACCGTTGACCCGATGCAATTGGCACAAGAGCAGTGGCCTTTCGATGACGAACGTTTGCCTGAATTGCTGTTTCGATATCGCGCACGTAACTTTTCCGACACGTTGAATTCCGAGGAGCAAGAACGCTGGCGAATATTCTGTCAGAAACGTTTGTCAGAACCCGAGTGGGGGGCGCCAAATACCCTTGAAAGTTTTGTAGAAGCCGCGGCCCAATTGAGCGTTAGTGCCACTCCGTTTCAGCAGGGGGTGCTCAGTGAGTGGCAGGATTATGTCCAGGGATTGCGTCAGCGTTTGCGTCTTTGAAATCGAACATGCCAGGGCTTAAAACACCGGGCATAAAAAACGCCAGCATTTGCTGGCGTTATTTTTTGTCACGGATCCGTCTGCGACAAGCTCTGAAGCTTAGCCCAGCAGGGTAGCCCAGCCTTCCACCACGTCACCGCCCCACTTGGCTTTCCACTCTTTCAGAGTCTTGTGGTTGCCACCTTTGGTTTCGATGACTTCACCGTTGTGCGGGTTTTTGTATTGTTTAACTTTGCGAGCACGCTTGGTGCCGGTAGTTTTCACTGCACCGCCGCGTGGTGCCTTGGTTTTGGATTCTGGATCCAACAGCGCGATGATGTCGCGCAGGGATTTCGAGTATTCACCCATCAGGGTGCGCAGTTTGCCTTCGAATTCCAGCTCGGTTTGCAGTTTGTCGTCTTGGGACAGGTTCTTCAAACGGGCTTGCAGCTCTTTGATAGCTTCTTCGGTGGCGCGATATTCGTTGATCAAGGACATGTGGACTACCTTATGTTGTGCGCTGGATGGCAGGTGACAGTGCGGCAATAATAGTCACGGTGTTTCATCAAGTAAACATTTAAGCCAACTTTATTTAATTTAATTGCTGTGTCTTTGGCGCACATCTGTAATGCGTTTATTAGTGTGGTCCAGGTCTGCCGGATATACATAATTTAACAAATGACCCGCACCGCTAGAGCATCCGGGCGAACCGGCATCTGCGCTATCCATCCTGCCGCACCGACCTTCCTGCGGGGCGAAACGTCAACAATACTGCAGTTTTGCTGCGCAATCGCTAGAATGGCGGCCTTTGCGAAGTTCTGGAGTTTCCCCCTCATGCGCACTTTTCGTCTGGTGATTTCTTGCCCGGACCGTGTTGGCATCGTTGCCAAAGTCAGTAACTTTCTGGCATCACACAACGGCTGGATCACTGAAGCGAGCCATCACTCGGACAATCTCAGTGGCTGGTTCTTCATGCGTCACGAAATCCGTGCCGACTCCCTGCCATTTGGTATCGAAGCGTTTCGTGAAGCCTTTGCCCCGATCGCCGAAGAGTTCTCGATGGACTGGCGCATCACCGATACCGAGCAAAAGAAACGCGTGGTCCTGATGGCCAGCCGCGAGTCGCACTGCCTGGCCGATTTGCTGCACCGCTGGCACAGCGATGAACTGGACTGCGAAATTTCCTGCGTGATTTCCAACCATGATGACTTGCGCAGCATGGTGGAGTGGCACGGTATCCCGTACTACCACGTCCCGGTCAATCCGCAGGACAAGCAGCCGGCCTTCGCCGAGGTTTCGCGCCTGGTCAAACAGCACGATGCCGAAGTGGTGGTGCTTGCCCGTTACATGCAAATCCTGCCGCCGGAGTTGTGCAGCGAATACGCGCACAAGGTCATCAACATTCACCACAGCTTCCTGCCGTCGTTCGTCGGTGCCAAACCGTATCACCAGGCCTCCCTGCGTGGCGTGAAGCTGATCGGCGCGACCTGCCACTATGTGACCGAAGAGCTGGATGCCGGCCCGATCATCGAGCAGGACGTGGTACGCGTCAGCCACAGCGACAGCATCGAAGACATGGTGCGTTTCGGCCGCGATGTCGAGAAGATGGTGCTGGCCCGTGGCCTGCGTTATCACCTGGAAGACCGGGTGCTGGTGCACGGCAACAAAACCGTCGTCTTCTGACAGGCCTGCAGCACAGTTGAAACTCGAAGGGTCTGGGCGTTCAATCGCTTCAGGTCCTTCGCCGTTTCTGCACCGAGGACATGACCATGGCCGATCCACTGGACAAAGCCACATCCAAGGCTCCCGCCACGCTGGGCGAGGGTTGCCTGAGCCGCTACGACCCGGAGGACATGGGGCCTGAAACGGGTACGGAGTTTCCTGACGCCGCGCAGTTGTGGGAACAGTTGCAGCAAGAGCCCGAGGACAAACCTAAGCCTGCCTGAGTTTCATCAATTTCATCAGCAGCGGCCGGCCCAGCATCAGCAAAAACACCGGCCCACCGACCAGCAAATAGAAGTAGTACGTCACCGCCCGCCAAATCAGAATCGCGGCCGCCGCCGTGGACTTCCCGACCATGGGGGCCAGCAACGCCGCCGATGTCAACTCCGCCGCCCCGGCTCCGCCCGGCAGAAGGCTGAATTGCCCGGCGCTGAGTGCCAGCATCTGGATCAGAAAAGTCCAGGCCCACTGCAAATCCGCGCCGAGCCCGCGCAACGCCAGGTACAGCACGCTGTAGCGCAGGAGCCAATGCACGCAGGTCAGGGCGAATACCTTGATCAAGGTCTGCACGGGCAATTTCAGCGTGTCGGTAAACGCCGCCAAAAACTGCAGGAGCTTGCGCGCCCAGCGCATTCGCGTGGCCGCTTTGACATTGACTCGGGCGAGCCATCGGCCGCTCAGGCGAATCAATAAACGGTGATACCGGGCCACCAAGACGCAACTGATCAGACCGCCGAACAGCGAAACGGCGCTGACCATCAGCATCCATTCCATGCGCTGGCTCAGGTGTTGGAACAGGGCGTAAATCAGAATCCCGCTCAGGGCACAAAGGAAAAACAACAAGTCGCTCATCTGGTCCATGGCAAACACCGCAGTGCCCTTGGCCGGACGTACGCCGTAACGTGCCAGCAAAGCCATGATCGTCAGAGGCCCGCCGCTGCCGCCGGGTGTGGCGCAATAGGCAAATTCGGCGGCAATCACCACACCGAGGCTCCTGAGCCGGCTGACCTTGTCGCATTGATCCCCCAGCAACAGGCGTAGACGCAGGGTGTTCACGCCCCAGCACAGCAGGATCATGCCGAACATGATCAGCAACCACGGTAGCGGAAAACCGGTCAGCCGGGACCAGGTTTCGCTGCCGCCCAACAGTAATGGAATGAGCACTGCCGCGAGCAGGCCAACGAGCAACAGCAGTCCGCGACTCATGCGATGCACCCCAGTTGGTCGTTCTGCAGCGCCAGCCACTGGGCCTTGGTCATCGGAACACGTCCGTTGTCGAGCAGGCGCTCGAGGGTTTGTAGCCAATATCGGCGCGAGAGCTCATGGCGCATGTCCACCGGGTGCAGGCCCAGGCGAATCACCGGGGCCTGCTGCCAGCGTTGTTCACGGCAGTCGCTGACGAGCTTCGATAGGCCCCGGCGCCAGGCACTGCGCGCACTCCAGACCAGCCCTGGCGCCTCGAATGCGGTGAAATCCGGCAGCCGGTACAAGTGCTGCGAGTCGCTGGTGTAACTCAACGGCAATTGGCGCAATGCCTGGCGAGTGCCTTGGCTCATCAGCCAGGCAGGGGCGACGAACCCCTCCAGCGGCCAGTCATGGCGGTGGAACATCTCGATGCCCGAACGCAGGCGGGCGAGGGCGGCTTCCTGCGACAAACGGTAAAACTCGCCTTCGTAGGTGTACACCCGACGCATGAACCAGTCTCGGGGATTGCTGGCCATCGGCCCGTCGTCGCAGTGGAAGTAGCCATGCAGCGCCAGTTCGTCGCCCCGGGCGAGCCTGGTACTGAGCTGGCGGCGAAATTGCGGATGGGCGTCCAGGTTGTTGTGTTTGTGGAAGTCCGGGACCACCAGCCAGGTGATCGGCACGCCACCCAAGGCGTCGACAGCTTTGACGAACGGCTGATAATCGGCCCAGGTTGGCGGTGCCACGTCGTGCAGTACCAGCAGTAAAGCGGGACTGTTCATGGACTCAACCATTGGCTGTCAGCGGCCATTGGCTGCCAAGCACGGCGTGGTAGTGGCGCAACAAGCTGTTGACCACCGTATCCCAGGCGTAATGCCGTTCGACATGCAATCGCGCCTGTTTGCCCAGCGTTGTGTTGCCCGACCCGAACAGTTCTCGAACGGCGGTGGCCATCGCGGCGGGATTGTTCGGCGCGCAGAGCCGGCCGCAGTCCTCGGTGACGATTTCCTTGAAGGCCCCGGCCGCCACGGCCACCACCGGAATACCGCTGGCCATGGCCTCCAGAATTACCAGACCGAAGGTTTCCTGATCGCCGGCGTGCAACAGTGCATCGGCACTGGCCATCAGGCGGGCAACTTGTACGGCCGGGCAGAACTCGTCGATCACCGTCACGTTGGACGGCACGGCCGTGGGCATCGACGAACCAACCAGCAGCAGGTGATAGCGTCGGCCCAGGCGTTTCATGCAGTCGAGCAGCACCGGCAGGTTTTTTTCCTTGGCGCCGCGCCCGGCGAAGATCAGCAACCGGGTGTTTTCGTCCAGGCCCAACTCGGCCCGCAGCCCGGGGTCTCTGGCATCGGGATTGAAGGTTTGCAGGTCGACGCCGAGCGGTTGCACAAACACATTCTTGACTCCAAGCCCGGTGAGCTTGTCGGCCATGACCTGACTGGGCGCCAGTACGCGGTCAAAGTTGCCGTAGAGCTTGCTGACATAGGCCTCGACGTTGTTGGTCACCCAATGGCCCATGCGGTTGCTGACCAGCAGGGGCAGGTCCGAGTGATAAAAGCCGATGACCGGCACATCGAGTTGGCGCCGCGCATCCAGCGCCGCCCAGGCCGTGAGATAAGGATCGCCGACTTCGATCAGGTCGGGCTGCAAATCCTGCAAGACATTGCGCCAGGGCGCGAGGCGCAGAGGGAAGCGATAGCCCTTGCCGAAGGGCAGGGCAGGGGCCGGAACGGTATAAATACCATCCTGTTCGCTAAAAGAAGATCCGGGAATCAACAAACTGTGGCGAATGCCCGGTTTGATGCCCAAACGACGGTGCTTCGCATCCAGATAAGTGCGTACGCCACCGCTGGCAGGGGCGTAGAACATGGTGATGTCAGCGATATGCACGATGAACGATCCTCCAGTCCCGGTACTCCCTTGGTTGACCTATATGAAGGATAGATGTTCGGTTGGAGTTGTGCGGGTGGGGGCAGTGAGGGTTGAGACGAGGCCTTCGCTGGCAAGCCAGCTCCTACAGGCTTCACGCTAAACCCTGTAGGAGCTGGCTTACCAGCGAAGAGGCCAGTTCAGGCGCTAGATACGGAAGCTGCCTACCAACTGCTTCAGCCGCGCCGCCTGCTGCTCAAGGTCCGAGCACGCGCGCAATGTCGATTGCAGGTTTTCCACGCCTTCCTGATTCAGCGTGTTGATCTCGGTGATGTCGACGTTGATCGACTCCACCACGGCGGTCTGTTCTTCGGTCGCGGTGGCTACCGACTGGTTCATGCCGTCGATTTCACCGATACGCAGCGTCACGCTGTTCAGGCGTTCGCCCGCGAGGTTGGCGATTTCCACGCTGTCCTGGCTGTGGCGCTGACTGTCGCTCATGGTGCTGACCGACTCTCGGGCGCCGACCTGCAGCTCCTCGATCATGGTTTGCACCTGTTGTGCCGATTCCTGCGTGCGATGTGCCAGGTTGCGCACTTCGTCCGCCACCACAGCAAAACCACGACCGGCTTCACCGGCACGGGCGGCTTCAATCGCGGCGTTGAGCGCCAGCAAGTTGGTCTGTTGGGAAATGCTGGTGATCACTTCGAGAATCTGCCCGATGTTCACCGTTTTGCTGTTCAGCGACTCGATGTTGGAACTCGATGCGCTGAGCATGCTCGACAGTTGATTCATCGCCACGATGCTGCGGTCCACCACGTGTTGACCATCCTCGGCCAGGCTGCGGGCATCGCTGGCCTGGCTCGACGCCTGGGCGGCGTTGCGGGCAATTTCCTGGGCGGCGGCGCCGAGCTGGTTGATGGCGGCTGCGACGCTGCTGGTGCGCGAGGCTTGCTGGTCGGAGTTGAACATTGACGAGTTGGAAGCCGCGACCACGCGCAACGCCACTTCGTTGACTTGCCCGGTGGCCGAGGACACTTCGCGGATCGAGCCGTGAATGCGCTCGACGAAGCGGTTGAACGCGGTGCCGAGGGTGCCGAATTCGTCATTGTTCTGGATGGTCAGGCGCTTGGTCAGGTCGCCTTCGCCGTCGGCGATATCAGCCATGGCGCGGGTCATGACGTGCAAAGGCTGGATCAGGATGCGAATCAGCATGCCCAGCAGGGCGATGATGATGGCCACGGCAATGACGGTCGCAACGACCGCCGAGGTGCGGAACTCGCTGAGCATCGAGTAGGCTTTTTCCTTGTCGACTGAAACACCGATGTACCAGTTGACCGATGACAAGCCTTTGATCGGGGTGAAGGTCACGATGCGGGTTTTGCCGTCGACCTGGATTTCGCTCATTGTGCTGCTGATGGCCGGCGTGTCTTGCGGGTAGACATCCTTGAGCATCTTCATCGCCAGCGCTTTGTCGGGATGTACCAGGATCTTGCCGTCGGAACTGACCAGGAAGGCATACCCCATGCCGTCGAAGTCCAGCGTGCCAAGGCTGTCGGCGATCACCTGCAAGCTCAGGTCGCCACCGACCACGCCGATGTTCTGGCCGTCCTTGATAACGCTGTCGACAATGGAAATCACCAGTTGGCCGGAGGCCAGATCGATATAAGGCTCGGTTAATGCCGAACCGCTGCTGCCTTGCGCGCTCTTGTACCAAGGGCGTGCACGGGGGTCATAGCCATCGGGCATCTTGCTGTCGGGGCGAATGATGAAAGAGCCATCCTTGTTGCCGAGGTAGGCGCCCATGAAGGTCGAGGTCACGGCTTTTTGTACCAGCAGCCTGGAAACGTTGTCCGCATCGGGGTTGAGCGCGACAGTTTGTGACAGGTTTTCAATCAGCAGGCTGCGCCCGTTCAACCAGGTCTGGATATTGTTGGCGGTCACTGCGCCCATTTCCTGCAGATAATTTTCCAGGTTTTCGCGAATGGCATTGCGCTGCAAATAGTCGTTGTACAGCGTGAATGAGGCGAAGGCGGCAATCACAATGAGGGTGGCGGCAAGCAGGATTTTATGGCTGAAACGCAGATTTTTGTTCATGGCTTGGGGTTCCGCTAAGGTCTTAATGTCCAGCGCGTGCTTTTATAAAGGGGCGCACAACGGGCAAGGTTGAAAGCAAGTGAATTTTCCGACTCTCCTTAGGGAAATTTCCGACCAGATCGTGTCTGACTGCTTTGTCAGCTATCTCTATCGGCCGTGTAGGACCAAAGATTAATCATGGGTGACCAAATGCCTGACTCTCTGCAACTCGTTATCGGCGCCGATCTCAAAGGGCAGTCGATTGCCCAGGCCATGCGCCTGGCGAACCGCCACGGTTTGATCGCGGGCGCGACCGGCACTGGCAAAACCGTCACTTTGCAACGATTGGCCGAAGCCTTCAGCGATGCCGGCGTGGCGGTGTTCGCCGCTGACATCAAGGGTGACCTGTGCGGCCTCGGCGCCGCCGGCAATCCCCAGGGCAAGATCGCCGAGCGGATTGCCGGGATGCCCTGGCTCAACCACAAGCCTCAGGCTTATCCGGTGACGTTGTGGGACGTACACGGTCAGTCCGGTCATCCTTTGCGCACAACCTTGAGTGAAATGGGGCCGCTACTGCTAGGCAGCCTGCTGGAACTGACCGACAGTCAGCAGTCGGCGCTGTACGCCGCGTTCAAGGTGGCGGACCGCGAAGGCCTGTTGTTGCTCGATCTCAAGGATCTGAAGGCGCTGCTCAATCACCTGCGGGACAACCCCCAGTTGCTGGGTGACGATGCGGCATTGATGACCACCGGCTCCAGTCAGGCATTGCTGCGGCGTCTGGCGACCCTGGAGCAACAGGGCGCCGAAGCCCTGTTCGGCGAGCCGGCGCTGCAACTCGAAGACATCCTCCAGCCCACTGCGGACGGTCGTGGGCGCATTCATTTGCTGGATGCCAGCCGTCTGGTGCATGAAGCGCCGAAAGTCTACGCGACGTTCCTGCTGTGGCTGCTGGCCGAGCTGTTCGAGCAGTTGCCGGAGCGTGGCGATGCCGACAAACCGTTGCTGGCGCTGTTTTTCGACGAGGCTCACTTGTTGTTCAACGGTACGCCCCAGGCATTGCGCGATCGTCTGGAACAAGTCGTGAGGCTGATTCGTTCGAAAGGCGTGGGCGTGTATTTCGTCACTCAGTCGCCGGGTGACCTGCCGGATGATGTGCTGGCGCAGTTGGGCTTGCGCATCCAGCACGGTCTGCGTGCGTTCACCGCCAAGGAGCAGAAGTCCCTGCGCGCGGTGGCCGAAGGTTTCCGGCCGAATCCGGCGTTCGATACGTTGTCGGTGCTGACCGAGCTCGGGATCGGCGAGGCGCTGGTCGGCACCTTGCAGGAAAAAGGTACGCCGGAAATGGTCCAGCGGGTGCTGGTAGCGCCGCCGCAATCGCGGATCGGGCCTTTGACCGACGCCGAGCGCACGGCGCTGATTGCCGGTTCGCCGTTGCAGGGGCGTTATGACAAGCCGATTGACCGTGAATCGGCCTATGAGGTGCTGATGGGGCGCAAGGGGTTGGCACCTGAGCCCGAAGCGGAGCAGGGCAAACAGGAACCGAGCTTCACCGAGCAGGCCGGAGAGTTTCTTGGAACCGCAGCGGGTCAGGCCTTGAAATCAGCGATGCGACAGGCGGCGAATCAGCTTGGGCGACAGTTGGTGCGCGGCTTGATGGGCTCGTTGCTGGGCAGCAAAAAACGCCGCTGAAAGCAAAAGATCGCAGCCTTCGGCAGCTCCTACATTTAAATTTGCGAGCAACCCGTAGGAGCTGCCGAAGGCTCGGGCCGCGTTCGGACGATCCTTTGATCCTTCTTCTAGCCCTTTACTTTGGCGTGCGCTGCCAACCGCTCCAGCGCCGCCCGCAAATTCGGGTCGCTGATGCCATCGGCCGTGGCCTGAATGGTCGCTGCCGCGTCGTTGGACAAATCCATGGTATGCCCGGCCGCACCTTGCTGAACGGTCGGCGGTTGAACTTTGAACAGGATCCGGGTCAGATTGGCAAACTCGTCGAACAGTTGCAGTTGCCGTTGCAGGCGCTTCTGCTGGTAGCGCAGGCGGGTTGCCCAATGACCGTCGGTGACAATCAGCAACAAACTGCCTTCGCGCCAGGAGGCCACGTGGCAATGCTCGCGAGCGGCGGGTTGCAATTGGCTTTCGAGTAAACGCTGCAGATGACCCAGGCGTTGAGCGTGGCCGAGAATGGCTTTCAGCGGCTTGGCTTCGCGTAGTAGAACGGCAGGTACTTTGGCCGTAAGTGGGCGAAACGCCATGATCAGACACCTGAAGTAACAGAGGCGCCATGGTAGCAGAAAGCACCGGATGCACCCGCCCATTGCTTTTGTGGGTGCTTTGCCCATTAAATCAACAACTAACTTCTGCCTTGAACGGCTTGAAGTTGAGCAAAACGCCCTTATTTTAAGTGAGCCCCGTCAAAGCGCTGTGCCAGCATCGTGGAATATCGCCACTTTCCTCTCCATCGTTTCCGGGTAGAATGCTCGTTCGCATGCGGCCATGAGGGCTGCACGGGCGACTCACGGGGCCGCCCTCCATCCCTTTAGTGTGGAAGATCCTGCCGATATGTTTGCGCCTTTGTTAAAGAAACTTTTTGGAAGCAAGAACGAGCGTGAAGTCAAACGCATGCTCAAGACGGTGCAACTCGTCAATGCCTTCGAAGAGCAAATGGTGGCCCTTTCGGACGATCAATTGCGTGCCAAGACCAGCGAGTTCAAGGCCCGCATCGCCAAAGGGGAGTCCCTCGACAAACTGCTGCCAGAAGCCTTTGCGGTCGCCCGGGAAGCCGGCAAGCGTGTCATGGGCATGCGCCACTTCGATGTCCAGCTGATCGGCGGCATGACCTTGCATGAAGGCATGATCGCGGAAATGCGTACCGGTGAAGGCAAGACCCTGGTGGCAACACTGGGCGTTTACCTCAACGCGCTGTCCGGCAACGGCGTGCACGTTGTGACGGTGAACGACTACCTGGCCCGCCGTGACGCCAACTGGATGCGCCCGCTGTATGAATTCCTCGGCCTGACGGTCGGCGTGGTCACGCCGTTCCAGCCGCCGGAAGAGAAGCGTGCTGCCTACGCCGCCGACATCACCTACGGCACCAACAACGAATTCGGTTTCGATTACCTGCGCGACAACATGGCGTTCAGCATGGAAGAAAAATTCCAGCGTGAACTCAATTTTGCCGTGATCGACGAAGTCGACTCCATCCTCATCGACGAAGCCCGTACGCCGCTGATCATCTCCGGTCAGGCCGAGGACAGCTCCAAGCTGTACATCGAGGTCAACAAGCTGATCCCGACGCTTGAGTTGCACATCGAAGAAGTGGAAGGCGAAGTCACCAAGGCCGGCCACTACACCGTTGACGAGAAGACCCGCCAGGTCGAACTCAACGAAGCCGGTCACCAGTTCGTCGAAGAAACGCTGACCCGCATCGGCCTGCTGGCTGAAGGCGAGAGCCTGTACTCGGCGCATAACCTGAGCCTGCTGACTCACGTTTACGCCGGCCTGCGCGCGCACAAGCTGTTCCATCGCAACGTCGAATACATCGTGCAGGACGGTCAGGTCGTACTGGTCGACGAGCACACCGGCCGTACCATGCCGGGCCGCCGCTTGTCCGAAGGCCTGCACCAGGCCATCGAAGCCAAGGAAAACCTGAACATCCAGGCCGAAAGCCAGACGCTGGCGTCGACCACCTTCCAGAACTACTTCCGTCTGTACAACAAGCTGTCCGGCATGACCGGTACGGCCGACACCGAAGCATTCGAGTTCCACCAGATCTATGGCCTGCAGGTCATGGTGATTCCACCGAACAAGCCGCTGGCCCGAAAAGACTACAACGACCTGGTGTTCCTGACCGCCGACGAGAAATACGCGGCAATCGTGGCCGACATCAAGGAAAGCATGGCCGCGGGCCGTCCGGTTCTGGTCGGTACCGCCACCATCGAAACCTCCGAGCACATGTCCAGCCTGCTCGTGAAGGAAGGCATCGAACACAAGGTCCTGAACGCCAAGTTCCACGAAAAGGAAGCTGAGATCATTGCCCAGGCCGGTCGCCCGGGCGCACTGACCATCGCCACCAACATGGCCGGTCGTGGTACCGACATCCTCTTGGGCGGTAACTGGGAAGTGGAAGTGGCTTCCCTGGAAAACCCGACCCCTGAGCAGATTGCCCAGATCAAGGCCGACTGGCAGAAGCGTCACCAGCAAGTGCTCGAATCGGGCGGTTTGCAGGTGATTGCGTCCGAGCGTCACGAATCGCGCCGTATCGACAACCAGCTGCGTGGTCGTGCCGGTCGTCAGGGCGACGCCGGTTCCAGCCGTTTCTACCTGTCGCTGGAAGACAGCCTGATGCGCATCTTCGCCTCTGACCGGGTGAAGAACTTCATGAAGGCCCTGGGCATGCAGCCTGGCGAAGCGATCGAGCACCGCATGGTGACCAACGCTATCGAAAAGGCTCAGCGCAAGGTTGAAGGTCGTAACTTCGACATTCGTAAACAACTGCTCGAGTTCGACGACGTCAACAACGAACAGCGTAAAGTGATCTATCACATGCGTAACACGTTGCTGGCTGCCGACAACATCGGTGAGACCATCGCTGACTTCCGTCAGGACGTGCTCGACGCCACCGTCAGCGCACACATTCCTCCTCAATCGCTGCCTGAGCAGTGGGACGTGGCGGGCCTGGAAGCGGCGCTGCAGAGTGATTTCGGTGTGACGCTGCCGATCCAGCAATGGCTCGACGAAGACGATCACCTGTACGAAGAAACCCTGCGCGAGAAGCTGATGCAGGAACTCATTGCCGCGTACAACGAGAAAGAAGACCAGGCGGGCGCCGAAGCGCTGCGCACCTTCGAGAAGCAAATCGTTCTGCGCGTACTGGACGACCTGTGGAAAGACCACCTGTCGACCATGGATCACCTGCGTCACGGCATCCACTTGCGTGGTTATGCCCAGAAGAACCCGAAGCAGGAATACAAGCGCGAGTCGTTCACCCTGTTCTCCGAGTTGCTGGATTCGATCAAGCGCGATTCGATCCGTGTGTTGTCCCACGTTCAGGTTCGTCGCGAAGATCCGATCGAGGAAGAGCAGCGCCTGCGCCAGGAAGCCGAGGCATTGGCCGCTCGTATGCAGTTCCTGCATGAAGAGGCTCCAGGCCTTGAGCAACCGGAAGTGTTGGGCGAAGAAGTCGATGTTGCCCTCGCTGCCGCGCCGGTTCGCAACGAGCAGAAGCTGGGTCGCAACGAGCTGTGCTACTGCGGTTCGGGCAAGAAGTTCAAGCATTGCCACGGGCAGATTCAGTAAACCCGTTTCAAACGCTGAAATACCCGCGCCGCGACCGGCTTCTGCCGTCGCGGCGTTTTACCATTCGAACCACCGTTCTGCTGAAGCGGTGCTGACATCATCTATAAAGGAGCGCATTCATGGCTGTTGGTCTTGGTCCTTTGCCAACGTTGCACCCGGTTGCCGGTTTTGAACTCGGTATCGCCTCGGCCGGCATCAAGCGCCCGGGGCGCAAGGATGTTGTGGTCATGCGCTGTGTTGAAGGCTCCACGGTTGCGGGCGTGTTCACCTTGAACGCTTTTTGCGCCGCACCGGTGATCCTGGCCAAGCAACGCGTACAAGGCCCTGTGCGCTACCTGCTGACCAATACCGGCAATGCCAACGCCGGCACGGGTGAACCTGGCCTGGCGGCCGCCGAGCGCACTTGCGCCAAGTTGGCGGAACTGACCGGTGTCGAAGCCAGCCAGGTGCTGCCGTACTCCACCGGTGTGATCGGCGAGCCGTTGCCAGTGGAGAAAATCGAAGGTGCGCTGCAAGCTGCCCTCGATGATCTGTCGATCCACAACTGGGAAGCTGCCGCCACCGGCATCATGACCACCGACACCCTGCCCAAAGGTGCCAGCCGTCAGTTCCAGCATGACGGTGTGACCATCACCGTTACCGGCATCAGTAAAGGCGCCGGCATGATTCGCCCGAACATGGCGACCATGCTCGGCTACATCGCCACTGACGCCAAGGTTTCCCGCGATGTGTTGCAAAACCTGATGCTCGATGGCGCCAACAAGTCGTTCAACCGCATCACCATCGATGGTGATACCTCGACCAACGACTGCTGCATGCTGATTGCCACCGGTCAGGCCGCGCTGCCGGAAATCACCCGCGCCGAAGGCGAGTTGTTCATCAAGTTGAAGCAGGCGGTGTTCGAAGTGTGCATGGACGTGGCCCAGGCCATCGTTCGCGATGGTGAAGGCGCGACCAAGTTCGTGACCGTTGAAGTCAATGGCGGCGGCAATCACCAGGAGTGCCTGGACGTTGGCTACACCGTGGCCCACTCGCCACTGATCAAGACTGCATTGTTTGCGTCCGACCCGAACTGGGGCCGTATCCTGGCCGCTGTCGGCCGTGCCGGTGTGCCAAACCTGGACGTGAGCAAGATCGATGTATTCCTTGGCGACGTGTGCATTGCCAGCCGTGGCGCGCGCGCGGCGACCTACACCGAAGCCCAGGGCGCGGCGGTGATGCAGCAGGAAGAAATCACCATCCGCATCGAGCTGGGTCGCGGCGATTGCAGCGAAACCATCTGGACCACCGACCTGTCCCACGAATACGTGAAGATCAACGCCGAGTACCGCACGTAATAGCGCATGTCCTGTAGGAGCCAGCTTGCTGGCGAAGGCGTCATCCGTCGCGATGGATTTATCGAGGCTGATATCGCCTTCGCTGGCAAGCCAGCTCCTACAGAGTTGTGATCTTTCTTGCTTGAGGATACTTGAACATGAGCCTGCACCTGATCATCGGCGACAAACTGCTTTCTTCCTGGTCCCTGCGAGGCGCCTTGGCCCTCGACCTGACCGGCGCTACCTACACCGAAGAACTGATCAAGCTGAACCAGCCGGACACCCGCGAGCGTCTGCTCAAGCATTCGCCGACTGGCAAGGTCCCGCTGCTGAAAACCGAACACGGCACCATCGCCGACTCCCTGGCGATTGCCGAATACCTGGCAGAACAGTTCCCGTCCGCAGGCCTCTGGCCGAAAGACGTTGCCGCCCGCGCCCAGGCGCGCTCGGCGTGTGCGCAGATGCACAGCGGGTTCTTCGCCATGCGCGGCAATATGCCGTTTGACCTGAGTCATGACGCCCCTTTGTCGCCGGTTCCGGCTGACGTTCAGGTCGACATCGAACGCATGTCGGCGCTGTGGGCCGAATGCCGTGCCGCCGCGACCGAAACCGGGCCGTACCTGTTTGGTCATATCAGTCTGGCTGACGTGTTCTTTGCACCGATCGCCGTGCGCCTGCGCACCTATCAGGTGAAGCTGTCTGCCATTGACGAGGCCTACGTCGAAACTCTCTACCAATGGCCGGCGTTCAAGGCGTGGCAGAAGACCGGACTGGAGGAGCTGCAAAAGTGAAACGAGTCCATGTCGCCGCCGCCGTCATCCGCGATGGCAGTGGCCAAATCCTCATCGCCCGTCGTGCCGACTCACAGCACCAGGGCGGCCTGTGGGAGTTTCCAGGCGGCAAGGTCGAGGCCGACGAGTCGGTCGAAACCGCACTGGCCCGCGAACTCCATGAAGAGCTGGGCATCGTGATCGGCGCGGCGCGCCCGCTGATCAAGATTCGGCACGATTACCCGGACAAACAGGTGTTGCTGGATGTCTGGGAAGTCTCGGCGTTTACCGGCGAGCCCCACGGTGCTGAAGGCCAGCCGCTGGCCTGGGTGTCACCCCGCGACCTGTCGGGTTACGAGTTTCCTGAAGCGAACCGGCCGATCGTCGCGGCCGCACGGTTACCCGAGCAGTACTTGATCACCCCGGAAGACCTGGAGACCCCCGCATTGCTGCGCGGCATCCAAAAGGCCATTGCCGGCGGCATCAAGCTGATCCAGTTGCGCGCACCGAACGGTTACGACCCGAAATACCGCGACCTGGCCGTGGATGCGGCAGGCCTGTGTGCCGGCAAGGCGCAGTTGATGATCAAAGGGCCGTTCGAATGGCTGGGCGACTTCCCGTCCGCGGGTTGGCACATTACCTCGGCGCAGCTGCGCAAATACGCAGCGGCTGGCCGACCGCTACCGGCGTCGCGCTGGCTGGCGGCCTCGTGCCATAACGCTGAAGAGCTGGCGCTGGCCGAACAGATGGGGGTGGACTTTGTGACCCTGTCGCCGGTTCAACCTACCCTGACTCATCCTGGCGCCGAACCGTTGGGTTGGGAGCAGGCATCGAGCCTGATCGACGGATTCAGCAAGCCGGTGTTCATGCTCGGAGGTGTTGGCCCGGCTGAGGTCGAGAAAGCCTGGGCTGCGGGTGCGCAGGGGGTGGCGGGGATTCGGGCGTTTTGGCCTGAGAGTTAATTCTCTAGCGACCCTGCCGGCCCCTTCGCGGGCAAGCCCGCTCCCACAGTGGTCAAGGTGAAACATAGATTGTGCGAACACCAACAATCCCTGTGGGAGCGGGCTTGCCCGCGAAGGCGGCCTGACAGCCGCCGACTAAATTTCAGGTTTCGCCGCAGGCTGCCAAAGAATCTCGGCAATTCCCTGACGCTTGGCAATCAGCCGCGCCGCCACAAACAACAGATCCGACAACCGATTGATGTACGCCAGGCCAACCCCGGCCAATGGCTCAATCGCATTCAATTGCTGACACCGCCGCTCGGCACTGCGGGCAAGGCTGCGGCAGACATGAGCCTGGGCAATCAGCGCCGAACCGCCGGGCAAGATGAAATTTTCCAGCGGTCCCAACTCTTCATTCCACACATCGATCGCGGCTTCCAGGCGTTCGATTTCCGCTGCATTCAACGCCTGATACACCGGCATCGCCAGTTCGCCACCGAGGTCGAACAATCGGTGCTGGCAAGGCGCCAAAACATCGATCACTTCCTGAAAGCCTGCAAAGGTGTGCGTTTGCGCCGCCAATCCGGCCAGCAATACGCCCACCTGACTGTTCAGCGTATCGACTTCGCCAATGGCCTCGATCCGCGGGTGATCCTTGGGTACGCGACGGCCATCGCCCAGCCCGGTTTCGCCTTTGTCGCCAGTGCGGGTGTAAATCTTCGACAAACGAAAGCCCATGGTTACCTCGATAGCAGATTGAGTTGTTGCGAGACAGGTGGCGTGCTCGCCAGGGGCAGGCGCAAGGTGAAGCATGTGCCTTGGCCCGGGGTCGATTGCACTTCCATCTGCCCCTTGTGGTTGTTGGTGATGATGAAGTACGACACCGACAGCCCAAGTCCGGTGCCCTGGCCGATCTCCTTTGTGGTGAAGAACGGTTCGAAGGTCCGTTTGCGCACGCTTTCGCTCATGCCGATGCCATTGTCCTCGACCTGAATTTCCGCCCACGGCGGATTCAGCCTGGTGCGCAGAATGATCCGTCCCGGCTCGCTGCCGTCTTCACGCTGGTGAATGGCTTGCGCGGCGTTTTTCAACAGGTTGAGCAGTACCTGCTCCAGTTCGTTGGCGGTGCCGGGGACCGGGCCCAGCGCCGGATCGAACTGGCGAATGATGGCCTGGCCCTTGAAATCGAAGCCGATCGCCAGGTCGAAGTCGTTACTGGCGATCTCCACCGCTTGGTCGATCAGGGCGGGCAGATCGCACGGAGCCATCTGGCGGGTGCTGCGACGGCTGAAGCTGAGCATGTGGGTGACGATTTTGGCGGCCCGGGCACCGGCCTGCTGGATGCCGTCGAGCAACTGCGGCACTTCGCGGTTTTGCAGATACTGATTGACCGTCGTCAGTTCGATGCCGGCCTGTTCGGCCACTTCAAGGTTCTTCGGCAGATCGGGGGACAGGCGTCGGCGAATGTTTTGCACGTTGTGCAGGATCGCACCCAGCGGGTTGTTGATTTCGTGGGCCATGCCGGCGGCAAGGCCACCAACAGAAAGCATTTTCTCCGACTGTACCATCATCTCTTCCAGGGACAGGCGCTGGGTGATGTCGTCGATCCGGATCACTACGCCACGCCCGGCGCCGCCCATCAATGGATAAAAGGTCAGGGCATAGTGGCGGGGCTCGTCATCCTTGAGCCAGGTGACGCGTTCGATTTTGGCCACCGTATGCTGCTCGACCGTTTGCTTGAGTTGTGGCAAGAACGGCTTGAGCGGTTCGAAGGCGAGGAAGATGGGCTGGTTCAGGGCTTCGTCGAGGCGCGTACCGGAAAGTGCGCTGGCTTCCTGGTTCCACTGCGTCACGTAAAGCTGTTCGTCGAGGGCGATCAGTGCCGACGGCATGGAGTCGATGATGCTGTTGAGGTAGTTCTGGAAGCCGGTGAGCTTTTTCTCGATCTTGCTGCGCACCTGGACTTCAAGCTCCAGTTTGCGGTTGGTGTGCCGGGTTTCTTCCGCCAGACCCTGGGCCTGGTCGTAGGCTGCCTGGGAGTCGTCCCGGGCCCGCTTGAGTTGCTGCTCCCGGGCCTCGATTCGCGAAAGCATGGTGTTGAACGCCTCGGCGAGGCTGCCGATTTCATCGTGGTTTCCTCGCGAAGCACGCAGTGCGTAGTTTTCTTCACGGGTTACCTGCCGGGATAACTCTTCGAGTTGGTGGATCGGCCGGGTAATCAGGCGCTTGATCTGGCGGGCAATGATCAGCCACAGCAGCACGCTGAAGATCAGAATGCCCAGGCTGGCCGTCAGGGTCCCGGTGTAGAACGCCACGGGCAGTTCGCTCGTGGCCACCAACAGCAGGTGCCCTGGTGCAGTGCCGGGGCGGGGCAGGGTGATGACTTGATTGGTGCGAAACTCGGTGGCCTGCCAGTCTTCGATATGCCGGAAACGCTTCGGCAGTTCCAGGTTGTCGCCATGCTGCAATTGCGCCAATTGCTCGCCCTTTGCGTCATACAGGACTGCCGCGCGCAACGGCGAATAGCTGTTGAGTTCGTTTAGCAGGCGCTCGGCGCTTTGTGGTGACTCCAGGGCTTCGGAGGCCAGGCTCGGGTTGGATATCAGCCGGCCGATGGTCTGCAGGGCCTGGGGTGCCATGCTTTCCTGGGAGATGTAGTACGCGGCGCTGATAAAGGTCAGGTTGGCAACCAGCAGGACGGTGACCATCAGTACCAGCAGGGCGGCTAGCAGTTTCTGGCCGACGGGCAGGTTTTCAAGGCGCTGGCGCAATGGCATCGGATTCATCGCTGAAAAGGAACAAGTGGCCAGCGTAGCCGCTGCTCAGTCACTGGGCAATCCAAGGCTTTGCAGGCGAGCGATCAACCTTGACTCAAGCTGATTGAGGTGAGGCAGGTTCAATTGATGACGCCCGGCCACTTTGCAGGCGTAGCCCAACAGGTAGCTGATTTCTGTGCGGCGCTGGTTTGTGACGTCCTGATGCATCGAGGAGTAGTTGGCTGCGGTGGCGTGAATCACCCGTTCGACTTCCTGCTGCAGGTTTTCGGCCGCTGCCGGCTGACCACAACGCTCAAGCAACTCCACCAGTTCGCCGCACAGAGTAGCGACTTCGCAGTGATGTTGCTGCAAACCACCGTTGCGGCAATCGTGCAGCACCGTCAGCGGATTGATCGCACAGTTAAGTGCGAGTTTGCGCCATAACCTGGTCAGGATTTCGGTGCTCCACTCGTGGGGGATGCCGGCAGCGCTCAGGTCATCGAGCCAGATCGGCGCCACCGGATGGCTCGCATCCCCCAGCCAGGTGAAGCCATGCCCGGCAAACACCACGCGCCAATCGCCATCGCGGAAGGCGCCTTCGGTGCTCGATGCATAGATGCAGCGTGCCTGAGGCACCTGTGCCGCCACCGCGTCCTGACTGCCCAGGCCATTTTGCAGCAGGATCAGTTCGGCACCTGGGGCCAGACGTGGCGCCAGTCGGGCCACCGCGCTTTCGGTATCGTAGGCCTTGCACGCCACCAGCAGGCGGTTGATCGGTTGGGTGCTGTCGGCTGTCTCGGCGGGCACGGCATAGTGTTGCGCCTCGCCGTGTTCCACCAGTGTCAATCCACCGACCGCCTCATAGGCCTGCAGCCTCGCGGTGTCCCGCAGGATCAGCCTCACCGGCACTCCAGTCCGTGCCAGACGTGTCGCCCATAAAGTGCCGAGGCTGCCGGCGCCCAGAACATGCCAGGTGGTAGACATCAGCTTTTTGCTCTGTTTAAGGCGTGCATCGGCAGCTCACAGTGAATGATGGGAAAGACCCGTTATAATCAGCGCGGATTTTAACCGCAAGCCAGGCGTGCTCCATCAGTGCGCCTTTAAATTTGGAGAGATTACATGCCGTCGTTCGACGTGGTATCCGAACTGGACAAACACGAAGTCACCAACGCGGTCGAGAACGCCGTCAAGGAACTCGATCGTCGTTATGACCTGAAAGGCAAAGGCAGCTTCGAGTTCAAGGAAAAAGACCTGACCGTCAACCTGACCGCGGAAGCGGATTTCCAGCTCGAAGCGATGATTGAGATCCTCAAGCTGGCGCTGGTCAAGCGCAAAATCGACGTGCAGTGCCTTGAAGTCAAGGACGCGTTCGCGTCGGGCAAGCTGATGAAACAGGAAGCCGTCCTCAAGGAAGGTATCGACAAGGAACTGGCGAAGAAAATCGTCGCTCACGTCAAAGATGCCAAGCTCAAGGTCCAGGCTGCCATTCAGGGCGAGCAGGTTCGTATTACCGGCAAGAAGCGTGACGACCTGCAAGAAGCCATTGCGGTGCTACGGGCCAAGGAATTCGGTATGCCACTGCAGTTCAACAACTTCCGCGACTGACCTTTGAAAGCGGGAACCTCTTGGCGTTTGCGACGTCGGAGGCCCAAGCAACGGCAGAAACGATTGAGCCCGTCGCGGCTCGATCTTTCTGCCGCTTTTTTTACGCATGCCGGGTAGCCGGAAACAGGAGAGAGTAGATGGACTTAAATGCCGAGGTAGACAATCTGGTCAAGGTATCCCAAACCTGGATCCCGATGATCATGGAATACGGCAGCCGTGTACTGCTGGCGGTCATCACCCTGGCCATCGGCTGGTGGCTGATCAACAAGGTCACGAAAAAGCTCGGCGGCCTGATTGCATTGCGTAATGCCGACCTGGCGCTGCAAGGCTTTATCAGCAGCTTGGCAAACATCATCCTCAAGATCCTGCTGATCGTCAGCGTGGCCTCGATGATCGGCGTGGAAACCACTTCGTTTGTCGCGGCGATTGGTGCGGCAGGCCTGGCCATTGGCTTGGCCTTGCAGGGCAGCTTGGCGAACTTCGCCGGCGGCGTGCTGATTCTGTTGTTCCGCCCGTTTCGTATCGGTGACTGGATCGAGGCTCAGGGTGTCGCCGGTACTGTCGACAGCATCCAGATTTTCCATACCGTACTGCGCACCGGTGACAACAAAACTATCATCGTGCCCAACGGTAATCTGTCGAACGGCATTATCACCAACACCAATCGTCAGCCGACCCGCAAAGTGGTGTTTGATGTAGGCGTCGATTACGAAGCGGACTTGCAGAAAGCCCGAGAAGTGTTGCTGGAACTGGCCAAGGATCCGCGTGTATTGATTGACCCGGCACCTCAGGCAGTCATTTCGACATTGGGTGACAGTTCTATCACTGTTTCCCTGCGTGTCTGGGTGAAGACGGCGGATTATTGGGATGTGATGTTCATGTTCAACGAACTGTCCCGTGATCGTCTGAGAGAGGCCGGCATCGATATTCCATTTCCACAGCGGGTTATTCGCGTGGTTCAGGAGTCGGCGGTGCAGTAAGAGGTGTGCGGTTAGTGCCTGACTTCTTGGTCAGGCATGTACTGCGGAGTCTGTTTGGTTAAATGTTGTACAGCAGACAACGAAAAAGGCCCATCCGAAGATGGGCCTTTTTTTGATTACCGCGAACTAACTTTCTGCGATTACAGAATGTTGAGCGGGTAGTCGGTGATCAGGCGGAACTCAGAGATATCGCCTTCGCCTTCGTCAGCATTGGCGGTGTGCCATGCTTGACGGATGCGGAACGACAGATCTTTGGCTGGGCCGGATTGAACGACGTACTTGGCTTCCACGTTGGTTTCGTGGTGTTTGCCGTCTGCACCGTACAGACCGGTGTAGGTGCTGTTCGATGGAGTGTTGGTACCATCGATGTTCCAACCATTCACGTAACGGACCATGAAGCTCAGGCCAGGTACGCCGTACTCGGCCATTTTCAGGTCGTAACGGGCTTGTACCGACTTCTCGCCAGGGGCGTTGAAGTCAGAGTACTGAATGGAGTTGGCGAGGAAAATCGAGTCGCCACCACGGTTGTTGTCACCCACACCGATGTAGTCGAACGGGGTATCGCCGTTGACCTTCTGGAACGCCAGGGTCAGGGTGTGTGCTTTCAGGAACGAGTAAGCAGCGGCCAGGGAGTAGGCGGTGTTGCTGATGTCGCCTGCTTTAGCGTTACCGGTATCCTTGGTGTTGTAGATGTTACCGTCGAAGTTGATCGAGTTATCGCCGCCCAGTGCGAGGGTGTAGTTCGCGTTGGCGTAGTACTGGTTCCAGACGTCTTCGAGCTTGGCACCGTAGAGCGATACGCTCAGGTCCGGGGTAATGCCGTACTTGCCACCGAAGTAGTCGATGGAGTTGGCTGTCACGCCAGCGTAAGTAGCGAACAGTTCGCCGTCACGAGCGTTGCGGTCCTGGCTGGTTGCCGAGTAGAAGTGACCGGCTTCGAGGTCGAGGTCTTTAACTTCGCTGCTCTGCAGCTGGATACCGCTGGCAGTCTGGTGAAGGATACGGGAACCGCCTACAGCGAACACCGGAGAGGTGCTTGGCTGCATGTCGCCGATTTTCAGCTCGGTCTTGGAGATGCGGAACTTGGCGGCAGCGCCGGCTTTGCCCTGGCTGTTGTTGACTTCGCCATCAGAGTCCACGGACATGTTGCCGGAACCTGCATATTTGTCGGAACCGTCCAGCTTAATGGCCAGTTGGCCCCAAGCTTCAACGCCAACACCGATCAGACCTTGGGTGTAGCCCGAGCTGTACATGCCCTGAATGCCCTGGGTCCAGTCTTTGTCATCGACTGCGCCGTCTTTCTTGTTACGGTTGTAGTAGTAGTTGCGAACCAGCAAGTCGAGTTTGCTGTCTTCAACGAAACCTTTGGCTTCGGCCTGGTCGCTTACGAAAGGTGCGGCTACTGCCAACTGAGTACTGGCTGCTGCTGCAACTGCCAGTGCGATCATGCTCCACTTCATCACGCGCATCGTGATTTGCTCCTTTGGTTTTAGAAGAGTACTGCCGTCCCACCTGATTTATTATCTGGGCGGCTCTTTCTTTTTGTGTCGGCGCAAACTTATATCACGCCGACAATGTTGGCGATACTTGCGTATCTAACCTTTCGCCTTCTTTACGACCCTGTCGCAAACAGCGTGGTAGATGTCGCAAATTTTCCGCTCCGACGCAACAGGGCTGACAGCTTTTATGCTGTTTTCTGAGTCTTGGCGCCGGTAAAAAGAGTCCTGGTGAAACGTTTGAATCTCCATCGGGCTACCTTGCCACTGTTTTTTTTGCCTGAGGGCCTCCGCTTCCAGCGGGTGTCACATCAGGCGATGTTGGGTATGAATGCAACAAGCGTGCACAAATTCGAATTTTGTTGCAGCTTTTTTCCAAATGATTGTCTGGCGCTGTAAAAACCTCATGAAACCGGGGGGGCAAGCGCGTTTAGTTTGGGCTTGACGCCTTGCCTGGCATCATGTTGCACCCTTCTGGTCGACTGCCTTACAAACAAAAATGTTACCGGTTCACCCCGCCAGTGAGTAGAAGGCGGATGTCGAAGCACTCAGCGTAGACCCACTGTGCGGTTTTGGTGCAAAAAATTTTTTAACCTTGTAATGAATTCATTCCTGTTGACCGCTTGTCTGGCGCGAACTCTTCGTTGCTAATCAGTCATTTCGGCGTTTTTTGCCGGCTGATCGGTTCTGTAGTGGTGCGCAGCAGCGAAAAATGTCTCATTCGGGGGCGGGGTGTCAGCTTTTCGCAGGCGCTCGTGACCTCTGTGCCAGGTTCGTCGTGAAGCATGCGCCGTTCGCAGGTATGCTGCCGTCCGGTCGTTTGGCGCGCCGTCCCGTCAGGATGGGCGCTAAGCTGAAAAATGATGGCCCGGCGGGAGTACGCGCAGTGTTCGCTTTAGATCCACGACTTCAACAAGACACGTTACCGATTGGGGACTTTCCACTCTGCCGGTTGCTGCTGTCCAATGATTCGAACTATCCCTGGTTCATCCTGGTGCCTCGTCGTGAGGCTATCAGTGAGATATTTCAGTTGGATGTCGCAGACCAGCAGCAGCTTTGGCAGGAGACGACGGCGCTGTCGCAAGCGCTCAAGGACTCGTTCAATGCGGACAAATTGAATGTTGCGGCGCTGGGTAATGTCGTCAGTCAGTTGCACATGCATGTGATTGTGCGCAAGCGCGAAGATGCCGCCTGGCCAGCGCCGGTTTGGGGTAAACATCCGGCAAAATCCTACAGTTCGGAGCAAATCGCCGCCATTCGCGAACGTTTGCGCCTGATATTGACCGATGATTTTACGTTTCTGGAGGGCTGAACCATGATCCTGGAAGAACGCGTTACCGATCTCGAAAGCCGTCTGGCCTTTCAGGATGACACCATCCAGGCATTGAATGATGTGCTGGTCGCGCAGCAGCGGGTGGTCGAGCGTCTGCAACTGCAGATGGCTGCGCTGCTCAAGCGGCAGGAGGAAATGGTCGGCCAGTTCGAGTCGTTCGAGGAGGAAGCGCCGCCGCCGCACTATTAAGCAACACGCAGGCATAAAAAAACCGCGGACAGCTCGGCTGTGCGCGGTTTTTTTCGCCTTGAATCAGCGACGTGGCAGTGCGGCGATCACATCTTCGGCTTGCAGGCCCTTGTCACGATTCATGACAGAGAACTCCACGCGCTGGCCTTCTACGAGGACGCGGTGACCTTCACCGCGAATGGCCCGAAAGTGGACGAAGATATCGTCGCCGGAGTCGCGGGAAATGAAACCGAAGCCTTTGGACGTGTTGAACCATTTGACGGTGCCGGTATCGCGGTTGCTCATGTCGTAGCTTGGCGAGGCGGCGGCCGGTGACGATTTGTAGAAGCTGATACCCAGATGCAGGGCAACAGCGATCAGGGCTGCGACCAGGCTGAACAGAACGGCAGGTTGACCCGCGATGACAGGCATCGGTGCGATCAGCGTCAGGGTTTGCAGGACCACACTCAGGGCCAGCAGGACGCTGACCAGGTTTTGCAGTTGGTGGCGCGGACCTTTGTTCCAGTAAGGGATGACAGGTGCAAGCGTGAGGTTGAGCAGGCCGAAAAGGGCCAGGTACAGCGCGTCAGGTTGTTGCAGGTAAGGTAAGGCTTCGGATTGCAGGCTAGGGATGAAGGACAGCAGCAAGGCCGCTGCGCCTATCAACAGATGGACGATTTTCAACATTTTAATTAACTCACGTTAAGACAGCTCACAAGGAAGAGCTGATGGCGCACGGTTCGCTTCAAGATAATAAAGAGGCGTTGGACACGTGCCCGGTATCAGCCTATGCGCCATACCCGGAAAAATAGGCACTGGCGACACGCTGTCTATTTAACAGCAAAGCTGCAGGCTACTCAAATCAGGGCGTCCGGCGGCTCTTTGGGGATGATTTTCCGCAGGTTGCCCCGGGTTGCGGGGTTGCGGTACTTACGGCTGATCAGTAACACCCGCGTGCGCGGATGACGCCTTGAGGCGTTGTTCGCGGTCTACTTTCCTACGCTATTCAATACGGCACTTCTGAAGGGCGCGTCACTTCACTGTGTGGGAAATTGTCCGGAGTAGGACGTTCTCCAGGATCTGCCAAGAGTTGTTGGCTTGTCCTACGTCGAAGGTCAGGAAGTCGTCTGGCTATACCTCTGCACCTGCGTTTTTATATGTCGACAGACAGTTGTTCTTAACGAAACCAGGATGGCAAAGGAGTGTCAGCGTTATGGTTTATGAACGGCAAGAAGAGGGGCGATACGGTTCGCACAGGGATGTAAGAGTCGATCCGTTTGTTCGCGAGTTCGATATGGGGTTGGCCCAGCCCTTGTCCCGCTCCGTACGATTGAATGGCTTCGCAACCTGTTTGCGGCTTGAACAGGTTTATTGGGATATTTTGGGGGCGATGGCCCGGGCCAATGGTTGCTCGGTCAGTAGCCTGTTATCTCATGTGGATCGCGAAGTTCACTTGCGTCACGGCGGGGTAAGGAACTTCAGTGGATTGGTGCGGGTTGTCTGCGTCGTGCACAGCCTCAAGGAAGGGGGGGGCATCGTCACGGCCTAGCCTGGGCGGCGAAAGCAGCAGAGTGTCGGTCTGTGCAGTCTTACGGCTGCACAGGCCGCATTTAATGGATATAATCCCGCTCTTTTCCGCAAAACCCTGCGTGTGCGGTAGCAATCTGATCGCCGAGACAACTCCATGCCGATGTACGATTATCAATGTGCTTCCTGTGGTCATCAGTTGGAAGCCATTCAAAAGATCAGCGATGCACCGCTGGTCGACTGCCCTGCCTGTCAGGCGCCAGAGCTTAAAAAGTTGCTGTCCATGCCGGGCTTCCGCCTCAGCGGCACGGGTTGGTACGAAACCGATTTCAAGACCGGTTCCAAGAAGAACCTGGCCGGCGGCGACAAAGCTGACTAAGGTCTGGAACCTGAGTTGAACGACATGCGTGCTCTTGCATCACCCGGCGACTTTTTTAAAGGCGGGGCTGCTGTAGGATCTCCACCGAATTTCGAATTACGAGAAGTGAAACCACGACCATGATGCGCAGCCATTATTGCGGCCAACTGAACGAAAGCCTGGACGGCCAGGAAATTACCCTTTGCGGATGGGTCCATCGTCGCCGTGACCACGGTGGGGTGATTTTCCTCGATATCCGTGATCGTGATGGTCTGGCCCAGGTCGTGTTCGATCCGGACCGCGCTGAAACCTTCGCCGCAGCCGATCGCGTGCGCAGCGAGTACGTCGTGAAGATCACCGGCAAGGTTCGCCTGCGTCCGGCCGGTGCGACCAACGCCAACATGGCGTCAGGCATGATCGAAGTGCTGGGCTACGAGCTGGAAGTGCTGAACGAATCGGAGACCCCGCCGTTCCCGTTGAACGAGTTCTCCGACGTCGGCGAAGAAACCCGCCTGCGCTATCGCTTCCTCGACCTGCGTCGCCCGGAAATGGCCGAGAAGCTGCGCCTGCGTTCGCGCATGACCACCAGCATCCGTCGCTTCCTGGACGAGAACGGCTTCCTTGACGTGGAAACGCCGATCCTGACCCGCGCCACCCCTGAAGGTGCGCGTGACTACCTGGTACCGAGCCGCACGCACGCCGGTTCGTTCTTCGCCTTGCCGCAATCACCGCAGCTGTTCAAGCAACTGCTGATGGTGGCCGGCTTCGATCGTTACTACCAGATCGCCAAGTGCTTCCGTGACGAAGACCTGCGGGCCGACCGTCAGCCGGAATTCACCCAGATCGACATCGAGACCAGCTTCCTCGATGAAAAAGAGATCATGGGCCTGACCGAGCAAATGATCCGCAACCTGTTCAAGGAAGTGCTGGATCTGGAATTCGGCGATTTCCCGCACATGACCTTCGAAGAAGCCATGCGCCGCTACGGTTCCGACAAGCCAGACCTGCGTAACCCGCTGGAACTGGTGGACGTGGCCGATCAGCTCAAGGAAGTCGACTTCAAGGTGTTCAGCGGCCCGGCCAACGACCCGAAATGCCGCATCGCCGCCTTGCGCGTACCTGGCGGGGCGAGCATGCCGCGCAAGCAGATCGACGATTACACCAAGTTTGTCGGTATCTACGGTGCCAAGGGCCTGGCGTACATCAAGGTCAACGAGCGCGCTGCCGGTGTTGACGGTCTGCAATCGCCGATCGTGAAAAACATCCCTGAGGCCAACCTCAACGTGATCCTCGATCGCGTCGGTGCGGTCGACGGCGATATCGTGTTCTTCGGCGCCGACAAGGCGAAGATCGTCAGCGAAGCCCTGGGCGCACTGCGGATCAAGCTGGGCCACGACCTGGACCTGCTGACCTGCAAGTGGGCGCCAATGTGGGTCGTCGACTTCCCGATGTTCGAAGAAAACGACGACGGCAGCTTCACCGCCTTGCACCACCCGTTCACCGCACCGAAGTGCACCCCGCAAGAGCTGGAAGCCAACCCGGCTGGCGCTCTGTCCCGTGCCTACGACATGGTATTGAATGGTACCGAGCTGGGTGGCGGTTCGATCCGTATCCACCGTAAAGAGATGCAGCAGTCGGTGTTCCGTCTGCTGGGCATCAACGAAGCGGAACAGGAAGAGAAATTCGGCTTCCTGCTCGATGCCCTGAAATACGGTGCACCGCCGCACGGTGGTCTGGCCTTCGGCCTGGACCGTCTGGTGATGCTGATGACCGGCGCCCAGTCGATCCGTGAAGTGATCGCCTTCCCGAAAACCCAGAGCGCGGCAGACGTCATGACTCAGGCACCGGGCCAGGTGGACGCCAAGGCATTGCGCGAACTGCACATTCGTCTGCGTGAAACGCCTAAAGCCGAGTAAGGTTGACCTGAAGGGCGCATCTGCGGATGCGCCCTTTCTTTATAGTTAGAGCTGTTCAAGACTATTGTTTGTCGGCCGGCGCAATGCAGCGCAGCGGGCAATGTTTCAAAGAGAATTCGGAGCGAGTTATGGCGGGTCATTCCAAGTGGGCGAATATCAAGCACCGCAAAGAACGTCAGGATGCCAAGAGGGGCAAGATCTTCACCAAGTGGATTCGTGAACTGACCGTTGCAGCCCGTCAGGGCGGCGGCGACCCGGGCTCCAATCCGCGGCTGCGTCTGGCTCTGGACAAGGCCTTGAGTGCGAACATGAGCCGCGACATCATCGATCGTGCTGTCGCCCGTGGTACCGGGGCTGCCGACACGGACGACGTGGTCGAGCTGACCTACGAAGGTTACGGTCCAGGCGGCGTGGCGGTGATGGTCGAATGCATGACCGACAACCGTAATCGCACCGCAGCCGCCGTTCGTCACGCGTTCAGTAAGTGCGGTGGTAACCTGGGGACTGATGGTTCGGTGGCCTATCTGTTCGAACGCAAGGGGCAGATCTCCTTCGCGGCTGGCGTTGACGAAGACGCACTGATGGAAGCGGCCATGGAAGCTGACGCTGATGACGTGGTGACCAACGAAGACGGTTCGATCGACGTTTTCACCTCGTTTGCCGGGTTCTATTCCGTGCGTAACGCACTGGAAGCGGCGGGTTTCAAAGGTGACGACGCGGAAATCGTCATGTTGCCGACCACCAGCGCCGAACTCGATCTGGAAGGCGCCGAGAAAGTCCTCAAGCTGATCGACATGCTCGAGGACCTGGATGACGTGCAAAACGTCTATTCCAACGCGGATATCCCGGAGTCGGTGGCTGCACAGCTCGGTTGATCTATCGATAAAGATCGCAGCCTTCGGCAGCTCCTACACGGTTATCCTCAGGCAACCGCGAATTCCTTTTGCAGGCGTTATGACTTTAATTCTTGGTATCGACCCCGGTTCGCGCATCACCGGTTATGGTGTGGTTCGCGATACCGGCCGTGGCTGCGAGTATGTGGCTTCCGGCTGCATTCGTACCGGTGCCGGCGAGCTGCATGAGCGACTGCAGATTGTTTATCGCGGGGTGCGGGAGATCATTCAGACTTACCATCCGGTGACCATGGGGATCGAAAAGGTGTTCATGGCCCGTAACGCCGATTCCGCCCTGAAACTGGGGCAGGCCCGTGGCGCCGCGATCGTGGCAGGTGCCGAGGAAAGCCTGGAAATTGCCGAATACACCGCAACCCAGGTCAAGCAGGCGGTCGTAGGCACCGGCGCGGCCAATAAGGAGCAGGTGCAGATGATGGTCATGCACATGCTCAAGCTGACCAGCAAACCGCAGATCGATGCTTCGGACGCCCTGGCCATCGCCATCTGCCATGCTCATACCCGCTCCAGCCTGTTGCCCCATGGTCTGGGCGCAGCACGCAGTCGTGGCGGGCGCCTGCGTCTCTGATAGCATCAGCAATCATTTTTATGGAGTGGGGTGTTTCGCCTGGGTTGTCGGCGGCATTCCCTCGCTCTATCAGTCGCTGGCCCAGAGCTGGCCAACGCTCAAGGATTTGTAACGTGATTGGACGTTTGCGCGGCACCCTGGCTGAGAAGCAGCCTCCGCATCTGATTCTGGATGTAAATGGCCTGGGCTATGAACTTGAAGTGCCCATGACGACCCTTTACCGCTTGCCGTCGGTCGGTGAGCCGCTGACCTTGCACACCCATTTGGTCGTGCGCGAAGACGCACAGTTGCTCTATGGTTTTGTCGGCAAGCGTGAGCGCGACTTTTTTCGCGAGTTGATCCGCCTCAATGGTGTCGGGCCGAAACTGGCGCTGGCCTTGATGTCGAGCCTGGAAGTCGACGAACTGGTTCGTTGCGTACAGTCCCAGGACACGTCGGCGCTGACCAAGGTCCCGGGCGTCGGCAAGAAAACCGCCGAACGCTTGCTGGTGGAACTCAAGGATCGCTTCAAGGCCTGGGAAACCGTACCGGCCATGTTCGCCCTGGTGCCGAACCAGCCGGATGGACCGGCCCCGGTGAACACTGCCGAGACTGACGCCGTCAGCGCCTTGATTTCCCTGGGCTACAAGCCCCAGGAAGCGAGCAAGGCGGTGTCTGCGATCAAGGAGAAAGATTTGAGCAGTGAAGACATGATCCGCCGCGCCTTGAAGGGAATGATCTAAGTGATTGAAGCTGATCGTCTGATCGCTGCCACGCACAGCCCGCGTGAGCGCGAAGAAGTCCAGGACCGTGCCATTCGCCCGGTCAGCCTGGCCGAATACATTGGCCAGCCGACCGTTCGCGAGCAGATGGAGTTGTTCATTCAGGCTGCTCGCGGTCGTAACGAATCCCTGGATCACACGCTGATCTTCGGGCCGCCCGGCCTGGGCAAGACCACCCTCGCCAACATCATCGCCCAGGAAATGGGCGTGTCGATCAAGAGCACCTCGGGGCCGGTGCTGGAGCGACCTGGTGACCTGGCGGCGCTGTTGACCAACCTTGAGCCTCACGATGTGCTGTTTATCGACGAAATCCATCGCCTGTCGCCTATCGTTGAAGAGGTGCTGTACCCGGCCATGGAGGATTTCCAGCTCGACATCATGATCGGCGAAGGCCCGGCCGCGCGTTCGATCAAGCTGGATCTGCCGCCGTTCACCCTGGTCGGCGCAACGACGCGGGCGGGGATGCTGACCAACCCGTTGCGAGACCGTTTCGGGATCGTCCAGCGCCTGGAGTTCTACAACACCGCCGACCTGTCGACAATTGTCAGTCGCTCGGCAAGCATCCTTGGTTTGCCGCTGGACCCGGAAGGTGCTTTCGAAATCGCCCGCCGTGCCCGTGGCACTCCACGAATCGCTAACCGTTTGTTGCGCCGGGTGCGCGATTTCGCCGAGGTTCGCGCCAAAGGCCACATCACCAAGCCGATTGCCGACCTGGCGCTGAACCTGCTGGATGTCGACGAGCGTGGCTTCGACCACCAGGACCGGCGTCTGTTGTTGACCATGATCGAGAAGTTCGACGGCGGGCCAGTCGGGGTCGACAGCCTGGCTGCCGCCATCAGCGAAGAACGTCACACCATTGAAGATGTGCTGGAGCCCTATCTGATCCAGCAGGGCTACATCATGCGCACGCCACGGGGGCGAGTGGTGACGCGGCATGCCTACCTGCATTTCGGTTTAAACATTCCGTCACGATTGGGCGAAATGCCCGTGGTAGACGAGTTTCTCGATGCCGCTGACGATTAATTAACATTGCGTGCTGATTTTTTCGGGCAATGTAGGGTCCCAGGACCGTACTTTCACGTGAAAGCCGCAGAACAATGAAAAACAGTTGCCATGCCGGATTGGCAACCTGAGGAGTAAGCACTAGAGTATGCGCGCGCAAAACGGGCTTGAGCCTTTCGCACATCGTTGTCGCGTTTATTACGAGGACACCGATGCGGGGGGCATCGTGTATTACGTTAATTACCTCAAGTTTATGGAACGGGCTCGAACCGAGCGGCTACGAGATCTGGGCTTTGCCCAATCGCAGCTTGCCGGGGAGGACCTGTTGTTCGTCGTGCATTCCAGCGAAGCGCGCTACCACGCGCCGGCGCGACTGGATGACGAACTGCTGGTAAGCGCTGAAGTAATCGAATTGAACCGTGCCAGCCTGCGCTTCAAGCAGCAGGTCAGGCGGGCAACGGATAATGCACTGCTCTGCGAAGGGCAGTTTCTGGTGGCCTGTGTGCGCACTGAAAGTTTGAAACCCCGGGCCATTCCCGAAGCTCTACGAGCGGCCTTTGCCGACGTGAGCGGCGCGGGTACACACTCAAAGCAGGAGATAAAGCGTGGAAGCTAACGTCGTCGACCATTCCTCCATGTGGAGCCTGGTCAGCAATGCCAGTATCGTGGTGCAACTGGTAATGCTGATCCTGGTAGCCGCATCGGTGACCTCATGGATCATGATCTTTCAGCGCAGCAACCTGCTGCGCGCCGGTCGACGTGCCCTGGAGAGCTTCGAAGAGCGCTTCTGGTCAGGTATCGACCTGTCCAAGCTGTACCGTCAGGCCGGCAGCAATCCGGACCCTGATTCGGGCGTCGAGCAAATCTTCCGTGCCGGTTTCAAGGAATTCTCCCGTCTGCGCCAGCAGCCAGGCGTTGACCCGGAAGCGGTCATGGAAGGCGTGGCGCGTGCCATGCGCGTTGCCATTTCCCGCGAAGAAGAAAAGCTCGAGCAGAGCCTGCCCTTCCTGGCCACCGTTGGTTCCGTCAGCCCGTACATCGGTCTGTTCGGTACGGTCTGGGGCATCATGAACTCCTTCCGCGGTCTGGCGACCGCCCAACAAGCGACCCTGGCCACTGTGGCCCCGGGTATCGCCGAAGCACTGATCGCCACCGCGATCGGTCTGTTCGCCGCCATTCCAGCCGTTATCGCTTACAACCGTTTTGCTGCTCGCAGTGAAACCCTGCTGGGCCGCTACTACACCTTCGCCGACGAGTTCCAGGCGATCCTGCACCGCAAAGTGCACACCAGCGAAGAATAAGCAGGTAATTTCCAATGGCTTTAATCGCTCGAGCTCGCAAAAAGCGCAAGCCGGTCGCCGAGATGAACGTGGTGCCTTACATCGACGTGATGTTGGTGCTGCTGGTCATCTTCATGGTGACCGCGCCGATGCTCAATCAGGGCGTGAAAGTTGATCTGCCCAAGGTTTCCAGCGAAGCCTTGCCGCAGGACAACAACACCCAGGTCCTGACCATTTCCATCAAATCCGACAAGACCTACTACTGGAACCTTGGCAGCGAAGTCGACACCGAAAAGCAGCAGGATCGGGCCATGACCCTGCCGCAGATGACTGACGCGGTGACCAAGATCATTCGCGTCGGCAACGAAGGCGGCAAGCGTACCCAGGTCTTCATCCGCGGCGACAAGAGTGTCGATTACGGCTCCGTCATGGGGGCCATGGGCGGGTTGCAGAAGGCCGGGGTCGGTAATGTTGGCTTGATTACCGAGGCGCCCTGATGCAGCAACAGCGAGAGCCGTCCGCCTCGGAAAGCTACTTCTGGCCTAGTGTCTGGGCGATTGGCTTGCACGTGCTGGTGTTCGGCATGCTGTTCGTCAGCTTTGCCTTTACCCCGGAACTGCCGCCGGCCAAGCCGATTGTCCAGGCGACCTTGTACCAGCTGAAATCGAAAAGTCGGGCGACCACCCAGACCAATCAGAAGATTGCCGGTGAGGCGCAGAAATCTGCTGCGCGTCAGACCGAAGTCGAGCAGATGGAACAGAAAAAGGTCGAGCAGGAAGCGGTGAAGGCTGCGGAACAAAAGAAAGAAGAGGCGGCTCAAAAGGCCGAAGAAGCCAAGAAGGCCGACGAGGCGAAGAAAGCGGACGAGGCGAAAAAGGCTGATGAAGC
The DNA here is from genome assembly GCF_056402295.1 of Pseudomonas sp. P4_B3. Taxonomy (NCBI): domain Bacteria; kingdom Pseudomonadati; phylum Pseudomonadota; class Gammaproteobacteria; order Pseudomonadales; family Pseudomonadaceae; genus Pseudomonas; species Pseudomonas sp. P4_B3. Next base: position 262,954 of record NZ_JBFUHR010000007.1, read on the forward strand.
CAAAAAAGCCGACGATGCGAAGAAAACCGCGGAAGCCAAGAAGGCAGAAGAGAAACAATTGGCTGATATAGCCAAGAAGAAAGCTGAAGAAGAAGCCAAGAAAGCTGCAGAAGAAGAGGCCAAGAAAGCGGCCGCTGAAGAAGCCAAGAAAAAGATCGTCGAAGACGCGAAGAAGAAAGCCGCGGAAGACGCCAAGAAGAAAGCTGAAGCTGAAGAGGCGAAGAAGAAAGTCGCCGAGGAAGCGAAGAAGAAAGCTACTGCCGATGCTGCGAAGAAGAAATCGCAGGACGCGGCACGTAAATCCGCCGAAGACAAAAAGGCCCAGGCCCTGGCAGATTTGCTTTCCGACACGCCGCAGCGTCAGCAGGCGTTGGCCGATGAGCAGGGCGACGAAGTCGCCGGCAGTTTCGATGACCTGATTCGTGCGCGTGCAGCAGAAGGCTGGGCTCGTCCACCTTCGGCACGCAAAGGCATGACGGTCGTATTGCAAATCGGCATGTTGCCGGACGGTACGGTGACTTCGGTCAGCGTGTCCAGGTCCAGTGGCGACGGTCCGTTTGACGCCTCGGCTGTTGCAGCGGTGAAGAATATTGGACGTTTGACAGAAATGCAGGGAATGAAGCCGAGTGATTTCGCTCCGTATCGTTCATTCAAGATGACATTCACACCTGAGGATCTAGCCTTGTGAGAAACCTTCTTCGAGGAATGCTGGTCGTTATCTGCTGCATGGCAGGGATGGCGATGGCAGATGAGAAAAACATTCTGGTTACCAGTGGCAGCGATCGGGCGACCCCGATCGCCGTAGTACCGTTTGGCTTCCAGGGCGGTAGCGTGCTGCCGGACGACATGGCGGAAATTATCGGTAACGACCTGCGCAACTCGGGTTACTACTCGCCGCTTCCAAAGCAGAACATGATCAGCCAGCCGAGCCAGGCCAGCGAAATCATCTTCCGTGACTTCAAGGCGCTGGGTGCCCAGTACGTCATGGTCGGCAGCATTGTGCCGGCGGGCGGTCGCCTGCAGGTGCAATACGCACTGTTCAATGTCGCCACCGAACAGCAAGTGCTGACCGGCAGCGTGTCGGGCGGCGTCGATCAGTTGCGCGACATGGCGCACTACATCTCTGACCAGTCGTTCGAAAAGCTCACAGGTATCAAGGGTGCCTTCTCGACTCGCCTGCTGTATGTAACGGCCGAGCGTTTCTCCGAGAACAACACTCGCTACACCTTGCAACGTTCGGACTATGACGGTGCTCGCGCCGTGACCCTGCTGCAGTCGCGCGAGCCGATCCTGTCGCCGCGTTTCGCACCGGATGGCAAGCGCATCGCTTATGTCTCCTTCGAGCAGAAGCGTCCACGCATCTTCATGCAGAACATCGACACCGGTCGCCGTGAGCAGATCACCAACTTCGAAGGCCTGAACGGTGCGCCAGCCTGGTCGCCGGATGGCAATCGTCTGGCGTTCGTGCTGTCCAAAGACGGCAACCCGGACATCTATGTGATGAACCTGGGTTCGCGTCAGATCAGCCGTGTCACCAACGGTCCTGGCATCAACACCGAACCGTTCTGGGGCAAGGATGGCTCGACCATCTACTTCACGTCGGACCGTGGCGGCAAACCGCAGATCTACAAGACCAGCGCGGGTGGTGGCGGTGCCGAACGTGTGACGTTCGTCGGTAACTACAACGCCAACCCTAAACTGTCGGCTGATGAAAAGACGCTTGTCATGATTCACCGTCAGGATGGCTTCACCAATTTCAAGGTGGCGGCCCAGGATTTGCAGCGCGGTAGTGTAAAAATCCTCACTGATAGCACTCTGGACGAGTCGCCTACTGTCGCGCCCAACGGCACCATGGTAATCTACGCCACCCGCCAGCAGGGCCGGGGAGTCTTGATGCTCGTGTCCATCAACGGACGCGTAAGGCTCCCGCTTCCTACCGCACAAGGCGAAGTCAGAGAACCTTCCTGGTCCCCTTACCTGAACTGACGCGGCGCTATACGTTGTACTTAACACACTGGGGTTCATTAGGAGTTTCACGATGGAAATGCTGAAGTTTGGTAAATTTGCTGCGCTGGCACTGGCCATGGCTGTAGCTGTAGGTTGCTCGTCCAAAGGCGGCGACAATGCCGGTGAAGGCGCGGTAGATCCAAACGCTGGTTACGGCGCAAACACTGGTGCAGTTGACGGCTCCCTGAGCGAAGAAGCTGCACTGCGCGCTATCACCACTTTCTACTTCGAATACGACAGTTCGGACCTGAAGCCAGAAGCCATGCGCGCTCTGGACGTTCACGCCAAAGACCTGAAAGCAAACGGCGCTCGCGTTGTTCTGGAAGGCAACACCGACGAACGTGGTACTCGTGAGTACAACATGGCACTGGGCGAGCGTCGTGCGAAAGCCGTTCAGCGCTACCTGGTACTGCAAGGCGTTTCCCCAGCTCAGCTGGAACTGGTTTCCTACGGCGAAGAGCGTCCAGTTGCTACCGGCAACGACGAGCAGTCCTGGGCTCAAAACCGTCGCGTCGAACTGCGTAAGTAATTCGTCATGCGAACGTGCCGTCGTGCTGTAACTGTTTTGGCTCTCAGCCTCGCACCGTTTGCGGTGTGGGCTGCGGTTCCTGTGGTCGAGGACAACTCCGGCTATAACAATAGCGGGAGCAGTTATCCGCCTGCGGGTTACGGTACGAACGGCGCCTATGCCGGGGGAGGGGTTTCGGCCCCTGTCTCGGCACAGGGCGAACTGTTCAACCAACTGCAATCAATGCAGCAACAGATCGAGCGCCAGCAAGGTGCGATTGAAGTTCTGCAAAATGATGTAGCGCGCATGAAGCAGGAAAACCTGGAGCGATACCAGGATCTTGATCGGCGCATAGGAACCGGCGTTGCACCAGCCGCGAATCCTCAGAATTCTTCCACCGGTGGTGATTTGAATGCCCCCGGTGCAGCCGCAGGTGCGGCAGCTGGCGCAGCCGCCGCTCAAGCACCTGCCGCAGGTGGCGAGCCGGCAGATCCGGCGAAGGAAAAGCTCTATTACGATGCTGCCTTCGACCTGATCAAGGCCAAGGATTTCGACAAGGCCAGTCAGGCTTTCGCCGCATTCCTGCGCAAATACCCGAACAGCCAGTATGCGGGCAATGCCCAGTACTGGTTGGGCGAAGTGAACCTGGCCAAGGGCGATCTGCAAGGTGCAGGTCAGGCATTTGCCAAGGTTTCGCAGCTGTATCCCAAGCACGCCAAAGTGCCTGATTCGCTGTACAAGCTCGCTGATGTGGAGCGCCGCTTGGGTCATACCGACCGGGTCAAAGGTATTCTGCAGCAGGTTGTGTCCCAATATCCGGGCACTTCCGCCGCTCAACTGGCCCAGCGCGATCTGCAGAAAATGTAAGCCTGCTTGACCTGTTTTGAAGAAACCCGCGCTTGTCGCGGGTTTTTTCGTTAGAATTCACACCCTTTTTCTGAAACACGCTTTTTGGGATCTGCGCATTGCCGGGGTTCCTTGAAGTGCCTGACGGAGGCGGACAGCCTGTTTAGCTGTTACGCCCGTGGCGACTATGCAAGACACATTGAGAATCACCGAAGTTTTCTACTCGTTGCAGGGTGAAACTCGGACTGCCGGGCTGCCCACTGTTTTTGTGCGCCTGACCGGTTGTCCGTTGCGTTGCCAATACTGCGACAGCGCCTACGCGTTCACCGGCGGGACCATCCGCACCCTCGACGATATCCTCGAGCAGGTCGCCGGTTTTCGTCCGCGATACGTCTGTGTCACGGGCGGCGAGCCCCTGGCGCAACCCAACGCCATTCCCTTGCTCAAGCGCCTGTGTGACGCCGGTTACGAAGTGTCACTGGAAACCAGTGGCTCTATCGATATCTCGGCAGTAGATTCCCGGGTCAGTCGCGTTGTCGACCTGAAAACCCCGGGTTCGAAGGAAGCACACCGCAATCGCTACGAAAATATTGAGCTGCTCACGCCCAACGATCAGGTGAAGTTTGTCATCTGCTCGCGGGAGGACTATGACTGGTCCGTTTCCAAGCTGATCCAGTACGGTCTGGAACAGCGTGCCGGCGAAGTCCTGTTCTCGCCAAGTCACCATGATCTCAATGCCAGGGACCTGGCGGACTGGGTGGTGGCGGACAATCTGCCAGTGCGTTTGCAGTTGCAACTGCATAAATATCTATGGAATGACGAGCCGGGGCGCTGAAATGACTGAACAACTCAATACTGCTGAAAAACGTGCGGTCATCCTGCTGTCCGGTGGCCTGGACTCGGCGACCGTCGTGGCCATGGCGCGCGCCGAAGGCTACAGCTGCTACACCATGAGCTTCGACTACGGTCAGCGCTCTCACGCCGAACTGCACGCCGCCGAGCGTGTGGCGCGGGACCTGGGTGTGGTCGAGCACAAGGTGATCGGTCTGAACCTGAACGGCATGGGCGGCTCGGCGCTGACCGACAGCAGCATCGATATTCCGGAAGAGTTGGGTGAGGGCATTCCGGTGACTTACGTGCCTGCGCGTAACACGGTGTTCCTGTCCCTGGCCCTGGGCTGGGCTGAAGTACTCGGCGCACGTGACATCTTCATCGGTGTCAATGCGGTGGATTACTCCGGTTACCCGGACTGCCGTCCCGAGTTCATCGAGTCGTTCGAGCGCATGGCCAACCTGGCAACCAAGGCCGGCGTGGAAGGCAATGGCTTCCGCATCCAGGCACCGCTGCAAAACCTCAGCAAGGCGCAGATCGTCCAGGCCGGCGTTAAGCTTGGCGTGGATTATGGTCTGACCGTTTCCTGCTATCAGGCCGACGATAACGGTCGCGCCTGCGGCAAGTGCGACAGCTGCCGACTGCGTGCAGAAGGCTTTGCGGCGGCCGGAATCAGCGATCCAACCCCTTATTTTTGATTTATTTCAAAATAGGTGTTGAATAGTCCTTAAAAATCAGTATTATACGCGCCACCACACAGCGGGTCGTTAGCTCAGTTGGTAGAGCAGTTGGCTTTTAACCAATTGGTCGTAGGTTCGAATCCCACACGACCCACCATTTTTGGCGGTTTAGAAAATCCGGAAGGCCCACGCAAGTGAGGATTTCCGGGTTTTTTTTTGCCTGAAATTCAGTGCTGGCAGGTCTGGAGGGTGGGGCTTTCGCTAAGGTATTAATGGTTGCCCGGTTTTACCGCGTCGCCGCGATTTTCAGTTCCCACGGTTTAAAACTCAGCCACAACAACACCCCTGGTACCTGCAACGCGATCATCACTCCCAGCGACCACTGATAAGCCTCCACTGGATGCCCTTGTCCAGATCTTGGCCACAGGTTCAGGATTTCCCCCATCAACCATTGCAAGACGAACGCCAATACGAACACCACCAGGTTGAACGACGAACTGACCCGCCCGGCAAGTTCAGGGGATACCGACTGAGCCACGATCGCGTAGTTCATGGTGGTGGAAGTGCCGAAGAAGCTGAACCCCATAGCAATCAGTAGCGGCGATACGGGTAGTCCGCTGATCATCAGTGATTGAAATACGATGAAGATTGAAACCCCGGCGCCGCACACCATGATCGGCTGCACACCAAAGCGCCGCAGGTAGTCGGTGAACGAGCCGAAGGCCAGCGAGCCTGCCACCATCGCCACGGTGCCCCAGAGCAAGGTGTTGGCCATACTGGACTCGTTCAAATGTGCGACATCGCGTAGCCACGGCCCCATCCATAGCGACAGCACCGACATGTAGATCGCATGGGCAAACACCGAGTACAACGCCAGTCGCCAAAATACCCTGGAGGAGTAAAGCCTTCCCACTGCCTTGGACATTTCGGCAAGAGTGGTGTGTTTGGGGTTGTAGGTGCGCGGCACGCTCCGATGAATGACTACGCAGACGAACAAAGTCAGCAGCGCCAGAATCAAGAATGCTTCACGCCATGAGATCCACTTGAGCAGTTCATGCAACGGCGTGGTGGACGCCATTGCGCCCAAGCCGCCCACAGATAACAGGCATGCTGTACTCAGCGGCAGGCGTTCGGCAGGCAGCCAGATGGCACACGCTTTGATCGCACTCATCAGCGAGCCAGCAACACCTAGGCCGATCAGGCCGCGACCAATGATCAAGCCCAGTTCCGTATGGGAGAAGCTGAAAATCAGCGAGCCCAACACAGCGAACAGCAGCATGGGTGCCTGCACGCTACGCGGACCGTAGCGGTCGAGCATGACCCCCAGCGGAATCTGCGCTGCGGCGAAAGTCAGAAAGTACACACCGGTAAGCAGGCCCAGGCTGCTGGCGGGCAGGTGCAGTTCCCGCTCCAGATCCACATAGATCAAGGCGTTGACCGTGCGAAACAGGTAGGACACAAAATGCCCGAGGCCAAAGGGGATGAATATGGTCAAAAACAAGTACAAAAACGAGTGTCTGGTTTCCTGGTCGGCTTTTGCGCAAGAGCCTGAATTCTCGTTACTCATGTCGCAAGAGCCTCGCATGTGGAAAATGTCGTGCGTATTTCACAGCAGAAACGCCCCCGCTCTTCTTCAAGCCAAAGCCCATCAGGGCACGGTCTCATTTCTGAGAACTTTACGTGGACAGCGTTCCTCAGGGCGTTGCTGATGCCGTCTAAGGACAACGGGTTATCGACGTCGAGGAACAGCGGTTTGGGTTCGGTATCGATATTGATGAAGGCATAGCGGGACAAACCATTGCAGGGTTTTAGTGCAAATAAGTTTCTTTCTGCTCGACAGAGGCTATCCAGCCCCAAACAGTGTGTCATTCCTATTTTTGTAGGAGATGGGTCATTGGTTTTGTAGGATTCTTCCGGTTTTTCGATCATGTGTGCATCGACTGTCATGTCGATGTCCGATCAGTACAGGTGCAAAGTGATCCCGAATTCCACATGACCCACCATTTTCAAGCAGTTTTAAAGATCTGGAGGGCCCACGTATGTGAGGATTTCCGGATTTTTTTCTGCCTGCGATTTAATTCAGCGATGCGCCAGGCTGCGCAGGTCAGAATCATCTTTTGCATCCGTCGGATATTCTGTAGCCTTGCGCAGCTTCAACGCTGTCCGTGCCTGATGAATACTCACTTTCCCGGCGGTACCCTGTAGGGTCCGGAGCCGGGTGTATACTCGACTTTCGCGCGAATGCGCCTGCAGGTCTTGCGAACATGACGCAAATTTCCGAACGCCTTCTGGTTCAAGCCCACCTCGACGCCAAGCAGCCCAAGCCGCTGACCGCCGATGAAGAGGCTTATTACCGTGCCGCCATCGCTGCCGAGCTCAAGGCTCAGGACGCGGTGCTGGTGGCCCACTTCTATTGTGACCCTGTCATTCAGGCGCTGGCCGAAGAGACGGGCGGCTGTGTCTCCGACTCGCTGGAGATGGCCCGTTTCGGCAACGCCCATCCGGCCAAGACCGTGGTCGTCGCCGGCGTGAAGTTCATGGGTGAGACCGCCAAGATCCTCAACCCCGAAAAACGCGTGCTGATGCCGACGCTCGAAGCGACCTGTTCGCTCGACCTGGGTTGCCCGGTGGACGAATTTTCCGCGTTCTGCGATCAACACCCGGAACGCACGGTGGTGGTGTACGCCAACACTTCGGCTGCGGTAAAGGCCCGAGCGGATTGGGTGGTGACCTCAAGCTGTGCGCTGGAAATCGTCGAAAGCCTGATGGACAACGGCGAGACCATCATCTGGGGCCCGGACAAGCACCTGGGGACCTACATCCAGCGCCAGACCGGTGCTGACATGCTGCTGTGGGACGGTGCCTGCATCGTTCACGAAGAGTTCAAGTCCAAGCAGCTTGAAGACATGAAGGCGCTGTACCCGGATGCTGCGATCCTGGTGCACCCGGAGTCGCCGACATCGGTGATTGAACTGGCCGATGCCGTGGGTTCCACCAGTCAGTTGATCGCGGCGGCACAGAGCCTGCCGAACAAGACGCTGATCGTGGCGACCGACCGCGGCATCTTCTACAAGATGCAGCAGCTGTGCCCGGACAAGGTCTTTATCGAAGCCCCGACGGCAGGTAACGGCGCGGCGTGCCGCAGTTGTGCGCATTGCCCGTGGATGGCCATGAACACCCTTGAGCGCACGCTCAAGGCGTTGAAGGAAGGGGCGAACGAAATCTTTGTCGACCCGGCGCTGATCCCTCAGGCGATCCGCCCGCTCAAGCGCATGCTCGATTTCACCCAGGCGGCGCGGATGAAGCTGGCCGGTAACGCTTAAAAGCCAGAAAGCAAAAGATCGCAGCCTTCGGCAGCTCCTACAGGTGTAAATGAAACCCTGTAGGAGCTGCCGAAGGCTGCGATCTTTTTTGTGGGCGTTACTTGGTCTTCTTCGGAATCCGCACCAGTTCGGTATTGGAATACATGTCATGCCAGCTGCGTTTCTGTTTGTCGAACAACGACCAGAAGAATCCCAGACCAACACACAGCACCGAAGCAAGCGACACGACAAAGCGCAGCAACGCCTGCCACAGGCTGATGGATGAGCCATCGGCGTTCTGCACGCGGATGCACCAGACCTGCATGCCCAGCGTCTGACCGGACCAGGTCCAGAATTTGGCGAAGAAGCCGAACAGTACGAACAACAGCACCGTCGAGAGCAGGGGATCGCCGTCCAGCGCACCCGCTTCGGTCAGGGTGCGCATCCTTTCTTCGCCGATGATCGCCATCTGGATCATCTTGTAGATGCCGCTGGTGACGATCAGCAGGGCGGTACACAGCAGGAAATCATAGAACATGGCTGCCAGGCGACGACCCAGGCCAGCGGCAGGAAAGTCGCCCTGGGGAGTAAGCAGGTGTTTCGACATGGCAGGCTCTCGGCGAAAAAAGAAGCCATTTTACGGATTTACGCGCACAAAAAAGCCCCTGATGTCAGCATCAGGGGCTTTTTCGTTACAGAAGATTAACCTTCCGCTTGTACTTCGTCAGCCTGCATGCCTTTCTGGCCCTGCACGGCGATGAAAGTCACTTTCTGGCCTTCTTTCAGGCTCTTGAAGCCGTTGCCCTGGATAGCGCGGAAATGCACGAACAGATCCGGACCGCTTTCAGGAGTGATAAAACCAAAACCTTTCTCGTCGTTAAACCACTTGACGGTACCGCTCTGACGTTGGGACATTTCTTATTTCCTTTGACGCAAAAAATTAATGACAGTCTCCTTCTCATGAAAGAGTACTGGGGCTGGTTGCAGGAGAGTAAGAAGACGTCGAACGGGATGTAGCTAACTTGTAGGCTACTGCCCAGGTCACGATTCCAAGCGACCCATGCAAACACAGTGAACAAACTCTACGCCAACTACGGGAGAAAAAACAAGCCCTGTGAGGGCCCCGTATTTCCTCAGGTTGATGGCAAAGTAAGTCCACTAGTGCGGCCTTATTCGCTAACCCTGTTCAAATGTTTTCGATCGTTATAAGCAAAGTTCATAATCGAAGCTTATAGCCAAACGATGCACTGTTATATGGCGGTTGCGTTACACATTAGTACACCGTTAACGCAACCGCGTTACTTATAGGAACAGTCAATCAGCCGCGATAGTAGCGTTGTGGAACAAATGGCATTTTGCTTACAAGCAAAGGCACCTTTTTCCCACGAACGATCGCCCAAACCGGTGTGTCCAGTGCGATATAAGCGCTGTCGACATAACCCATGGCCAGCGGCCCGCCCAGGGTTGGCCCGAAACCGCCGCTGCAGACGCTACCGATGATGTCGCCGGCTTCGTTGACGATCTCGGCGCCTTCACGCACGGGTGTACGTTCCTGCGGTAACAAACCTACACGTTTGCGGTTCACGCCTGCCTGTTGCTGGGCGAATACGCTTTCGGCGCCAGGGAAGCCGCCGGCCCGTGCGCCATCAGCGCGACGTGGCTTGGAGATCGCCCACAGCAGGCTTGCTTCGATCGGGGTGGTGTCGGTGTTCATGTCGTGGCCGTACAGGCACAGGCCGGCTTCCAGGCGCAGGGAGTCGCGAGCGCCAAGGCCGATGGCGGCCACTTCGGCTTCAGCGAGCAGTGCGCGAGCCAGTGCTTCGGCGTTGGCGGCGGGTACGGAAATTTCGTAGCCGTCTTCACCGGTGTAACCCGAACGGCTGACAAAGCAGTCCACGCCCAGCAGCTTCACGCGGGCGAACTGCATGAAGGTCATCTTTGCAACTGTAGGGGCCAGGCGTGCCAGCACGGTCACGGCTGCCGGGCCTTGCAGGGCGAGCAGGGCGCGCTCTTCGAACAGCGGCTCGATCGTGCACTGGTCGCCAATGTGCTTGCGCAGATGTGCCAGGTCCTGATCCTTGCAGGCGGCGTTGACCACCAGGAACAGTTCGTCGTTGCCCAGGTTGGCGACCATCAGGTCGTCAAGGATGCCGCCCGTCGCATTGGTGAACATGGCGTAGCGCTGCATGCCCACCGGCAGGTCGATGATGTCCACCGGCACCAGGGTTTCCAGGGCTTTGGCGGCATTGGCGCCGGTCAGGCGAATCTGGCCCATGTGCGAGACATCGAACAGCCCGGCCTGGTCGCGGGTGTGCTGGTGTTCCTTCATCACGCCCAGCGGGTACTGGACGGGCATGTCGTAGCCGGCGAACGGCACCATGCGCGCGCCGAGTTCGATGTGCAGTGCGTGCAACGGGGTTTTCAACAGTTGTTCGGTGGACATATTCAGCTCCTGAAGAAGGGTGCAGATGAGCGCACATCAGCACTCGATAATGTTGACCGCCAAACCGCCACGGGCGGTTTCCTTGTATTTGCTTTTCATGTCGGCGCCGGTCTGGCGCATGGTGCGAATGACCTTGTCGAGGGAAACGAAGTGTTGCCCGTCGCCGCGCAGGGCCATGCGCACGGCATTGATGGCCTTGACCGAGCCCATGGCGTTGCGCTCGATGCAAGGCACTTGCACCAGCCCGCCAATCGGGTCGCAGGTCAGTCCGAGGTTGTGTTCCATGCCGATTTCCGCGGCGTTCTCCACTTGTTGCACAGTGCCGCCAAGCACTTCGCACAAGGCACCGGCGGCCATCGAGCAGGCAACGCCGACTTCGCCCTGGCAGCCGACTTCGGCGCCGGAGATCGAAGCGTTTTCCTTGTACAGAATGCCGATGGCCGCGGCAGTGAGCAGAAAACGCACCACGCCGTCGTCATTGGAACCCGGGATAAAGCGCATGTAGTAATGCAGCACCGCTGGAATGATCCCGGCCGCGCCGTTGGTGGGGGCGGTGACCACGCGCCCCCCATTGGCGTTTTCTTCATTGACCGCCAGGGCGTACAGGTTGACCCAGTCGAGCACTGACAGCGGGTCGCGCAACGACGATTCCGGGTTCTTGCACAACTGCCGATGCAGCGCGGCGGCCCGGCGCTTGACCTTCAGCCCGCCGGGCAGGATGCCTTCATTACGGCATCCGGCGGCGACACAGTCCTGCATCACTTGCCAGATGTTCAGCAGGCCGGTGCGGGTTTCCGCTTCCGGGCGCCAGGCGCTTTCGTTGGTCAGCATCACCTGGCTGATCGACAGCCCGTATTTGACGCAATGACCGAGAAGATCCTTGGCACTTTTGAACGGAAAGGTCAGGGGGGTGGCGTCTTCGACGATGCGATCGGCGCCGGCGGCGTCCTCATCGACCACAAAACCGCCGCCGACCGAGTAGTACTCGCGGCTACGGACTTGCAGGCCCGCTGCGTCGAAGGCGCGGAAAATCATGCCGTTGGGGTGATACGCCAACGGTTTGCGAATCATCGCCAGGTGTTCTTTCTCGTTGAACGCAATGCTGTGTTCGCCGAGCAGGTTCAAGCGTCCGTTGCTGCGGATTTCTTGCAGGCGCGCGGCGACGGTTTCCGTATCCACGGTGTCCGGGTGTTCACCTTCCAGGCCCAGCAACACAGCCTTGTCACTGCCGTGGCCTTTGCCGGTGGCGCCGAGCGAGCCGTACAGCTCGACCTTGACGCAGGTGGTGGCCGTCAGCAGCCCTTCACGGCGCAGGCCTTCGACGAAACGCGCAGCGGCGCGCATCGGACCGACGGTGTGGGAGCTGGAGGGGCCGATGCCAATCTTGAACAGGTCGAACACGCTTAACGACATGGTGGTTCTCCGGTTTCTTGTTATAGGCGTATCACGGGAGATGCTGTGCTACAGGAGATTTGCGGTGTTCTTGAGTGGGGCGGATGATTCCGCCCCACTCATTGGTTTAAGCGTAGCTTTCGATCGACGGGCAGGCGCAGACCAGGTTGCGGTCGCCGAACACGTTGTCGACGCGACCGACCGGCGGCCAGTACTTGCCTTCGATCAACAACGCAACCGGGTACACCGCCTGCTCACGGCTGTACGGGTGCGACCACTCGCCGACCAGTTCCTTGGCGGTGTGCGGCGCGTTTTTCAGCGGGTTGTCGTCCTTGTCCAGGGTGCCGTTTTCCACTGCGCGGATTTCTTCGCGGATGCGGATCATGGCGTCGCAGAAGCGGTCCAGTTCTTCCTTGGATTCGCTTTCGGTCGGCTCGATCATCAGCGTGCCGGCCACCGGGAACGACATGGTCGGCGCGTGGAAACCGAAGTCGATCAGGCGCTTGGCGACGTCATCGACGCTGATGCCGCTGCTGTCTTTCAGTGGGCGCAGGTCGAGGATGCACTCATGCGCCACCAGGCCGTTGCTGCCGGTGTACAGCACCGGGTAGTGCTCTTCGAGGCGACGGGAGATGTAGTTGGCATTGAGGATCGCCAGCTGCGAAGCACGCTTGAGGCCCGCGCCACCCATCATACGAATGTACATCCAGGTGATCGGCAGAATGCTCGCGCTGCCGAACGGTGCCGCGCAAACGGCGCCTTCCTTGCGCTCCATCTGTGCGTGGCCCGGCAGGAATGGCGCCAAGTGCGATTTCACACCGATCGGGCCGACGCCCGGGCCGCCACCGCCGTGGGGGATGCAGAAGGTTTTGTGCAGGTTCAGGTGCGAAACGTCGCCGCCGAACTTGCCCGGGGCGCAGAGGCCGACCATGGCGTTCATGTTGGCGCCGTCGATGTACACCTGGCCGCCGTTGTCATGAATGATGCCGCAGATTTCGCGGATGCCTTCTTCGAACACACCGTGGGTCGACGGGTAGGTGATCATCAGCGCAGCGAGGTGTTCGCGGTGCTCGATGGCCTTGGCGCGCAGGTCTTCGATGTCGACGTTGCCGCGGGCATCGCAGGCGGTGACGACCACGCGCATGCCGGCCATTTGTGCGGTGGCCGGGTTGGTACCGTGGGCCGACGACGGGATCAGGCAGATGTCGCGACGGTCTTCGCCACGACTCTGGTGGTAGGCACGGATCGCCAGCAGACCTGCGTATTCACCCTGGGAGCCGGCGTTCGGTTGCAGCGAAACCGAGTCATAACCGGTGGCGGCGCAGAGCATCGCTTCCAGCTCGTCGGTCAATTGCTGGTAGCCGGCGCTTTGCTCGGCCGGGGCGAACGGGTGCAGGGCACCGAACTCGGCCCAGGTCACCGGGATCATTTCGCTGGCGGCGTTGAGTTTCATGGTGCACGAACCCAGCGGGATCATGGTGCGGTCCAGCGCCAGGTCCTTGTCCGCCAGTTTGCGCAGGTAACGCATCAGCTCGGTTTCCGAGTGATAGCGGTTGAACACCGGGTGGCTGAGGATCGGCGACTGACGTACCAGCGTGGCCGGGATGGCGCTCTGCACCGAGGCGGCGAGGGCGGCGAAGTCCGGCAGGGCCTTGCCGTCGGACAGAAGGCTCCACAGGGTTTCAACGTCGGCCTGAGTGGTGGTTTCGTCCAGGGACAGGCCCAGGCGCTCACCATCGACCACGCGCAGGTTGATGCGCTGGGCGTGCGCCTTGTCGTGCAGGGCGGCGGTTTGCGCGCCGGTCTTCACGGTCAGGGTGTCGAAGAAGCTCGCTTGCTCGACGCTCAGGCCCAATGTGCTCAAGCCTTTGGCCAGGATCGCAGTCAGGTGATGCACGCGATTGGCGATTTGCGTCAGGCCTTTTGGACCGTGGTACACGGCGTACATGCTGGCGATGTTGGCCAGCAGCACTTGCGCGGTGCAGATGTTGCTGGTGGCTTTCTCGCGACGGATGTGTTGCTCGCGGGTCTGCATGGCCAGGCGCAGGGCCGGGTTGCCGAAACGGTCTACGGAAACACCGACCAGGCGGCCCGGCATGTCACGCTTGAACGCGTCCTTGGTGGAGAAGTACGCCGCGTGCGGGCCACCGAAGCCCAACGGCACGCCGAAGCGCTGTGCGCTGCCGATGGCCACGTCGGCGCCGAATTCGCCCGGCGCGGTCAGCACGGTCAGGGCCAGCAGGTCGGCAGCCACGGCAACGAGGGCATTGGCGGCGTGGAAGCGTTCGGTCAGCTCGCGGTAATCGAACACGTCACCGTTGCTCGCCGGGTATTGCAGCAGTGCGCCGAAGAACGGCGTCACGTCAGTCAGTTCGCGCTCGTCGCCAACCACCACGTCGATGCCCAGGGGCTCGGCACGGGTGCGCAGTACGTCGAGGGTCTGCGGGTGGCAATGCACGGAGGCGAAGAAGGCGTGGCTGCCCTTGTTCTTGCTCAGGCGTTTGCAGAAGGTCATGGCTTCGGCAGCGGCGGTGGCTTCGTCCAGCAGCGAGGCATTGGCGATCGGCAGGCCGGTGAGGTCGCTGATCAGGGTCTGGAAGTTCAGCAGCGCTTCGAGACGGCCTTGGGAGATTTCTGGCTGGTACGGGGTGTAGGCGGTGTACCAGGCCGGGTTTTCGAGCAGGTTGCGCAGGATCGGCGACGGCGTGTGGGTGCCGTAGTAGCCCTGGCCGATGAAGGTCTTGAACAGCTGGTTTTTAGTCGCGATGGACTTGATCAAGGCCAGGGCATCGGCTTCGCTCAAACCGTCTTCCAGGCCGAGGACGCTGGTGCCCTTGATGCTGTCGGGAATCACGCTGGCGCTCAGGGCTTCCAGGGAGTCGAAGCCGAGGCTGTTGAGCATGGCTTGCTCGTCACCGGCGCGCGGGCCGATGTGACGGGCGATGAATTCGTTGGCGGTGGTCAAATTTATTTGAGTCATGTCGGTGCTCCTCAGGCTTCGGCTTGGGCTTTGATCAGGCGGTCGTAGGCGTCCTGATCCAGCAGTTGGCCGACAGCGGTGGCATCGGCAGGTTTAAAGCGGAAGAACCAGCCTTCGCCCAGCGGATCTTCGTTGACCAGTTCAGGGCTGCTGTCGAGCGCCGGGTTCACTTCCAGCACTTCGCCGTCCAGCGGCATGTACACGCCGCTGGCAGCCTTTACCGATTCCACGGTGGCGGCTTCGGCGCCTTTGTCGTAGGACTGCAGCTCAGGCAGTTGAACGAAAACCACGTCGCCCAGGGCGTTCTGTGCGAAAGCGGTGATGCCGACCGTGACGCTGCCGTCAGCTTCGGTGCGCAGCCATTCGTGATCTTCAGTAAAACGCAACTCGCTCATGGAAACTCCTAAGGGGCCAGACTCGTCTGGTGGACGCGATTGAATGCTTGGGCGATGCCCGGGTTATGGGGGAGTACATAGCAAGAACACGGCCAACGTTGTTTTTACTGTTATTTATCAATAACTTAGGTTGTTTAGACAAAGGTTGAAATTCAATCGTTGTAGCGAAATCGATACGGCATATGTCTAGGATGAAAGCCGAGGTGGATCAAAGCCTTGCACAGCCGTGACCGGAGAGGGGTGTAGCGATATCGTTCCGCTGTAGCGCTTTCAGTACAGATGGAGGTCGTTTTTAAACAGGTGAAGAAGTTTTCGAAGTGACAATCCGTTCCGTAGGAGCTGCCGCAGGCTGCGATCTTGTCGCAGGCACCATAAGATCAAAGTCAAAAGATCGCAGCCTGCGGCAGCTCCTACACGGGTTGGTGTACATAGCCCGCCATCTGTGGACTCAAGGCCTCAGGCCTTGTTGGGAATGCCGTACTTGCGCAACCGATGGGCAATCGCGGTGTGGGAGGTTTGCAGGCGGGTCGCCAGTTGCCGGGTCGAGGGATAGCTGATGTAGAGCTTTTCCAGCAGGGTTTTCTCGAACTCGTCCATGGCCTGTTCCAGGCTGTCGACGTCATTGTCGCTCTGGCGCGCTACCGAGGTGCCGGCGATGTCGAGGTCGCCAATGTCCACCAGGCTGCTTTCGCAAATCGCCGCGGCGCGGAAGATCACGTTCTGCAATTGCCGCACGTTGCCCGGCCAGCGGTTGCCCAGTAGCGCCGGGTAAGTGCCCGGCGCCAGGCGACAGATCGGGCGCTGGATCTGCGCGCAGGCCTGCTGCATGAAATAGCGGGCCAGCAGCAGGATGTCCTGGCCGCGCTCGCGCAGGGGTGGCACTTCAACGTTGAGGACGTTGAGGCGATAGAACAGGTCTTCGCGGAACAGGCCTTCGCTGACCATTTTTTCCAGGTCGCGGTGGGTCGCGCTGAGGATCCGTACGTTGACCTTGACCTCACGGTCACCGCCGACCCGGCGAAAACTGCCGTCGTTGAGGAAACGCAGCAATTTGGCCTGCAAGTACGGCGACATCTCGCCGATTTCATCGAGAAACACCGTGCCCTGGTTGGCCAGTTCCATCAGTCCTGGCTTACCGCCTCGCTGCGCGCCGGTGAAAGCGCCGGGGGCGTAGCCGAACAGTTCGCTTTCGGCGAGGTTCTCTGGCAATGCCGCGCAATTCAACGCCAGAAACGGTGAACTGTGCCGGGCGCTGATGGCGTGGCAGGCCCGGGCCACCAGTTCCTTGCCGGTGCCGGTTTCGCCCTGGATCAGCAGCGGTGCATCGAGGGCCGCCACCCGCTGGGCGCGCGCCTTGAGGGTGCGGATCACCGGGGACTCGCCGAGCAGTGCGTCGAAACCTTCGGCGTGGTCATGGTGCAGCGCGGAAAGGCGTTCGCCGATGCGGTTCGGTTGATACAGGGTCAGCAGGGCGCCGGCGTCGGTGATCGGTGTGGCGTCGAGCAATAAGGTCTGGCCGTTGACGGTGATTTCCCGCAGCGGCAGGCGAAAGCCGTGTTCGAGCAGGGCGTCGAGCAAGGCCGGGTCGGCAAACAGCTCGGCCACGCTTTCACCGTCCGGTTCGCGGCCGTACAGGGCGATCAGGGCCGGGTTGGCCAGCAGCACCTTGCCGTCGCTGTCCAGTGCCAGCACCGGGTCGGTCATGGCTGCGAGCAACGCGTCGAGCTGTAAGTGACGACGCTGGCCGGGCAGGATGTCGACCACCGTCACCGCTTGTACGCCACGCACGCTGAACAGGGCATCGCGCAGTTCCTCGAGCACTTGCGCGCTCAGGGTCGGGGCGTCGATATAAACATTGGGCGGGACCATTTCCACCGCATCCAGGTTCAGATTGCGCCCGCCGAGCAGGGCCAGGACTTCCTGGGTGATACCGACGCGGTCGATGAAGCTGACGTGGATACGCATGGGGCGGTCTTGGGTTCTGCAGTGCGGAGGGAGGCAAGTATGCCTTGGAGGAGGGGGGAGGTGAAATCGGCGATGGGGGATGGCTTGAAAAGATCGCAGCCTTCGGCAGCTCCTACGCTGAACGCATTCCCCTGTAGGAGCTGCCGAAGGCTGCGATCTTTTGATCTTCCAAACGTTATTCCAGGTGCTCGGGTTTGACCGGGTCGCCCGATTTCATGTTCAGCTGCACCCGCACGTCTTCGAACATGGCGTCGTAATGTTTGTGCACCGAACCGATGTTGCTATGGGTTTTCGGGACACCGTACTTCTCGGCAATCTTGGTGACGTTGCTGGCGAAGTTGTAGGCCATGTCCTTGGGCAGGAAGAACGACTCGCTCATGTCTTTGTTCTGAATGCTGCCGTGCATTTTGAACAGCATCCCTTTGCCTTCCTTGGGGTCCTGACTGACTTCATAGTCGAGGTAGATGTTGTAGCTGACGTCGTCCTTGTTCAGCGCGTGTCGCTCGATGTGCAGGTGACCCGGCTCGAACGTTGCCATTGTTGACTCTCCTTCAAAAGGTCTTGAATCAGGGCAGGCCTCAGGCCGGCCCCGCAGTTTTGTTTACTGATAGCTGATGCCCGCTGTCGCCGTACTGATGCGTGTGCCGGCCTTGCCCTGGACGATCGCTTCGATGTCCGCGAGCGAGCCGATCACCGCCACTTTTCCAGTATGGCGCGCGAATTCGCAGGCTGCCTGCACCTTCGGTCCCATGGAGCCGGCGGCGAAGCCGAGTTTTTCCATTTCGTCGGGGTGTGCCTGGGCAATGGCTTTCTGCGTGGGTTTGCCAAAATCGATGAAGGCGGCGTTGACGTCGGTGGCGATCACCAGCAGATCGGCTTCCAGCTGTTCGGCCAGCAGCGCCGAGCACAGGTCTTTGTCGATGACCGCTTCGACGCCTTCGAGTTTGCCGGGTGAGGTATACATGGTCGGAATGCCGCCGCCACCGGCGCAGATCACGATGCTGCTTTTTTCCAGCAGCCATTTGATCGGACGGATTTCGAAGATGCGCTTGGGTTTCGGGCTGGCGACCACGCGACGGTATTTGTCGCCGTCCGGGGCAATTGTCCAGCCTTTTTCGGCGGCGAGTTTTTCCGCATCGGCCTTGCTGTAGACCGGGCCGATGGGCTTGGTGGGGTTCTTGAAGGCCGGGTCATTGGCATCGACTTCGACCTGGGTCAGCAAGGTCGCAAAGGGCACTTCGAAGTCCAGCAGGTTGCCCAGTTCCTGTTCGATGATGTAGCCGATCATGCCTTCGGTTTCGGCACCGAGCACGTCCAGCGGGTAAGGGGTGACGGAGGTGTAGGCCGCCGCTTGCAATGACAGCAGGCCGACTTGCGGGCCATTGCCGTGGGCGATGACCAGTTGGTTGCCGGGATGGATCTTGGCGATCTGTTCGGTGGCGATCCGGATGTTGACGCGCTGGTTGTCAGCGGTCATCGGTTCGCCGCGGCGGAGCAGGGCATTACCGCCCAGAGCAACGACGATACGCATGGTGCTAGTCCTTCTAGAGTAGGAGCCTTCGACAGCTCCTACGGGTCAGTGAGCGATCAAGAGGACATGATCAGCCGTTAGAGATCCGCCAGCGTCGACACCAGAATCGCCTTGATGGTATGCATGCGGTTTTCCGCTTGCTCGAAGGCGATGCAGGCTGGCGACTCGAATACGTCATCGGTCACTTCGATGCCGTTCTTCAGGTGCGGGTACTGTTCGGCAATCTGCTTGCCGATCTTGGTATCACTGTTGTGGAACGCCGGCAGGCAGTGCATGAACTTGGTGCGTGGGTTGCCGGTGGCTTTCATCAGTTCGGCGTTGACCTGATACGGCAGCAGTTGCTGGATGCGCTCGGCCCAGGCTTCGACCGGCTCGCCCATCGACACCCACACATCGGTATGGATGAAGTCCACGCCCTTGACGGCGGCTTTCGGGTCTTCGGAGAGGGTGATGCGCGCGCCGCTTTCTTCTGCGTATTGCTTGCAGCGAGCCACCAGGTCGTCCGCCGGCCACAGGGCCTTCGGCGCGCAGATGCGCACGTCCATGCCGAGCTTGGCGCCGATCAGCAGCAGCGAGTTGCCCATGTTGTTACGCGCATCGCCGAGATAGGCGTAGCTGATCTCGTGGATCGGCTTGTCGGCGTGTTCGCGCATGGTCAGCACGTCGGCGATCATTTGCGTTGGGTGGTATTCGTCGGTCAGGCCGTTGAACACCGGCACACCGGCGAACTTGGCCAGTTCCTCAACGATTTCCTGCTTGAAGCCACGGTACTCGATGGCATCGTACATGCGCCCGAGCACACGGGCGGTGTCCTTCATGCTTTCCTTGTGGCCGATCTGCGAAGAGTTCGGGTCGATGTAGGTGACGTTGGCGCCCTGGTCATAGGCTGCAACTTCGAACGCACAGCGGGTGCGGGTCGAGGTCTTTTCGAAGATCAGCGCGATGTTGTTGCCCTTGAGATGCTGCTGTTCGGTGCCGGTGTACTTGGCACGCTTGAGGTCGCGGGACAGGTCGAGCAGGTAGCGCAATTCGCGAGGGGTGTGGTGTTCCAGGCTCAGCAGATTGCGGTTATGGATATTGAACGCCATTTTGGATCTCCTAAGGTGAACAGGTTAGTAGTCAATCGGGTCGCGGATGATCGGGCAGGTCATGCAATGGCCGCCGCCCCGTCCCCGGCCGAGTTCGCCGGCGCTGATGGTGATGACCTCCACACCGGCCTTGCGCAGCAGGGTGTTGGTGTAGGTGTTGCGGTCATAGCCGATGACCACGCCCGGTTCCACGGCCACTACGTTGTTGCCGTCGTCCCATTGCTCGCGTTCGGCGGCGAAGCTGTTGCCGCCGGTTTCCACCACGCGCAAAGCTTTGAGGTTCAGGGCCTGGGCCACGGTATCGAGGAAGTTGGTTTCTTCGCGACGGATGTCGATGCCACCGGCCTTGCTTTCATCGGGGCGCAGGGTGAAGGCGACAATCTGGTTCACCACTTCCGGGAAGATCGTGACGAGGTCGCGATCGCAGAAGCTGAACACGGTGTCCAGGTGCATCGCCGCGCGGGATTTCGGCAGGCCGGCGACGATCACTTTCTCGACGGCCTTGTTTTTGAACAGGTTCACCGCCAGTTGCGCAATGGCCTGGCGCGACGAGCGTTCGCCCATACCGATCAACACCACGCCGTTGCCGATCGGCATCACATCACCGCCCTCAAGGGTGGCGTTGCCATGGTCTTTGTCCGGGTCGCCGTACCAGATCTGGAAGTCGGCGTTGGTGAACGCGGGGTGGAATTTGTAGATGGCGGTGGTCAGCAGGGTTTCCTGACGGCGCGCCGGCCAGTACATCGGGTTGAGGGTGACGCCACCGTAGATCCAGCAGGTGGTATCGCGGGTGAACTGGGTGTTGGGCAGCGGCGGCAGGATGAAGCTGGAGTTGCCGAGGAAGTCGCGGAACATCTCGATGGCCTTGCCACCGAAACTGGTCGGCAGATCATCGCCCGATACGCCGCCGATCAGGAACTCGGCGATCTTGCGCGGCTCCAGGCTGCGCAGCCACGAGGCGGTTTCGTTGATCAGGCCCAGACCCACCGAGTTGGCGGTGATCTTGCGTTCCAGAATCCAGTCCAGGGCTTCGGGGATGGCGACGATGTCGGTCAGCAGGTTGTGCATTTCCAGCACATCGATGTTGCGTTCGCGCATCTTGGTGACGAAGTCGAAGTGGTCGCGCTTGGCCTGGGCCACCCACAGCACATCATCGAACAGCAGTTCATCGCAGTTGTTCGGGGTCAGCCGCTGATGGGCCAGGCCTGGGGAGCAAACCATGACTTTGCGCAGTTTGCCGGCTTCGGAATGGACGCCGTACTTAACTTTTTCCGTGGTCATTACAGTGATCCTCCAGATGACAAAACAAGGGAGTTACAGAGTCAGGAAGCCGTCATAGAGACCGTAGGCCGCCACCACGGCGCCGACGACCACCGCAGCGAAAACYAGCTTCTCGACGTTGGTGAAAACCGGTTTGTTGATTTCCAGCTTGGCCTTGGCGAACAGGATCACGCCGGGGGCGTAGAGCAGGGCGGACAGCAGCAGGTACTTGATGCCGCCGGCGTACAGCAGCCAGATCGCGTAGACCAGGGCCACGGCGCCGATGATGAGATCCTTCTGCCGTTCGCCCGCCGCGCCTTCGTAGCTTTCGCCACGCACCGCCAACAGCAACGCGTAGGCCGCCGACCACAGGTACGGCACCAGGATCATCGAGGTGGCGAGGTAGATCAGCGACAGGTAAGTGCTGGCGGAGAACAGCGTGATGATCAGGAAAATCTGCACCATGGCGTTGGTCAGCCACAGGGCGTTGACCGGTACATGGTTGGCGTTTTCCTTGCGCAAAAACGCCGGCATGGTGTGGTCCCTGGCGGCGGCGAACATGATCTCCGCGCACAGCAGCACCCACGACAGCAACGCCCCCAGCAACGAGATGATCAAACCGACGCTGATCAGCACCGCACCCCAGTGACCGACCACGTGTTCCAGCACGGCGGCCATTGAGGGGTTCTGCAGTTTGGCCAGTTCCGGCTGGGTCATGATCCCCAGCGACAGCACGTTGACCAGCACTAAAAACAGCAGCACGGTGACGAAGCCGATCACAGTGGCCTTACCCACATCGCTGCGCTTTTCCGCCCGGGCCGAAAAGATGCTCGCGCCTTCGATGCCGATGAACACCCACACGGTGACCAGCATCATTTTGCGTACCTGGTCCATCACGCTGCCCAGGTCCGGGTTCTTCAGGCCCCAGATGTCGGCGGTGAAGATGTCCAGTTTGAAGGCGAACAATGCAATCAACATGAACAGCAGCAGCGGCACGATCTTGGCGACGGTGGTCACCAGGTTGATGAACGCTGCTTCCTTTATTCCTCGCAGTACGAGGAAATGTACGGCCCAGAGCAGCACCGAGGCGCCGATCACGGCGGCAGGGGTATTCCCCTCCCCAAATAGCGGAAAGAAGTAGCCGAGCGTGCTGAACAGCAAGACGAAGTAGCCAACGTTGCCCAGCCAGGCACTGATCCAGTACCCCCAAGCGGACGAGAAGCCCATGTAGTCGCCGAAACCGGCCTTGGCGTAGGCGTAAACCCCGCCATCAAGGTCGGGTTTGCGGTTGGCCAGGGTCTGGAACACAAACGCCAGGGTGAGCATGCCGACGGCGGTGATCGCCCAACCAATCAGAATGGCGCCGACATCGGCACTGGCGGCCATGTTTTGTGGCAAGGAAAAGATCCCGCCACCAATCATCGAACCCACGACTAACGCAACCAGCGCGCCGAGTTTCAGTTTTCCGGGAGCTTCAGACATTGCATGACTCCAATGCAGGAGAAGAGAGGCAACAGACTAATTCCGTTGACTGCTCAATCAGCTGACTTAGATCACTAAATGAGAGCGTTCCCAGTTTGTTGGCGGAGTGCCATCATTTACAATGTTGCTGCCTGTAATGCCTGTTCTAGAGGCTTCTGCAGATTATTCAAGAACTTTTTAGCATTTGTTTCGAATTATGACGCTAGTTGGTTTTTCAAAATCTGCAAATTTTATTCATGCATTTTTTGTACTGAATTGATGTATTAAAAAGACGTATAAAACAAATGATTATATCGGTGTAAAAATAGCCATTTTGTGCAAGTAAAAAAGAAGCTTGTTGGCGTTATCCAATAAACGTTATTACTCTTCATCAGTTTAGTTGCCGCCCGTTATGTGACGACTTCGCGGCAGTTGCCGCCCCCAAAAATGGAGATGCAACGATGTCGCAATCACCGAACAAGCTTCGCCTGAGCGCGTTGATCGCGTTGGTGGTGGGTTCGATGATTGCTGGCATCGCTCTGGGTTATGCGGGGCTGGCGGCCTATGGCGTGTACAGCGGCTTGTTGAGTCTGTGAAGCTGTTGCTGGCGTACCAGCCACCCTATGACTGGCCGGCGCTGCTCGGGTTTTTGTCGGCGCGGGCGATTGTCGGGTTGGAAACGGTGGTCGACGGTGTGTATTCGCGCAGCATCGGTTTGAACGGTGCTTGCGGTATGTTCTCGATCCAGCCTGGCACCTTGGATGCCCTTGAGTTGACCCTGGATTTTCCTGATCCGGGCGCCGCCCCTGCAATCGTCGCAAGCGTGCGGCGGATGTTTGATCTGGACGCCGACCTGTCCACGATTCACCGGCACCTGGCAGTTGATCCGCTGCTGGCGCGGCTGATTGCCGAGCACCCCGGGCTGCGTGTGCCGGGGGCGTGGGATGGCCTGGAGTTGGCGATCCGCGCGGTACTGGGGCAGCAGATCACAGTGGTGGCGGCGATCAAATTGGCGGGGAAACTGGTGGCGCAGTACGGCACGCCATTCCATTCACAGTTGCCGGGGTTGACCCATGTGTTTCCCGAGGCCAGCGTTTTGGCAGGCGCAGATCTGGCCGCGCTGGGCATGCCGAAAAGCCGAGGCCGGACGTTGTCGGGGGTGGCCCAGGCATTACTCGATGATCCACGGTTGTTCGAGCCCGGTCGGGAGGGAGGCGTAGCGCGGTTATTGGCCTTGCACGGGATTGGCGACTGGACGGCGCAATACATTGCGTTGCGACAGTTGCGGGAGATGGATGGATTTCCCAATGGCGACGTGGGGTTGATCAATGCATTGGCGGCGCTGGAGGGTGGGCCGGTGACGGCGCGGCAGCTTTTGGCGCGAGCCGAAAGCTGGCGGCCTTATCGAGGGTATGCGGCGCAGGTGCTGTGGACTTCGTTGAGTCGGGCGGACTGAGCTGATCCGGATTCTGTGCTGAATGGTCTGGCGCCTTCGCTGGCAAGCCAGCTCCTACAGTAGATCGTATTCGTCCGTGCTCCGCGAATACCTGTAGGAGCTGCGTTGCGGCGATCCGACTTGCCAGCGAAGGCTATCTCACCGTCACCACCACTGCGCGCGATGGGAACCCAATTCAGTAGCAGGCAAGGCCCATTGCAAAGGCGTTCCCATGATCCTCAGCGGAGCGTGCAACCGATGCGCCGGTCCCCACGGTGTTTGCTCAACTTGTATCCCCTGATCGTTTTGATCTTCGCCACGCAACGGTTCACTCGGGCCGGCACCCTGTTCGATCAACAACTTCGCCGTACGCGCCAACGACAACCGGGCCGATCCCCCCATCCCGCTGCTCAAATGTCCTGCCAACAACCTGATCGCACTGGCCGCCATCAAATACCCGGTGGCGTGATCGAGGCCCTGCACCGGCAACGGTGTCGGCTTGTCCGCCTGTTTCCAGCGCATGCCCGCTTCGGCAATGCCGCTGCTCATCTGCACCAGGCTGTCGAAGCCCCGGCGGTTTTGCCAGGGGCCGCTCCAGCCATAGGCGTTGAGGCAAACATCGATCAGGCCTGGGTTCAGTTGCCGGCGCTCATTCATGCCCAGGCCAAGTCGCTCCAGTGCATCGGCGCGATAACCGTGGAGCAGAATGTCGGCATCCTTGAGCAGGCATTCGAATATGCCGCGGTCGGACCTGTCATTCAGATCAAGACGCGCGCAGCGTTTTCCCAACGTGACTTCCGGCACCACCCCCGGCTCGTTCCAGGTCGGCGGATCGATGCGCAAGACATCAGCGCCCAGGCCTGCCAGAAAGCGGCTGGCGATGGGGCCTGCCAGTACCCGGGTCAAGTCCAGCACCTTGATGCCCGACAGTGGCCGGGCCACTGAACCCGCCCACGGTTTGTCGCTCTGGCCAGGGTGGTTGGTGAAATGAATCAAGGGTTCGGCATTTACCGCCTGGCCTTGAGGATGGGTCTGCCATTGATCCCAGGTGCGCATTTCGGCGGCACAGCCACCGGCATCGACTACCGCCTGCTCCAGCTCGCTTTTCGCCCATTGCGCCACTTGGCAAGCCATCGCTGCACGGTCGGTACAGGCACCGAGCACGCTTTCGGCGGCGGCGCGGTGGTGGGGCGCGTTGGTGTGCAGGCGAATCCAGCCATCGCGGGTGGCGTAGTCACCGGCCACCGCATCCCACAGCGGCGGAACGCTCCAGCCGATCGGGCGAATCGAGGTTGAGAACCAGAAGGATGCCAAACGCCGGTCAACTTCAAGATCGGGCAGGCGTCCGGTTTGTTGGTGCAGCAGTTCACTGACGGCCTGGCCGGCGGTGGCCATGCTGGCGCAGGCCAGATCCGTGACGGCAAACGCCGAGGGCAGGGCGCCGCTGGACGTGAATGGAATCGGGGTGTGAGGCAAACCGAGTGCGGCTTGAATGGACGTCAGCAGATCAGTCATCGAAGGGCCCTCCGGAACGAGAGCCCGATCTTAGTTGAAAAAATCCAGATCAGATGAAATCCCTGTGGCGATTGTTTAAGCGCGGAACTGATCCATCAACTTCATCTGCTGGGTGGTCAGGGCGTTGAGCTGGCTGCTGATCTGTGCCGATTCGGTGGCCTGGCCGGTCAGGGTTTCGGTGACGGTGCGGATCGCCGAGACGTTGCGGTTGACCTCTTCGGCCACGGCGCTTTGCTGCTCGGCGGCGCTGGCGATTTGCAGGTTCATGTCGCTGATCACGGTGACCGCGTCACTGATCTTGCTCAAGGCCTGGACCGCCTGCTGAATCTGCCCGGCGTTGTTGTGGGCCTGGGTCTGGCTTGAATGCATGGTCGCGACCACGCCGCGGGTGCCGGACTGGATGCATTCGATCACCAGGCGAATTTCTTCCACCGAATCCTGGGTGCGCTTGGCCAGGTTACGCACTTCATCGGCGACCACCGCAAAGCCGCGACCGCTCTCGCCGGCACGGGCGGCTTCAATCGCCGCGTTGAGGGCCAGCAGGTTGGTTTGTTCGGCGATGCTGCGAATCACCTCTAGCACCGAGCCGATCTGCTCGCTGTTGACCGCGAGGGCTTCGACTTCGGTCACGGCCTTGCTGACTTCGTTGGCCAGTTGATTGATGTCGCGGGTGCTGCGCTCGATGATCGACATGCCGTCGCGGGCCGACTGGTCGGCACCCTTGGCGGCGTTGGCCGCGTTCGAGGCGCTGTTGGCGACATCGTGGGCGGTGGCGCTCATCTCGTTGGACGCGGTGGCGACCTGGTCGATTTCGCGGAATTGCACCTGCATGCCTTCGCTGGTCTGGCGGGCGATTTCTGAAGACTGGTCGGCGGTGCCACGGGCATCGGTGATGCTTTGCTTGATCTGCGCGATGGTCGGTTGCAGCTTGTCGAGGAAGCGGTTGAACCAGCTCACCAGTTCGCCCAGTTCGTCGTGCTTGCTGTAGTGCAGGCGCTGGGTCAGGTCGCCGTCGCCACTGGCAATCGCCTTGAGCATTTGTGCCACGCTATTGATCGGCCGGGTCACGCCCGACGCGGTGAGCCACATCAGCAACAGCCCGAGCAGGCCGGCGATCACCGCCACCGATAGTGCCTTGATCGTGCCGCTTTGCTGGGCATCGTCGAGCACGGCCTGCAGCTTCACCGAATCGGCCAGCAGCACTTGCCTGGGCAGGTCGATAACCACGGCCCAGGCCTTGGCATCGGCAATCGGGCTGACCGGGTATACCGCGCGGATCAGGTCGCCTTGCTGGAGAATCTTCGGTGCACCGCTGCCGAGCAATTGCAGGATGTCCTTGCCATCCGCGCCCAGGGTGTCGCCGATGTTCTTGCCGACTTTACCGGCATCGACACTGTAGGCAGCCAGCACGCCAGTGCCGGAAACGATCAGCATGTGTCCGGCGCTGTTGAACAGGACGCGCTGGGAATCGACCGCCGCCGCTTGCAGGGCATCGAGGGCGATGTCGATACCGACCACGCCGATGGACTTGCCATCCACCAGCAGCGGTACGGAGATGGTGGTCATCAACACTTCCTTGCCGCCGACAGTATCGGCGTAGGGGTCGAGCAGGCAGGTGCGCTGGCTGTCCCGCGGGCAGGTGTACCAGACGTTGTACGGCGTGCTGCTGAGGTTCAGGGTGGTCTTGGTCATGTCCTCTTCGACCATGATGGTGTTCAGCGACTCACCACCGGCACGGCTCCAGTAGGTGGCGAAACGGCCGATCTCGTTAGATTGGCGGGCGGCGTCGTTGGCGAACTCGCTGTCCTTGCCGTCCAGGCCGTTGGGTTCGAACGCCAGCCAGATGCCCAGCACTTTGCCGTTGCGCTCAAAGGCGGTTTTCAGGCTCTGGTTCAACTCTTCACGCAGGGCGCCGGGCGCAAGCTCGCGCTTGGCGGCCAGGGTGCGCATGTCCTTGATCTGGTCCGCGAGGGCGGTCACCACCGTCAGGGTTTCACCGAATGTCTTCTGCACCCGCACCGCTTGCTCGGCGGCTTTGGCCTGAAGCAGGTCCTGCACACTGGCGGTAAGCATTCTGCTGCTGGAATCGTTGACCAGGTCATCGTTCTGATTGGTCTGGTAAATGTTCATGCCCACTATCAAGGCGACTACACCCAGCAGGCACAGACCGGACAGCAGGACGATTTTCAGGCGAATGGACAGTGAGTCGAACATGAGGCGAACTCGCGAATGGATGAAGTGTTGGCTGTGGGCCGTTGCGGCTCACTCGCTAAATCCATTTAGCGCCGATCAATGCACATCGGCGTGGCGCTGAGGTTACATGAGGGGCAACTCGACGAACGGTAGTGGTTGAACGTTTGCGCAGAAAAATGTGCCGAAAATGAGGGTAAAAAGAGGAAAAATCACGGATGGACGGTGATCAATCTGGCATCGACGTCCAGGGTGCTTTTTGCGCTTTAAATGAAATTCACGAAATACATATGTACCGCTTCTCATTAAGGGCAGGCCGCTTAAATGCAGATGCCACCTCGGTGGAACGCTTGCGGAAGTTTTGGCTTCTGGCAACTGACAATAAATAATGAGAAAGCCATCATGTGTATTGCTTACATTAAAAGGGCCGGGTTGCGCTCGGTGTTGTTGTTTTGGGGGATGTTATTGGCGGCAGGTGCGGCACCTGCGATGTCTTTTCTGAGCTCGGCAGCTGTTTCGGGTATCGCCTCTCAAATACCCTCTGCGGCCACGGTACTGCCGGACAAACTGAACACCCTCGAGGAAAGTCTGGCTGACGAAACGGATGTGAAGCAATACAGCTTCATGGCAGTGCGGGGACAGGACGTGTTGATCCACGCGGGTGTAACGAAAGGCGGGCCATTGACGCTGGAATACAATCGCAATGGCAGCTGGATGGTTATCCCTTGGGGGGCATCCTTTACGGTGTCTGGCCTGGAGCCGAATCAGGTAGTTCAGGTACGCATTTCAAAGATGCCGTCTGCCCCGTTCGTGGCGGGTGATATCTACGACCTTGAGTTTGGTTCAGCACCTTACTACGCCGACAGTCGTGTCCAGGGCGATACCGGTGATCTGCGGCACTACTGGGCGACTACGCAAGCCTACCGAGTCTTGAATTGGTCGGTCCGATTGAGGGATTCGACCGGGCAACCGCTCGAAGGTGCTACCGCTACCTTGATATTGAACAAGGGGGCGGGGGCGGATGATGAAAGGTTCGACCTTATAACGGACAGCACTGGTAGCGCTGCGCAAGCCCTTGAGTTGGGCAGGTGTTATGGCCAGTTGAAGTCTGATCCTTTCTGGACCAGCAGTGGCAAGTATCGCTATAAGTGGGAAGTTGAATACAACCTGGGGTATTGGTTGATCCAGGTTCAACGCAAAGAGGATTCGGGGGTGGGAGGTTACAACGTGCGGAACGTTTCATTTGCTCAGATATGCTATCAAAATATGTTGCGTAACTAGGCCTGTTATATTCCCGGCAACGCGGTAGTGCACACCCGCGTTACCGGGTTTTATCAAACGATCAGGCTTCGATGTGTAGCCCCTGCCTTTTTTCAAACGGATACTTTTCAGCGTTTTTATGCAATTGATCCAGCCAGGAGTTTGAATTTCTCAGGTCCAGCGCGCCTTCGTTCAGCAATAATCCATAGTCAATCATCTTATGGAAGTTTCGCAGGTCAAGATTCACCTTGCCTTCGAACTGTGGTTTATCCATCTGGACCAGTTCGATCACGAACTTGGCATGCTTGAGTGTCAGGGTTTGCAAACCTTTGGTCTCGTTCAACAGGGTATTCAATATCTCCTCATCCCTGGCAGTCAGTGTGTCGGGGGGCGAAGTGACTTTCAACTGACCGTCTTCGGCCACGGTGAAGCCCATTACGTTATTGGCCAAGCCAGACCATTTGCTTTGCAGGTCTTTTTTGAAGTCGGAGTAAACCCCTTCCATTTTTTTGAGCGTCAAATTTGCGTAGAATTCATGATGCCTAATCATTGAATGTCTGTAGCTTTTTATCCGAGGGGGTAGGTCAGTGAACTCGTTATGTGGTTCGAGCGCATTCAAAAACTCATCCACCTCATTCAGTTTTTCGCTGCTGAGATTTCTAGCTTCACTTTGAGGAGCTCGGAGTTTCTCGATGGTCAACCTTAACCTGTCATTCATTACCGGAATGTCGACTTTCTCAGGCTGGGCTTTTTCCGTGTTCGCCTTCACTGTTTGCGGATACGGAACTTGAAAAGATGCAGCGGCACTTACATTCATGTCAGCTTCTCGTTGTGGGGGTTCATGGTGCTTAACGGCCAAACCCGGTCATGGATGACCTGATAAGCGCGTAGGAGAAATCCGAACAGGAAGTAGGTACTTTCAAGTGTGCCGTTGCCGGCTGATACAGGGCGTTTTGAAGAGGTTTCAGGTGACTTGCGGCAGTGGTTCCGGTCGCGACCAGATCCACAGGTTGCCCAGCCCCATCCCGGCAATCGCCAGGTAAATCGGCCAGCCGTGCTCGAGCATCACCAACATCAGACCGGCACATAACAACATGCTGACCGTGGCGCTGATTTTTGCCCGGCGCGCGATGATCTTGCCGTTGCGCCAGTTATGGAGGATGGGGCCGAACAGCCGATGGTTTTCCAGCCAGGCACTCAGGCGCGGTGAACTGCGGGTCGCGGCCCAGGCGGCCAGCAGGATGAACTCGGTGGTTGGCAGGCCGGGTATGACGATGGCGATCAGGCCGATGCCCAGGCTGACATAGGCGAGCAGGCCGAAGAGGAGGCGGGAGAGTTTTGAAGAGGTGGGCATGGGCTCAAGGCAACACGTGAGGCGAATCGAAATCCTGAAGACTTGCTTCGTCCAATGTGGGAGCGAGCCTGCTCGCTCCCACAGGGGCGCTGGTGTGTCAGGCGACTTCCAGTGCGCTGGCGTAAGCCTGCTCCAGCAACACGGTAAAACGGTTGAACGCGTCGATGGCGCCTTTTTCCACTTCGGCCTCTTCCTGGGCGCTGAATGCCAGGCCGTCCAGGGTTTTGACGAAGCTCTTCCAGCCTTCGGCGCGACCACCTGCCGGTTCGCCGAGGTGGCGGGCGCCGAAGGTTTCGCTCAGGCCAAGGCCTACGGCACGCTTGATCAGGAACGCCGCGCCGAGCTTTGAACCTTCGGAGACGAAGATCCAGCCCAGGGCTTCGGTCTTGGTCGGGTTCTTCAGGGCACCGGCGACAGGTGCCGGCACGTCGGTGTCCAGGTCCGCCAGGTCGGCTTTGGCCGCATCGGCGCGGCAGCGGGCTGGCAGGTCCGGGACGATGGCGGTCAGTTCGGCATCGTTGTACAGCGACGCCAGTTCCGACTGGAACAGGTACTGCGCTACCACGAAGCGGGCGAAACTGGCCTGGGTTTCAAACGGGGCGTGGGCCTTGACCAGGGCATCGAGCTTGGTGTGTGGCTCGTTGGTGATCTGGTTCAAACGCTGCGAACGCAGGTTGGGGCGTTGTTCGGTGGCCTGGGTAGTCATGGCAATTCCTTGGAGAAAGAAGAGGCGCTTGGTAACGAGACGAACAGGAAAGCGCCTGACAGTAAAAAATCCTCGCCGGGCGGCGTGATGAAACCGCCCGGCGAGATGAGCGGATCAGATATCCCAGATCAGGTTGACCGCAAAGTTGCGACCCGGCTGGGTCAGGCGATCGAGGTTGGCCGGTTGGGTCACCGAGGCTTCGCCGACGCTGTCGTAGCCGCGCACGTCATCCCACAGCCAGTACTTCTTGTCGGTGAGGTTGTAGACGCCGCCGCTGACGGTCACGTCGTCGGTCACCTTGTAGAACGCGCTCAGGTCCAGAATGCCGAAGCCCGGGGTCTTGAACTGGGTGCTGGTGCCGTCCGGAGTTTTGAAACTGCTGCTGTCGACGCGGTCCTTCTTCTTCACCAGCGTCCAGTTGAGCACGCCGCCGTAGGTGTCCCGGTCGTAGCCCAGGCCGAATACGCCGGTCAGCGGGTTGACGCTGTTGAGCGGCTCGCCGTTGTCGTCGTTGCGCCCGTAGGCATAGGCAACCGAGCCTTGGGTGTAGAGGCCATGCGACGCGCCAAAGGCGTCCAGGTTCAGGCGGCCCTTGATCTCGGCACCCTTGATGGTGGCGTGCTTGATGTTGTTGCTCTTGAAAATGGTTTCGCTATAGCCGGGCGTGATGGCGTTCTCGTTGATGAAGTCGCGGTACTTGTTGTAGAACACCGCCACGTCAAACGAGCCCTGCTCGAAGTTGCCGCGCAAACCCGTCTCGTAGCTTTTGCTCTTTTCCGGTTCGAGGTCCGGATTAGGCGCGACCCGATAGCCGCCGGCGATGTTTTCGAAGCGACCATACAACGCCTTGGCGGTCGGGGTGCGGAAGCCTTCGGCGTATTGGCCGAACCAGGTGTAGTGGTCGTTGAAGCTGTAGGTGGTGCCGAACTTCGGCGACAGGCGATGCCAGGTCTTGGTCTCGTCGCTCACCACGCCGTTGCCGCTCTGGTCGGCGGTGGCCAGGAACTCTTCGGTGATGTGCGGCTTGAGTTCGGTGTAGTCGTAGCGTGCACCCGGCAGGAAAGTCCAGTTGCCCCAACTGATCTGATCCTGGGCGAACAGGCTGTAGCTATTGATGGTCGGGTCCGGGAAGTCACTGGCGGGTTTCAGCGTGTCGGTGGCGCTAGGGGCACCGATGACCCGGCAGGCGCCGGCCGCGGTCAGGCAAGTGCCAGTGCCGGTACGCAGGCCGGTGACTTTGTCCTGTTTGATGGTGGTGCCATAGGTGACAAAGTGATCGGTGTCGGCGATGGCAAAGGACTTGTCAGCCTGGGCATCGAATACCCATTGGCGATCCTTGTAAGTCGTATCGCGGTTACGCAGCACGGTCCGCGAAGGCGGCGCGTAGATTTCCTCGGTACTCTGGTCGGTCTTGGCGATCTGGTAGTTCAGCGTCCACTTGATGTTGTCAGCCAATGCGCTGTCCAGACCGAAGCTGTGTTCCAGGCCAAAGCGTTCGCGGGTGATCGTGTCGTTGCCGGTACGGGACTTATAGAAGCCCATACCGCGTCCGGCATTGAACGGGCCACCCACCGCGCTCAATTGGTTGGTGTCGCGGTCGTCCTTGTAATGCTCGTAGGTCAGGCCCAGGCGCGCGTCGTCAGCGTAATCCCAGCCGAGTTTGGCCAGCACGCTGGTGGTGCGCACGTCCTGGGGGTTGGCTTCAGTGCGGTTCAGGCCAGTGCCGCCGGTTTCGCCAAAGGACTCTGTTTCATGACCGTTGCGTTGACTGAGATGCAACAGGCCGTCGAACTCGCCGGTGCGGCCGGCGACGGTGCCGGAAGTCAACCAGCTGTCGTCGGCGGAGCTGTAGCCGGTTTTCAGACGTGCGCCGACATCCTTGCCCGGTTTGATGATGTCGTCCGGGTCCAGCGTGTAGTAGCTGACCGCACCGCCAATGGCGCTGCTGCCATACAGCACCGACGCCGGGCCCCGGAGGATTTCCACACGCTTGACGATTTCCGGGTCGACATAGTTGCGGTTGGTCTGGGCATACGGGCCATTGAAGAAACCGTCGGGTACCTGCACCCCGTCGACCTGGGTCAGCACTCGGTCGCCATCGATACCGCGAATGTTGTAGCCCGTGATGCCGGCGCGTTGGCCTGCGCCGCCTACCGAAACACCGGGTTCGTAGCGCACCAGTTCCTTGATGGTATTGACGTTGTTGCGGTCCAGATCTTCGCGCGTGTAGACAGAGACCGTGCTCGGTACGCTGTTCACAGCCTGCTCGTTACGGGTGGCGCTGATGGTGACCTGATCCAGATTGAGGGCACTGCTACCGCTGCGCCTTTCCAGAACGATGCTGTTGTTGCCCAGCTTGCGATAGCCCAGGTTGGTCCCCACCAACAGGCGATCCAGGGCTTTTTCCGGCGACAGGGAACCGCGTACTCCCGGCGAGGCCACACCTTGCGCCAATTCCGACGACACGCCGACCTGCCAGCCCGTCACGGCGGTAAAGGCATTGAGTGCCGACACCAGTGACTGCTGGGGAATGGCGAACGAGTAGTCGCCCATCTTGCGGGTCGACGGCTCGGTGGCGGTGGCGGCCATGAGCGGCGCGGTACCGGCCATCAGGATGGCAGCGGTCAGCAGCGACAGCGCGCGGGAGGGTGAAGGGGCTTGGCGGGTAAGGCGAGAGGACATCGATAGCGCTCCGTGTCGCACGAATCTTTATAGGTGCTGATCCGCATGGTGAGATGCGAATCAATTGCATTGGCTATAACGAGACGTACGGGGTTTGGCTATCGAGTAAAAATAATTCTCATTCAGTTCAAGATGACCAGCGCCGGGAATTCCTGGAGCCGTGCCGAAGTGATGTGAGCCAGGGAGCGAACCACGTCCAGCGGCTGATCGAGGCGGTAGTTGCCCGTTACGGTGACATCGGCCAACTGTTCGTTGTTGTTGATGATCCAGCCCGGGTAGTAGCGGCGAAGTTCTGCCAGTACCTGGTTCAACGGGCAGTTTTCGAACACCAGGCGCCCCTGGACCCACGCCAGGTCGGTGGCGGCATCCAGCTTGGCCGGGCGGTCGAAACCGTTGGGGCCGATGCGAATGCTTTCCCCGGCGGACAAGCGCACCCGCGCGTCATCCCGGGTGGCGCGCAAGTCGACATCGCCGCGTTGCACCCGCACCTGCGCCACGCCGTCGAGGTATCGCACGGCAAACGTGGTATCGCGAACGCTGGCCGTGACCGGGCCGGCGTCGATTTCCAGAGGCTGGCTGCGGTTGGCCTGGACTTCGAAAAAAGCTTCGCCCTGATACAGGCGGGCAACACGTTGTTGGTCGTTGATGGTGCTTGAGAACGCCGAATCGGTATTGAGCAGGACCCTGGAACCGTCCTCCAGTTGCAGGCGCTGGCGCTCGCCGACCACGGTCAGGTGATCGGCCTGCAGGCGCATTGGCAAACTGCTGAAACTGAACAGCCCGAGCAGCAGCACGGCGGCGGTGGCCAGTGGTTTCCAGTGCGGACGCAGACGGGCGAGGACAGTGACTTTCGCCGGACGCGCGGCCAGGCTTAACGCGCACTGCGCCACTTGTGGGCCGTCCCAGATCGCCTGGGCCTTGGCGAACGCCTGGGCATTCAACGGATCGGCGTCGAGCCATGCATGGAATTGGTGGGTCTGCTCCTGGTCGGGACTGCCGAGCACGATCAGCCAGTCCAGGGCCTGGTCCATCGCGCTTGCGGGATCCTGCGCCGATGAAGGCTCTGGGGAGCGGTGGTTGTCCGTCACGGTGTTTCCTCGGCAGTGTCTGTGCACGGCTGTTTTTTTAGTGAAGCGTAAAAGTGGGCCAAGGGTAGCAAAGCCCGATGATCAGCGCAGTCGGTCCAGGTAGGCGCAAGGTCCTGGCGCTCAGTTGGTGTTCAAGCGATCGGCAACTCCGATGCAGATCGACATGATCAACTTGAGTTCTTTCTGCACGGTGCTGAGGGACACGTTCAGCTCGTCGGCGATTTCCTGGTAGCTGTGCCCGTGCAGGCGGCTGAGGATGAAAATCCGCTGTTGGCGGGCGCTGAGTTCACTGAGGCTCACGTTCAGGCGCTCCAGCAATTGTTCGGCGTGGGCGGCGTCTTCGGCGCTGCTGGTGGGGGCGGCGATGCTGTGCACCACCTCCTGCGGCACGTCGTCGACCATGGTGCGCGAGTGGATGCGCCGCGCGCGCAAATGGTCCAGCGCCAGGTTGCGCGCCGTCTGGAAGACAAAGGGCTCAAGATGATCGATGGCCCGTTCGCTCAATGCACGGGTCACCCGCAGGTAGGTTTCCTGCAGGAGGTCTTCAGCGGTGCTGTGATTGTTGACCATCCGTTCCAGCGTGCGCAGCAGGGAGGTGCGCTGGGCGAGGAAAACGTGGTTGAAGCGTGACTGACTCACGGGAGAACCTGATCCATTTCGAGTAGATGATAATGCTTATCATCTACTCGAATGGTCAAGTGCTGATTTGTGAAGCTTTACGCGCGACCCTGCAAATAGGTGGCGTAATCGGGAATCCGATGGAGGTGCGCCTGATCCATCAGCGGACTGCTGAGCAGGTAGTCGGCGCTGCATTCGTTGCACGCCACCGGGATGTTCCACACCGCCGCGACCCGCAGCAACGCCTTGATATCCGGGTCGTGGGGCTGGGGTTCGAACGGGTCCCAGAAAAACACCAGCATGTCGACCCGCTGCTCGGCGATTTGCGCACCGAGCTGTTGGTCGCCGCCCAGTGGCCCGCTGATCATGCTTTGCACCGGCAGGTCGAGGCGTTGTTGCAACAACAACCCCGTGGTGCCGGTGGCGACCAGATCATGCTGGGCCAGTCTGTCTTTTTGCCGTTCGGCCCAGTCCAGCAAGAACACCTTGCAGTGGTCATGGGCGACCAGGGCGATACGCTTGCGCGCCGCCATGGTCTTTTGCGTAAAGCTGATGCCGATCATCGATGGTTGCTCCGGGCTTATTCAGCGTTGCACAGCGCCAGGCAGTTATCGAGCATGCGGTTGGAGAAGCCCCACTCGTTGTCATACCACGCCAATACCTTGAGCAGCTTGCCGCTGGCCTTGGTGTGGTTGGCGTCGAAGATCGACGACAGCGGGTTGTGGTTGAAGTCGCTGGAGACCAGCGGCAGGGTGTTGTACCCAAGGATCTTCGAGTGCTGGCTGGCTTCTTTCATCAGCGCATTGACCTCATCGGCCGACGCTTCGCGCTTGAGCTGCACCGTCAGGTCCACCAGCGAAACATTGATCACCGGTACGCGCACCGACATGCCGGTCAATTTGCCCGCCAGTTCCGGCAGCACCAGGCCCACCGCTTCGGCAGCACCGGTCTTGCTCGGGATCATGTTCTGGGTGGCCGAACGGGCGCGGTACGGATCGACGTGATAGACGTCGGTCAGGTGCTGATCGTTGGTGTAGGCGTGGATGGTGGTCATCAGACCGCTTTCGATACCCAATTCGCGATGCAACACCTGGGCCACCGGGGCCAGGCAGTTGGTGGTGCACGATGCGTTGGAAATGATCTGGTGCGATTGGCGCAGAATGTCGTGGTTCACCCCGTAAACCACGGTAGCGTCGGCGCCTTTGGCCGGGGCCGAGATGATCACTTTGCGCGCGCCGGCTGTAATATGCGCGGCGGCTTTGGCCCGGTCGGTGAACAGACCGGTGCATTCGAACACCACATCAATTTTTTCCGCGGCCCAAGGCAGCTCGGCCGGGTTGCGGATGGCGCTGACCGAAATGCGGTCGCCGTTGACCGTCAGGCTCTCCAGATCGTGCTGGACATCGGCATCGAACGTGCCGTGAACGGTGTCGTACTTGAGCAGATGAGCATTGATCGCGCTGTCGCCCAGGTCGTTGATGGCGACGATCTGCAGATCCTGACGGTAGCCCTGGGTATAGAGTGCACGCAGGACATTACGGCCGATGCGGCCAAAACCATTGATTGCGATTCGAAGAGTCATATTGCGGCGCTACCGTCGTTTTGTTGTTGGAATTACAAGATTATTCGTAAAAAAATA
Source organism: Pseudomonas sp. P4_B3 (assembly GCF_056402295.1). NCBI lineage: Bacteria > Pseudomonadati > Pseudomonadota > Gammaproteobacteria > Pseudomonadales > Pseudomonadaceae > Pseudomonas > Pseudomonas sp. P4_B3. The sequence continues at coordinate 300,130 of NZ_JBFUHR010000007.1, forward strand.
GAAAACAAGCCTTTTTGATGGCAATATTTTGTTCGATCTACAACGAGTGACCTGAATCAACTGGTCCGAATGGTCAAACAAACCGTCTGTCATCCCATCGACACCGGCCTTTGATCAACATAGACAATCAGGTCGCCACATCCGTTAGCCTGGAGTTCTACACATGCATCCCCGCGTCCTTGAGGTCACTGAACGGCTTATCGCCCGCAGCCGCGCCACGCGTGAGGCCTACCTTGCATTGATCCGCGGTGCGGCCAGCGACGGTCCGATGCGCGGCAAGCTGCAATGCGCCAACTTCGCCCACGGCGTGGCCGGTTGCGGCAGCGATGACAAGCACAGCCTGCGGATGATGAACTCCGCCAACATCGCGATAGTTTCGTCATATAACGACATGCTCTCGGCGCACCAGCCGTACGAAGTCTTCCCCGAACTGATCAAGAAAGCCCTGCGCGAAATCGGCTCCGTCGGCCAGTTCGCCGGTGGCACCCCGGCCATGTGCGATGGCGTGACCCAGGGCGAGCCGGGCATGGAACTGAGCCTGCCGAGCCGTGAAGTGATCGCGTTGTCCACGGCCGTGGCGCTGTCCCACAACATGTTCGACGGCGCGCTGCTGCTCGGCATCTGCGACAAGATCGTGCCGGGCCTGATGATGGGCGCGCTGCGCTTCGGCCATCTGCCGATGATCTTCGTACCGGGCGGGCCGATGGTCTCGGGCATTTCCAACAAGCAAAAAGCCGACGTGCGCCAGAAGTACGCCGAAGGCAAGGCGACCCGCGAGGAGCTGCTGGAATCGGAAATGAAGTCCTACCACAGCCCTGGCACTTGCACCTTCTACGGCACCGCCAACACCAACCAGTTGTTGATGGAAGTCATGGGCCTGCACCTGCCGGGCGCGTCCTTCGTCAACCCGAATACGCCATTGCGCGATGCCTTGACCCGCGAAGCGGCGCATCAGGTCACGCGTTTGACCAAGCAGAACGGTGACTACATCCCGATTGGTGAAATCGTCGACGAGCGTTCGCTGGTCAACTCGATTGTTGCGCTGCACGCCACCGGCGGCTCGACCAACCACACCTTGCACATGCCGGCCATCGCCATGGCGGCGGGCATTCAGCTGACCTGGCAGGACATGGCCGACCTCTCCGAAGTCGTGCCGACCCTGAGCCACGTCTACCCGAACGGCAAAGCCGACATCAACCACTTCCAGGCGGCGGGCGGCATGTCGTTCCTGATCCGCGAACTGCTGGAAGCCGGATTGCTCCACGAAAACGTCAACACCGTGATGGGCCACGGCCTGAGCCGCTACACCCAGGAACCGTTCCTCGACAATGGACAGTTGGTCTGGCGCGAAGGCGTGACCGACAGCCTCGATGAAAGCATCCTGCGCCCGGTCGCCCGCGCGTTCTCGGCAGAGGGTGGCCTGCGGGTGATGGAAGGCAACCTCGGTCGTGGCGTGATGAAAGTCTCCGCCGTGGCCGTGGAAAACCAGGTCGTCGAAGCGCCAGCCATGGTGTTCCAGGATCAGCAGGACCTGGCCGATGCCTTCAAGGCCGGTTTGCTGGAGAAGGATTTTGTCGCAGTGATGCGCTTCCAGGGCCCGCGCTCCAACGGCATGCCGGAACTGCACAAGATGACGCCGTTCCTCGGTGTGTTGCAGGATCGCGGCTTCAAGGTGGCACTGGTGACTGACGGGCGCATGTCCGGCGCATCAGGGAAAATCCCGGCGGCCATCCACGTCAGCCCCGAAGCTTATGTCGGCGGCGCTTTGGCGCGGGTGCAAGAGGGCGATATCATCCGCGTCGATGGCGTCAAAGGCACCCTGGAGCTTAAGGTGGACGCCGAAGAATTTGCAGCGCGCACGCCGGCCAAAGGTCTGTTGGGCAACAACATCGGCACCGGTCGCGAGCTGTTCGGTTTCATGCGCATGGCCTTCAGCTCGGCGGAGCAGGGCGCCAGCGCCTTCACTTCTGCCCTGGAGACGCTTAATTGAAACTGGCTTTGGTCGGTGACATCGGTGGGACCAACGCACGTTTCGCGTTGTGGAAAAACCAGCAACTGGAATCGGTCCAGGTGCTGGCGACAGCAGACTTCCCCAGCCCCGAAGAGGCGATCAGCCTCTACCTTAGTGGCCTGGGGCTGGCGCCGGGGGCGATCGGTTCGGTGTGCCTGTCGGTGGCCGGTCCCGTGAGTGGCGATGAATTCAAGTTCACCAACAATCACTGGCGCCTGAGCCGCAAGGGCTTTTGCCAGACCTTGCAGGTCGAGCAACTGTTGCTGGTCAACGACTTCTCGGCCATGGCCCTGGGCATGACCCGTTTGCAGCCCGGCGAATTCCGCGTGGTCTGCGAAGGCACGCCGGAGACGTTGCGTCCGGCGGTGGTGATTGGCCCGGGCACCGGCCTGGGTGTCGGCACCTTGCTCGATTTGGGCGAGGGCCGATTCGCCGCGTTGCCGGGGGAGGGCGGTCACGTTGATCTGCCATTGAGCAGTCCGCGTGAAACTCAACTCTGGCAGCACATCTTCAACGAAATTGGCCATGTCAGTGCAGAGACAGCCCTGAGCGGTGGCGGCTTGCCCCGCGTCTATCGGGCGATTTGTGCGGTGGATGGACACACGCCGGTGCTCGACACACCGGAAGCGATTACCGCTGCCGGGCTGGCGGGCGATCCGATTGCCGTGGAAGTGCTTGAGCAGTTCTGCTGCTGGCTCGGTCGCGTGGCCGGCAACAACGTGCTGACCACCGGTGGTCGCGGTGGCGTGTACATCGTTGGCGGGGTGATTCCGCGGTTTGCCGATTTCTTCCTCGAAAGCGGTTTCGCCCGGTGCTTCGCCGACAAGGGTTGCATGAGCGATTACTTCAAGGGGATTCCGGTGTGGCTGGTGACGGCGCCGTATTCGGGCCTCGTCGGCGCAGGTGTAGCGCTGGAGCAATCTATTCCGGTTTGAAAATGCGATCAAAATGTGGGAGCGAGCCTGCTCGCGAATGCGGTGTGTCAGTCAACGAATGTGTTGAATGTAAAACCGCTTTCGCGAGCAGGCTCGCTCCCACAGTTGTTTCTGTGGTGTTTGTATATTTTGCGCATCAGGCATAATCCGCCCAATTCAAACAACAAGGACGCCGCCCGTGAGCTCAGTCAACAAGTCGATTTTGTTGGTCGATGACGATCAAGAGATACGCGAGTTGCTGGACACCTACCTGACCCGCGCCGGTTTCCAGGTGCGTGCCACCGCCGATGGCGCCGGTTTTCGCCAGGCGCTGAACGACGCGCCGGCCGATCTGGTGATCCTTGATGTGATGTTGCCCGACGAAGACGGTTTCAGCCTGTGCCGCTGGATTCGCCAGCATCCACGCCAGGCGCAGGTGCCGATCATCATGCTCACCGCCAGTTCCGACGAAGCCGACCGCGTCATCGGCCTGGAACTGGGCGCCGACGATTACCTCGGCAAGCCCTTCAGCCCACGGGAATTGCAGGCGCGGATCAAGGCATTGCTACGCCGTGCGCAGTTCGGTCAGGAGCGTAATGGCGGTGAGGTGCTGGCCTTTGATGACTGGCGGCTGGACATGGTCAGCCATCGGCTGTTTCACATCGATGGCGAAGAGGTGATTCTCTCGGGCGCCGACTTCGCGCTGCTGAAACTGTTCCTCGATCACCCGCAGGAAATCCTCGACCGCGACACCATCGGCAACGCCACTCGTGGCCGTGAACTGATGCCCCTGGATCGCATCGTCGACATGGCGGTCAGCCGGTTGCGCCAGCGCCTGCGCGACACCGAAAAGCCGCCACGGCTGATCCGCACCGTGCGCGGCAGCGGCTACCAACTGGCAGCCAATGTGGTTGCCAGCAATGGCCACTAAGCTATTACGCAAGCTCGCCGCCAAGGTGCCGATGCCGCGTTCGCTGCTCGGGCGGATGTTGCTGTTGACCTTGCTGGCGGTGTTGTTCGCCCAAGCGTTGTCGAGCGTGATCTGGGTATCGCAACTGCGTGCCACGCAGCTCGAGGGCCTGGTCACCAGCGCCCGCAGCCTGGCCCATTCGATGACGGCCAGTGTCAGTTATTTTCGTTCGTTGCCAGTGGCGTTTCGGCCCTTGGTGCTCGATCAGTTGCGCAGCATGGGCGGCACCCGGTTCGTGGTGACGCTCAATGACAAACCCCTGGGCATGGAAGTGCTGCCCATCACCCCGCGCAAAGAAGCGGTGCTCAAAGCGGTGGACGAAGTGCTACGCCAGTCCCTCGGTCAGGACGCCGACATCTCGGTGACCTTCGTCAGCCCGGAAGACCTGCGCATCTTCAATGGCGGCCTGAAGCTCGATGAGTTGCCACGCTCATGGGCGCACTACGCGCTGACCCTGGAACCGGTGAACCCGCCGGTACTGGTCACGCAGATCCAGATGGCGCCGGGCGAGTGGCTGTACATCGCCTCGCTTTTGCCCGAGCCCTACACCAGTCTTGAAGAGCAGGGCCTGCCGGCGCAGCAGGTGTGGTTCATCGTCCTGACCAGCAGCTTTCTGCTGTTGTTCATCGGCCTGCTGGTGCACTGGCAGAGTCGTCCGCTCAAGCGCCTGGCGCGGGCGGCGCGGGACCTGTCGCTGGGGGCCGACGTGGAACCGGTGGCCGAAGGCGGGGGTAGCGAAGTGGTCGAGGTCGGGCGCGCCTTCAACACCATGCGCGAGCGCATCAGTCGTTACCTGACCGAGCGCAGCCAGTTGTTCAGTGCGATTTCCCATGATTTGCGCACGCCGATTACCCGATTGCGGTTGCGCGTTGAATTGCTGGAAGATGAGAGGTTGCAAGCCAAGTTCGGCCGCGATCTGGACGAGCTCGAATTGCTGGTCAAGGGCGCGCTGCAATGCGTGAAAGACACCGACATCCACGAGAATATCGAGCCGGTGGACCTCAACCATGTGCTCGACTGCCTGGTGGAGCCCTATCTCGCGCCGAACGGCAACGGCCGCGTGACCCAGCAGGGGCGGGCGCTGGCGGCCTATCCGGGGAAACCGCTGGCGCTCAAGCGCTGCATCGGCAACCTGATCGACAATGCGTTGAAGTATGGGCAGAACGCGCACCTGCACATCGATGACGACGAAAGCGCGTTCATCCTGCACGTCGATGATGAAGGGCCGGGCGTACCGGAGCAGCGGCTGGAGCAGGTGTTCGAACCGCACTTTCGCCTGGCCGGGCAGCAGCAGGGTTATGGGTTGGGGCTGGGGATTGCCCGCAACATTGCCCATAGCCATGGCGGTGAAGTGAGTTTGCAGAATCTGCGTGAAGGCGGGTTGCGGGTGACCCTGCAGTTGCCGCGTTCGGTTGATTGAAGGTCAAAAGATCGTCCGAACGCGGCCCGAGCCTTCGGCAGCTCCTACAGAGATCGGCGTAGGAGCTGCCGCAGGCTGCGATCTTTTGATCTTTCTTTGTCACTGAGTGGTGACAAACCCCACCCCCTTCGTTACAAGCCCGCCTTCGTCCGTTGTTTATGCTGCCCCACAGTCATAACAACAAAAAAGGTACGCCATGGACACCTTCCAACCGGCCTTCAGCAGTTGGCTGAACGCACCTGCCCATCAGCAATGGCTCGCCACCGAAGGCTTGCGCCTGCTGGCCTTCGCCAAGGCTTCGAAACTGCCTGAAGGCTTCGGCAACCTCGATGAAAAAGGCCGTCTCGCGGCTGAAGCGCAAGCCCAGACCATGAACACCGCACGCATGACCCACAGCTTCGCCATGGCCCATATTCAGGGCTTGCCGGGTTTTGCCGAGCTGGTGGATCACGGCGTTGCCGCCCTGCGCGGGCCGTTGCGCGACGCGCTGCATGGCGGCTGGTTCGCGGCCGCCGAACATCGCGATGGCAACACCGGCAAGAATGCCTACCTGCATGCTTTCGTGGCGCTGGCGGCAAGTTCTGCGGTGGTCGCGCAGCGCCCCGGTGCGCGAGCCTTGCTCGATGATGCGATCGATATCATCGACACTTGTTTCTGGAGCGAAGAAGAAGGCGCCATGCGCGAATCCTTCAATCGCGACTGGAGCGAGGAGGAGGCGTACCGAGGCGCCAACAGCAACATGCACGCCACTGAAGCCTTCCTCGCCCTGGCCGATGTCACTGAAGACAACCGCTGGCTGAGCCGCGCCCAACGGATTGTCGAGCGAGTGATCCATGGTCACGCCGCTGCCAACGATTACCTGGTGATCGAGCATTTCGACCGCGACTGGCAGCCGCTGCGGGAATACAACCACGACAACCCCGCCGACGGCTTCCGCCCGTACGGCACCACCCCGGGCCACGGTTTCGAGTGGGCGCGATTGTTGCTGCACCTCGAAGCTTCGCGGGTGAGAGCAGGGATGCTCACACCCGGCTGGCTGGTCACCGACGCGCAAAAACTCTTCGAGCACAATTGCCGTCACGGCTGGAGCATCGACGGCGCGCCGGGGATTGTCTACACCCTGGACTGGGACAACAAAGCGGTGGTCCGCCATCGCCTGCACTGGACCCATTGCGAAGCCAGTGCCGCCGCGAGTGCGCTACTCAAACGTACTGGCGATGAGCAGTACGAGCACTGGTACCGACTATTCTGGGAATTTTGTGACAGTCATTTCATCGACCGCTGCGATGGCAGCTGGCATCACGAACTCGACCCGCTGAACCGCCCGAGTGCCGATATCTGGCCCGGCAAACCTGACCTTTACCACGCCTGGCAAGCCGTATTGATTCCGCGCCTGGCGCTGGCGCCGAGCATGGCCACGGCGCTGGCGCAGTTGTCCCAGAGCGGTTCTATGTAACCATGCGGTGACATTTGCGCATCCCTTCGTTACCTGCGAGGGGATATCCCCTGTTTAAACTCCTATGCAGCGCAAGCAATAGACTTGCATGCATAACAACAAGAAAGGTGCTCCTGGATGAATGCGATTTCTCGCCTCGCTACTGTCATTTCTCTCGCTTCCCTGTCTGCGCTCCCCCTCAGTGTTCTTGCCGCTGAATCCAAAGGTTCCGTTGAAGTCGTTCACTGGTGGACCTCCGGTGGTGAAAAAGCAGCAGTCGATGTCCTGAAGGCTCAAGTCGAAAAAGACGGCTTCACCTGGAAGGACGGCGCAGTCGCCGGTGGCGGCGGTTCCACGGCCATGACCGTACTCAAAAGTCGCGCCGTAGCCGGCAACCCGCCGGGCGTCGCGCAAATCAAAGGTCCGGATATCCAGGAGTGGGGTAGCACTGGCCTGCTCAGCACCGACGCGTTGAAAGAAGTATCCAAGTCGGAAAACTGGGATGGCCTGCTGTCGAAGAAAGTCTCCGACACCGTCAAGTACGAAGGCGATTACGTGGCCGTGCCGGTGAACATCCACCGCGTCAACTGGCTGTGGATCAACCCGCAAGTATTCAAGAAAGCCGGGATCGAAAAAGCCCCGACCACCCTCGAAGAATTCTATGCCGCCGGCGACAAGCTCAAAGCCGCCGGCTTCATCGCGCTCGCCCACGGCGGTCAGCCTTGGCAGGACAGCACCGTGTTCGAAGACGTGGTGCTCTCGGTCATGGGCGCCGACGGTTACAAGAAAGCCCTGGTCGACCTGGACCAGAAAACCCTGTCCGGCCCGCAGATGACCCAGTCGTTCGCCGAGCTGAAAAAGATCACCGGCTACATGGACCCGAACCGCGCCGGTCGTGACTGGAACATCGCCGCCGCCGACGTCATCAACGGCAAGGCCGGCATGCAGATGATGGGCGACTGGGCAAAAAGCGAGTGGACTGCGGCGAAGAAAGTCGCCGGCAAGGACTACCAGTGCGTAGCGTTCCCGGGCACTGAAAAAGCCTTCACCTACAACATCGACTCCCTGGCGGTGTTCAAGCTCAAGGCCGATCGCAAGGGTGACATCGCCGCCCAGCAAGACCTGGCCAAGGTCGCATTGGGTACCGACTTCCAGAAAGTCTTCAGCATGAACAAGGGTTCGATCCCGGTGCGTAACGACATGCTGAACGAAATGGACAAGCTCGGCTTCGACGAGTGCGCCCAGAAATCGGCGAAGGACTTTGTCGCGGACGACAAGACCGGCGGTCTGCAACCGAGCATGGCGCACAACATGGCCACTTCCCTGGCCGTGCAGGGCGCGATCTTCGACGTGGTCACCAACTTCATGAACGACAAGGACGCAGACCCGGCCAAGGCCAGCGCCCAACTGGCCTCGGCTGTCAAAGCGGCCCAGTAATCCCTTGGCATCCCCCCTGTAGGAGCTGCCGCAGGCTGCGATCTTTTGATCATGATTTTGAAAAAAAAAATCAAAAGATAGAAGCCTGCGGCAGAGCCTACAGGGGATCGCACTCAGGTACTCGCGCCGAGCATGCTGATCGTGTTGGTTGGCTTCTACGGTTACATCATCTGGACGTTCATTCTGTCCTTCACCAACTCCAGCTTCATGCCGAGCTACAAGTGGGTCGGCCTGCAGCAATACATGCGCCTGATGGACAACGACCGCTGGTGGGTCGCGAGCAAGAACCTCGCGCTGTTCGGCGGCATGTTCATCGGCATCAGCCTGGTGCTGGGCGTGTTCCTCGCCGTGCTGCTGGACCAGCGCATTCGCAAGGAAGGCTTCATCCGCACCGTCTACCTGTACCCGATGGCGCTGTCGATGATCGTCACCGGTACCGCGTGGAAATGGCTGCTCAACCCTGGCCTGGGCCTGGACAAGATGCTGCGGGATTGGGGCTGGGAAGGCTTCCGCCTCGACTGGCTGGTGGATCAGGATCGCGTGGTTTACTGCCTGGTGATCGCCGCCGTATGGCAAGCCTCCGGGTTTGTTATGGCGATGTTCCTCGCCGGCCTGCGCGGTGTCGATCAGTCGATCATCCGTGCCGCGCAAGTCGACGGGGCGAGCCTGCCGACCATCTACCTGAAGATCGTCCTGCCGAGCCTGCGCCCGGTGTTCTTCAGTGCCTTCATGATCCTGGCGCACATCGCGATCAAGAGCTTCGACCTGGTCGCGGCGATGACCGCGGGCGGTCCGGGTTACTCCTCCGACCTGCCGGCGATGTTCATGTATTCCTTCACGTTCAGCCGTGGCCAGATGGGCATCGGTTCGGCCAGCGCCATGCTGATGCTCGGCGCCGTGCTGACCATCCTCGTGCCGTACCTGTACTCCGAGCTGCGAGGCAAACGTCATGACTAATCAACTCGGCAAACCATCGCTCAGCTTCAGCCGTATCGCGATCTACGCAACCTTGTTGCTGGCCGCTGCGATCTACCTGATCCCGTTGGTGGTGATGCTGCTGACCAGTTTCAAATCCCCGGAAGACATCCGTACCGGCAACCTGTTGAGCTGGCCGACCGTGATCGACGGCATCGGCTGGATCAAGGCCTGGGACAGTGTCGGCAGCTACTTCTGGAACTCGGTGAAAATCACCGTGCCGGCGGTACTGATCTCTACGTTCATCGGTGCCATGAACGGCTATGTGTTGTCGATGTGGCGTTTCCGTGGTTCGCAACTGTTCTTCGGCCTGTTGTTGTTCGGCTGCTTCCTGCCGTTCCAGACCGTGCTGCTGCCAGCCTCGTTCACCCTCGGCAAGATCGGCCTGGCCAACACCACCACTGGCCTGGTGCTGGTGCACGTGGTCTACGGCCTGGCGTTCACCACGCTGTTCTTTCGCAACTACTACGTGAGCATTCCGGATGCGCTGGTCAAAGCGGCGCGGCTCGATGGCGCGGGCTTCTTCACGATCTTCCTGAAAATCCTGCTGCCGATGTCGATCCCGATCGTGATGGTCTGCCTGATCTGGCAGTTCACCCAGATCTGGAATGACTTCCTGTTCGGCGTGGTCTTCGCCAGTGGCGATGCCCAGCCAATTACCGTGGCCCTGAACAACCTGGTCAACACCAGCACCGGGGCCAAGGAATACAACGTTGATATGGCCGCCGCGATGATCGCCGGGCTGCCGACACTGCTGGTCTACATATTCGCTGGCAAGTATTTCCTGCGTGGGCTGACGTCCGGCGCGGTCAAGGGGTAGAACATGGCAACTCTCGAATTACGCAACGTCAACAAGACCTACGGCGCCGGTTTGCCGGACACCCTGAAAAACATCGAACTGAAAATCGATGACGGGGAATTCCTGATCCTGGTCGGCCCGTCGGGCTGCGGCAAATCCACGCTGATGAACTGCATCGCCGGCCTGGAAACCATCAGCGGCGGCGCGATCCTGGTGGATGACGCCGACATCAGCGGCATGAGCCCCAAGGATCGCGACATCGCCATGGTGTTCCAGTCCTACGCGCTGTACCCGACCATGAGTGTGCGCGACAACATCGCGTTCGGCCTGAAGATCCGCAAAATGCCGACCGCCGAAATCGACGAAGAAGTCGCTCGGGTTTCCAAGCTGTTGCAGATCGAGCACCTGCTCAGCCGCAAGCCCGGCCAGCTCTCCGGTGGCCAGCAACAGCGTGTGGCGATGGGCCGTGCCCTGGCGCGGCGGCCGAAGATTTATCTGTTCGACGAACCGCTGTCCAACCTCGACGCCAAGCTGCGGGTCGAGATGCGCACCGAAATGAAACTGATGCACCAGCGCCTGAAAACCACCACGGTCTACGTGACCCACGACCAGATCGAAGCCATGACCCTGGGCGACAAAGTGGCGGTGATGAAGGACGGAATCATCCAGCAGTTCGGCACGCCGAAAGACATCTACAACAACCCGGCCAACCTGTTCGTGGCGAGCTTCATCGGTTCGCCGCCGATGAACTTCATCCCGCTGCGCCTGCAGCGCAAGGACGGTCGACTGCTGGCGCTGCTCGACAGCGGCCAGGCCCGTTGCGAGTTGCCTTTGGGCATGCAGGACGCCGGTCTCGAAGATCGCGAAGTGATCCTCGGCATGCGCCCTGAGCAGATCATCCTGGCCAACGGCGAAGCGAACGGTTTGCCGACCATTCGTGCCGAAGTCCAGGTCACCGAACCGACCGGTCCCGACACCCTGGTCTTCGTCAACCTCAACGACACCAAGGTCTGCTGCCGCCTGGCGCCAGACGTGGCGCCGGCAGTGGGCGAGACCCTGACCCTGCAATTCGACCCGGCGAAAGTGCTGCTGTTCGATGCCAAGAGCGGGGAGCGGCTGGGGGTTGCCGGCGTGCCGAAAGCCGAGGCGCATGCTGACAACGTGGCCCAATTCAAAGGCCGCTGAAGAACAAAGCTGTAGGAGCGAGCTTGCTCCTACAGGGGGGGATATGCGTTGGGTGGAGACATCCGTCGCAACCGATGTAACCGCGTTAAAGAAGAAAAGTTAATAACAATAAAACGAGGAAGTAGGGATGAAGATGAAGAACAAGGCCCGGTTGATCTGCCAGGTTTCAGCAGCGGCAGCACTGGTTCTGGCCGGCAATGCGATGGCCGATGAAGCGTTCAGCTCCGATTCCAAGTGGATGACGGGCGACTGGGGTGGCGAGCGTACCAAGCTGATCGAGCAAGGCATCGACATCAAGATGGACTACGTCGGTGAAGTCGGCGGCAACCTGCATGGCGGTTTCAACGATGACAAGACCGCGCGCTACGCCGACCAGTTTGGCCTGGGCGCGGCGCTGGACCTGGAGAAACTGTTCGGCTGGGATAACACCCAGGCCAAGATCCAGCTCACCAACCGTAACGGTGAGAACATCTCCAACGACCGTATCGGCGATCCGCGTGCCGGCACCTTGAGTTCCTCGCAGGAAGTCTTCGGTCGTGGCCATATGGTGCGTCTGACCCAGTTGTGGATTCAGCACCAGTTCCTCGACAACAAACTGGACGTCAAAGCCGGTTACTTCGGTGAAGGTGAAGACTTCAACACCTTCCCGTGCGAATTCCAGAACCTGGCGTTCTGCGGATCCCAGGTGGGTAACTGGGCCACCAACATCTGGTACAACTGGCCGGTGATGCAGGCGGCGATCCGCGTGAAGTACAACATCAATGACGAGCTCTACGCCCAGATTGGCGCGTACAACCAGAACACGTCGCAACTGGAACACGGTAACGGCTTCAAGCTCAGCGGCAGTGGTACCAATGGCACCGTACTGCCGGTCGAGCTGGTCTGGTCGCCGAAGGTCAACAACCTGCCGGGCGAATACCGTGTCGGTTACTACAAAAGCACTGCGCCTGCCGATGACGTTCTCAAGGACGACAACGGCCAGGACGCCGCGACCACCGGCAAGCCTTTTCGCGTCCACGATAGCAAGCACGGCTACTGGTTCGTCGCGCAGCAGCAACTCACCACTCACAACGGTGACGCTTCTCGCGGTCTGAACATCGCGGCCAACGCCACCTTCCACGACAAGGACACTAACGTCGTCGACAACTACCAGTCGCTGATGTTCGTGTACAAGGGCCCGTTCGACGCGCGTCCGAAGGATGACGTGGGCATCGGTTTCGCCCGTATCCATGTCAACGATGACGTGAAGAAAAACGCCGAGCTGACCAACGCGGCCAACGGCGTTTCGGAATACGACAATCCGCTGTTCTCGCCCATTCGTGAAACCGAATACAACTACGAGATCAACTACGGCTTCCACGTGACCAACTGGCTGACCGTACGCCCCAACCTGCAATACGTCACGCACCCGGGTGGTGTGGATGAAGTCGACAACGCGCTGGTGGCTGGCCTGAAAATTCAGTCGGTGTTCTAACGCGTCTGCGATAAGCTTCTCTCCATGTGCGCATATTTGCGGACAGCCATGGCTGTCCGCTTTTTTTTGCGGGTCGCGCACCCCGGTGACAGTTGATTTCAGGACCGTGGCACATGCTTGAGCATCCGCTACAACGCTTCTTCAAATCCTTGCGCGAGCGTCCGGTGTTCGCGTGGGAGCGCTATCAGATGCGCGATGTGCTGGTGATCGATCATCCGTTGTGTCAGGCGGTGTTCAGTCGGCAGGGCGCGCAGTTGTTGCACTTCCAGCCCAAGGGCCAGAAACCCTGGCTGTGGTGCGCGGCGAAGTGGCCGCAGGTCGGCGCCATTCGCGGTGGCGTGCCGGTGTGTTGGCCGTGGTATGGCCGGCATCCGAGCGAAAACGCCTGGCCGTCCCATGGCTGGGCACGGTTGCTCGACTGGAAGCTGCTCGACAGCAGCAGTGACGACGACGGCGTGCGATTGCACTGGCAGCTGAAGTTGTGCGACTGGCAGGTGGACTTGCACGCCCACTTGGGTGAGCGTATGGAGTTGCGTCTGAGCACCGAGCATCAGGACGACATGCCGTGCCAGCTGAGCCAGGCTTTGCATGCTTACTGGCGTATTGGCGATGTCAGTGAGATAGCGCTGTCTGGGCTCGAAGGCGCGCAGGGTTACGACCAGTTGAGCCGGCAGGTCTGTCAGCAGGAAGGCGAATTACGGGTGGACGGCGGATGCCAGCGAGTGTTCCAGCATGACGGTGAATTGCAGCTCAATGACCACGCCTGGCAGCGGGCTTTGTGCATCGATACGGGGGATACGGCCGACACGGTGGTGTGGCATCCCGGCTCGCGGCCGTTGCTCGGCGTGACCTGGAACGAGATATCCGAGTTTGTCTGTGTGGAAGCGGCGAGCGGCGGTACCGATAGCCTGTGCCTTGCGCCTGGGGAGCGGGCGCATTTGAGTTTGCAGGCGCGGGTGGGGGTGTAAAGAAGATCAAAAGATCGTCCGAACGCGGCCCGAGCCTTCGGCAGCTCCTACGCAAGCGCGTATACCTGTAGGAGCTGTCGAGTGAAACGAGGCTGCGATCTTTTACGCGAAGCGTCCTAATTAAACTCATCCCCAACCGGATACCGGCTGGCATTCAAGCTCTCCTTGATCTTGCGCAAATGCGGCTGGAAATCCACGCCCCGGCGCAACGTCATGCCGGTGGCGAGCACGTCCAGCACGGTCAGCTGGATGATCCGCGACGTCATCGGCATGTAGATGTCGGTGTCTTCCGGCAGCGGAATGTTCAGGCTCAGGGTGCTGGCCTTGGCCAGTGGCGAGTTCTCGGCGGTCAGGCCAAGCACCGAGGCGCCGTTTTCCCGGGCGATGCGCGCCACTTCCACCAGTTCGCGGGTGCGACCGGTGTAGGAAATGATCACGAACAACTCGCCGGTGTGGGCCACCGAGGCAATCATGCGCTGCATCAGCACGTCTGCGTGGGCCGTGACGGCGAGGTTGAAACGGAAGAACTTGTGCTGCGCATCCAGTGCCACCGGGGCCGAGGCGCCGAGGCCGAAGAAGTGGATCTGCCGTGCCTGGATCAGCAGGTCGACGGCGCGGCTGATTAGGTTCGGGTCGAGTGCCTGGCAAGCGCTGTCCAGCGAGGCGATGGCGCTGCCGAAGATCTTCTGGGTGTAGGCCTCCGGATTGTCGTCGGCCTCCACCGCACGGCTGACATAGGCGGCGCCACTGGCCAGGCTCTGGGCCAGTTGCAGCTTGAGCTCGGGGTAGCCGCTGACGCCGAACGAACGGCAGAAACGGTTGACCGTCGGTTCGCTGACCGAAGCGGCCTGGGCGAGGGCGGCGATGCTGAAGCGGGTGGCCTGCTGCGGGTTGAGCAGAATCACCTCGGCGACTTTGCGTTCGGCCTTGTTCAGCTCTTCAAGGCGATTCTGGATTTGCTCCAGTAAATTTCGCACGCGGTCCATATAAGTATCCTTGATTCACCGGCACCGATAAGCGCGCGGTTAATGCAAAAAGGGCCTTTGGTGAGGCCCATCACGGTGGCCTATCCTACTGATGGCTCCGACCGACCACCACTCGGAATCTGTATTTTGCGAAAATGTTGTGGTTATTACTACATTTTCCCTTGAGTGATGCCTTGAAAAAAGGTATTTGTAGCTTAACTTGATAAAAGAACAAACATCATGCTCTCGATTACGGTTGAACCGTGCACCTTTACCTTGTTCGGCGGCCTGGGCGATCTGGCCTTGCGCAAGCTGTTTCCTGCCCTTTATCAACTCGACGGCGCAGGCCTGTTGCACGAGGACACGCGGATCATCGCGTTGGCCCGTGAACCGGGCAGCGAGCAGGAACACCTGACGTTCATCGCCTCCGAGCTACGCCGTTATGTCGGCGCCAAAGAGCTGGATGAAGCCGTGGTCGAGCGTTTTCTGGCGCGCCTGAGCTATCTGCACGTCGACTTCCTCAAGCCCGAGGATTATGTGACCCTGGCCGAAGTCGCCGGCACCGCACAGYGAGTCATCGCCTACTTTGCGACCCCTGCCGCCGTATACGGCGCGATTTGCGAGAACCTGGCCAAGGTCGGTCTGGCAGAAAACACCCGCGTGGTGCTGGAAAAACCCATCGGTTCGGACCTGGAATCCTCGCGCAAGGTCAACGACGCGGTGGCGCAGTTCTTCCCGGAGAACCGCACCTACCGCATCGACCATTATCTGGGCAAGGAAACCGTCCAGAACCTGATCGCCCTGCGTTTCGCCAACAGCCTGTTCGAAACCCAGTGGAACCAGAATTACATTTCCCACGTGGAAATCACCGTGGCCGAGAAGGTCGGCATCGAAGGCCGCTGGGGTTACTTCGACAAAGCCGGCCAGCTGCGGGACATGATCCAGAATCACCTGCTGCAACTGCTCTGCCTGATCGCCATGGACCCGCCGGCCGACCTGTCCGCCGACAGCATTCGCGACGAGAAAGTCAAAGTGCTCAAGGCCCTGGCGCCGATCAGCCCGGAAGGCCTGACCACTCAAGTGGTGCGCGGCCAGTACATCGCCGGCTACAGCGAAGGCAAAGCGGTGCCGGGGTACTTGGAAGAACCCAATTCCAACACCCAGAGCGATACCGAAACCTTCGTCGCCCTGCGTGCCGACATCCGCAACTGGCGCTGGGCCGGCGTGCCGTTTTACCTGCGTACCGGCAAGCGCATGCCGCAGAAGCTGTCGCAGATCGTCATCCACTTCAAGGAACCGTCGCACTACATCTTCGCCCCCGAGCAGCGCCTGCAAATCAGCAACAAGCTGATTATCCGCCTGCAGCCGGACGAAGGTATTTCCTTGCGTGTCATGACCAAAGATCAAGGCCTGGACAAAGGCATGCAGCTGCGCAGCGGTCCGTTGCAGCTGAATTTTTCCGACACCTGGAGCAGCGCACGGATTCCCGATGCCTACGAGCGGTTGTTGCTGGAAGTGATGCGCGGCAATCAGAACCTGTTTGTCCGTAAAGATGAAATCGAAGCCGCGTGGAAGTGGTGTGACCAGTTGATCGCCGGGTGGAAAAAATCCGGTGATGCGCCCAAGCCGTACGCGGCCGGGTCCTGGGGGCCGATGAGCTCCATTGCTCTGATCACGCGGGACGGGAGGTCGTGGTATGGCGATATCTGATTTGAAACTGCCGCAGGGCGTCAGCGCCCATGCATACAAGAGCCCGGTGCTGCTGGCTGAAAGCCTGGCACTGAACGTGGCGAAACAACTGAGCGACGCGATCGAAGCCCAGGGCGCTGCGACCCTGGTGGTTTCCGGTGGCCGCAGCCCGGTGGCGTTTTTCCAGCACCTGGCCAGGCAGACGCTGGACTGGTCGAACGTGGTGGTCAGCCTGGCCGACGAGCGCTGGGTGCCGGTGGAACACGCCGACAGCAACGCCGGTCTGATCAAGCGTTACCTGCTGCAAGGCCCGGCGGCCAAGGCGCAATTCCTGAGCCTGTACAGCGCCAGCGCCAACCTGGAACAGGCGGCCGAGCAGGCCGACCGTTTGTTGTCCGAGTTGCCGGTGATCGACGTGCTGATCCTCGGCATGGGCGATGACGGCCACACCGCGTCGCTGTTCCCCAACAGCCCGAACCTTGCCGAGGCATTGCAGGCCGATGGCGTCCGTCGCTGCTGGCCGATGCTGGCGCCGACCGTGCCGCATCAGCGCCTGACCATGAGCCGGGCGTTGCTGGCCTCGGCCAAGCATAAGGTTCTATCGATTTCCGGTCAGTCCAAGCTGACCACCCTGAGTACCGCACTGGCCGGTGACGATGTCGCCGCACTGCCGATTCGCGCGTTTCTGCAACCCACGTTAGAGATTTACTGGTGCCCATGAGCCAAGGAACAGCCGCTATGACAAACCCATCCCCGACCGTTTCCATGGCGGACAAAGTTGCCCTGATCGACAGCATCTGCGCGAAAGCGCGGATTCTGCCGGTGATCACCATCGCCCGCGAGCAAGACGTTCTGCCGCTGGCCGACGCCCTGGCGGCCGGTGGCCTGACGGCCCTGGAAGTGACCTTGCGTTCGCAATTCGGCCTCAAGGCCATCCAGATTCTGCGCGAGCAGCGTCCGGAACTGGTGACCGGTGCCGGCACCGTGCTCGATCGCCACATGCTGGCGGCGGCGGAAGCGGCCGGCTCGCAATTCATCGTCACGCCGGGTATCACCCGCGACCTGCTGGAAGCCAGCGTCGCCAGCCCGATTCCACTGTTGCCGGGCATCAGCAATGCCTCGGGCATCATGGAAGGCTACGGTCTGGGGTATCGCCGCTTCAAGCTGTTCCCGGCCGAAGTCAGCGGCGGCGTTGCAGCCATCAAGGCTTTGGGCGGTCCGTTCGGCGAAGTGAAATTCTGCCCGACCGGCGGCGTGGGACCTGCCAATATCAAGAGCTACATGGCGTTGAAAAACGTCATGTGCGTGGGCGGTAGCTGGATGCTCGATCCGGAGTGGATCAAGAACGGCGACTGGGCCCGCATTCAGGAATGCACCGCCGAGGCCTTGGCGCTGCTGGACTGATCGCTTCACCCTACACCTCGTTGTGTGTTCTACGGCTTTACGGTGCGCTTGGTCGGTGCACCGTTTTTTTTTGCCCGCGAAAAGTTGAGGCAATTAATACCTGTAGGAGCGAGCTCGCTCGCGAAAAACTTCCAGCCACCGCTGGCTATCGGGTTCCCGCGTTATCGTTCACGACCATCGTCGGAACGCCGCCCGGAGCAGGCTCGCTCCTGCAGGTCAGCACAATTGCGCCAGCGCCGTGGTCAGCCGCGTCATGTGCTCGGCGGTGGTGGTCAGCCCCGGGGTGATGCGGATGCACGGGCCGCACGCCGCGCCAGTGCGTACCACGGTGAACAGGTTGTAGTCCTTGAGCAGCCGCTCGACCATCGCCTGCTGATCGGTCTGTGCGATGAAACGCATGGACGTGATGCCGCAGTACAGTCGCGGGTCGTCCGGGGTCAGGACTTCGATGCCCGGTAGTTCGCGCACGGGGCGGACCCACAGGTTGCGCAGGTAGTTGAGCCGAGAACCCTTGGCCGCCGCGCCGCCCATGGCGTGATGCTCCTCGAGTACCAGCGGCAAGGTCAGCAACGCCGGAATGTTCGGTGTGCTGTACGGCATACGGGCACGAATGTCAGTGACCGGAAAATGCATCTCGCCCATGTCCGGGTCGATGTCGGCCAGGTGTTCGGGTGCAATGTAGATAAAGCCGAGCGTCAGCGGTGCACCGATCCACTTGTGCAGGTTGTAGCCGGCGAAGGCGATACCGAACTCGGCCAGGTCGAATTCGAACTGACCGAGGGCATGGGCACCGTCGAGGATGACGTCGATGCCGTGTTCCTTTGCCGCGGCTGCAATCGCCTGCACCGGCATCACCAGGCCCGTGCGATGGGTGACGTGGGTCAGGGCCATCAGCTTCAGCCGTGGGTGCCGCGCGAAGGTTTCGCGGTAGGTATTGAGCAGGCTGTCGAAGGTTGCGGGGTGGGTGTGTTCGATCTCGATCACTTCAACACCGCGATTACGCGCCAGCCAGCGCATGGCGCCTTTGACCGTGTCGTATTCCAGATCGCAAACCAGTACCTGATCGCCGGGCTGGAGCCGGTTGTAGTTGCGGATCAGCGACTGCAAACCTTCCGACGCGTTGCGGGTCAGGGCGATGCTGTCGGCGGGTACGCCTATCAACCGGGCCAGTTGCGCGCGGATCTTCAGGCTGTCGCCCTGTTCGAAGCGCTGGCGCACATAGACCGAATTGCTGCGGTTGATCAGCTCGATGTTGCGCTGGTATTCCTCGACCACCGTGCGCGACATGCGTCCAAAGTAACCGTTCTCCAGGTTGAGCGGGCCGGGTTCGACATCGTAGCGGTCGGCAAAGGTTTGCCAGAAGGCTTCATCACGGGCGCGGCGGGTGTTGTCGGGCATGGGCTACTCGGTAGGTGTTCAGTGGCGCGGGGCCGGTTTGCCGTGTTTGGCGCGCAGCGGTTCGAGCAAGTCCGACAAACCGTTGTGATCGATCTCCTGCATCAGGGCCAGCAGGCCACCCAACTCGCCATGGGGGAAACCCTCCCGGGCGAACCAGTTCAGGTAAGGGCCGGGCAGGTCGGCAATGATTCGGCCCTTGTACTTGCCGAAGGGCATTTCGCGGGTGATCAGCAGTTCGAGCTTTTCAGGATTCATCGATCGGTCGTCTTGATTTGGTCAGTCTGAAAAATACAGGCATTCCGACAAGCCCCCTCGCCACAGAGGGTTAGCCGATGCTAATCGCTGGCAGCGTGGTCAAGGTCACGCTCTGTTGTTTGCGTGGTGCGAGGATTTCAGCTTCGCCATCCACCACCAGTTCATCGCGCTGGTTGAACACGCGGGTGGCAATGCGTACGCGAAATTTCGGCAGTTTTTCCAGGATTTCCAGGCGCACGGTCAGGGTGTCGCCGATCTTCACCGGTTTCTGAAAGCTCATTTGCTGGCCGATGTAGATGGTCCCCGGTCCAGGCAATTCGCAGGCGACCGCCGCGCTGATCAACGCGCCGCTGAACATGCCATGGGCGATGCGCTCCTTGAACATGGTGCTGGCGGCGTAGTCGGCATCCAGGTGCACCGGGTTGTGATCGCCGGACATCGCGGCGAACAACTGGATGTCGCGCTCTTCGACGGTCTTGCTGAAACTGGCGGTCTGGCCGACTTCGAGGGCTTCGTAAGGGGTGTTGGTAACCTGGGTCATCTGTCTCAATTCCTGTGACGAATTAGAAAATTCACAAAACGCTATTCGGATCGGTGCGGCCGAGGAGTGCTCAAGGCCTGTGCGATCCAGTTCAACACATCGGCGATGATTTCATCGCGGTTGCTCTCGTTGAACAGTTCGTGCCGCGCCTGCGGGTAAACGGTCAGTTGCAGGTGTTGGCTGCCGGCCGCCCGTAGTGCGTCGGCCAGATCCTTGAGACGTTTGCCTTCGCTCACCGGATCACATTCACCGCCAATCACCAGCAGCGGCAGGCCCCGGTCGATCTGGGCGAGATTGGACGCTTTGCTGATTTGCTGCAAGCCACCGAGCAAATCGATCCACAGTTGATTGGTGCAGCGAAAACCACAGAGCGGGTCGTTGACGTACAGATCGACCTGCGCCGGATCACGGCTGAGCCAGTCGAACGGCGTGCGTGCCGGTTTGAATTTGTTGTTGAACGAGCCGAACGACAGCCATTCGATCAAAGCGCTGCGTCCTTTGCCGCCCTGGCGCAGGCGTTCGAGACGGGCGATTTGCCGTGCCGCGCGATAAAGCGCCACAGGCTGGAAGTTCGAGCCGCTGAGGATTGCCCCGTGCAGGCTGGCACTGTGGTGCAGCAGATAGGCCTGGGCGATGTAACTGCCCATGCTGTGACCGAGCAGCACGATCGGGACGCCAGGGTGCTGCTGGCCGATGTGCTGGTTGAGGCAGGCCAGGTCGCTCACGACCTTGCACCAGCCATCGTCATCGGCGAAATGCCCGAGTGTCCCGTTTTCGGCAGTTTTGCCATGTCCACGCAGGTCCGGCGCGCACACGCCATAGCCCTGGTCACAGAGCTTTTGCGCAAGGGGGCCGTAGCGACCGCTGTGTTCGGCCATGCCGTGGGCCAGCAGAATCATTGCCTTGAGGCTGCCGTCGGGTAGCCACTGGTTGACGAAGAGGCGGCTGTGGTCGCTCGTGGTCAGCCAGAAAGTGTCATGGATCATGGCGGTTCCTTTGCATGAGGCTGCCTGGTCGCAAACAGCTCGTTGCAGTTTATAGCGCATCCTTGGCTGGGCGTCTGATCAGCCTACGCCACGGCGAGTAGATTCATACGGTCAATGACGGCTGTGGGCATATTTGCCTGCTACGTCATAACTGCTAGTGTCCGTGAAGCTCCGCTTTTTGCATTTTTTTTGAAAAGTGACAGAAAAGTGGCCCCGGATAGATTCAGGTAAAGAGGACAACAACAATGCAACCTGATTTCTGGAATGACAAACGCCCGGCCGGCGTGCCCATGGATATCGATCTGGGAGCCTACAAGTCGGTAATCGAGGTGTTCGAGCGTTCCTGCAAGAAGTTTGCTGATCGCCCGGCGTTCAGCAACATGGGCGTGACCCTGACCTACGCCGAACTGGAACGCCAGAGCGCTGCCTTCGCCGGTTACCTGCAAGCCCACACCGACCTGGTGCCGGGCGACCGCATCGCGGTGCAGATGCCCAACGTCCTGCATTATCCGATTGCCGTGTTCGGTGCCTTGCGCGCCGGGTTGATCGTGGTCAACACCAACCCGCTGTACACCGCGCGGGAAATGCGTCACCAGTTCAAGGATTCCGGTGCCCGGGCACTGGTGTACCTGAATATGTTCGGCCAGAAAGTCCAGGAAGTGCTCCCCGACACCGATATCCAGTACCTGATCGAAGCGAAGATGGGCGACCTGATGCCCACTGCCAAGGGGTGGCTGGTCAACACTGTAGTGAGCAAGGTCAAGAAGATGGTCCCGGACTATTCCTTGCCCCAGGCCATTTCTTTCAAGAGTGCATTGCACATGGGCCGTGGCCTGGGCATCAAGCCGCTGAGCGTCGGCCTCGACGACATCGCCGTGCTGCAATACACCGGCGGCACCACCGGTCTGGCCAAGGGTGCGATGCTGACGCACGGCAATCTGGTGGCGAACATGCAACAGGCGCGGGCCTGTCTCAGCCAGTCGGCCAGCGACGGCCAGCCGCTGTTGCGCGAAGGCCAGGAGGTGATGATCGCGCCGCTGCCGCTGTACCACATCTATGCTTTCACGGCGAACTGCATGTGCATGATGGTGACGGGCAACCACAACGTGCTGATCACCAACCCGCGTGACATCGGCGGCTTCATCAAGGAGCTGAAGAACTGGCGGTTCTCGGCGTTGCTGGGGCTCAACACGCTGTTCGTAGCGCTGATGGATCACCCGGACTTCAAGACCCTGGACTTCTCCAGCCTCAAGCTCACCAACTCCGGCGGTACTGCGCTGGTCAAGGCCACTGCCGAGCGTTGGGAACAACTGACTGGATGTCGCATCACCGAAGGTTACGGCCTGACCGAAACTTCGCCGGTTGCCTGCGCCAACCCCTACGGCGATCAATCGCGGATTGGTACGGTCGGCATGCCGGTGCCGGGTACCACGCTGAAAGTCATCAATGATGACGGCGTCGAGCAACCTTTGGGAGAACGCGGCGAGTTGTGCATCAAAGGCCCGCAGATCATGAAGGGCTACTGGCAAAAACCCGATGCCACCGCCGAAGTGCTGGATGCCGAGGGCTGGTTCAAGTCCGGTGATATCGCGGTGATCGACCCGGACGGTTTCGTGCGCATCGTCGATCGCAAGAAGGACATGATCATTGTTTCGGGGTTCAACGTGTACCCGAACGAGATCGAAGACGTGGTGATGGCACACCCGAAAGTCGCCAACTGCGCGGTCATCGGTGTGCCCGACGAGCGGTCGGGGGAGGCGGTGAAGTTGTTCGTGGTGGCCCGTGAAGCAGGGGTCAGCCTTGAAGAGTTGAAGGCTTACTGCAAGGAAAACTTCACGGCGTACAAAGTACCGAAGCACATCGTGCTGCGTGAGTCGCTGCCGATGACGCCGGTGGGCAAGATCCTGCGGCGGGAGTTGCGTGATATCGCGTAGCAGGACATAGAGGCCGGCGCGATTCCAAAAGATCGCAGCCTTCGGCAGCTCCTACAGGGATCGCATATCCTTGCAGGAGCTGCCGAAGGCTGCGATCTTTTGCTTTTAGCCCCGGTTTTAGCGGGCCACAGGGCTTTATAGGTCTTTTGCTCTAAAATGACTGCCTGAAAGTCTTGAGTCACAAATGTGACCGTAGAGGCCTCTTTTGGCTCTAGTCGACCCTTGGCAAAGCTGCTACTCTCGGCGCGCTTTGTGACTTCTCGGCCTTCTATCAGCCAGATTCACCAATGACCAAACACCAATAATAATCGCATCAAATGCGGTGCTGAATTCGCGTTGCTGAGGAGTGGGCTTCCATGATCGAAGACTTTTGGAAGGATAAGTACCCAGCTGGGATTGCTGTCGACATCAATCCAGACGAGTATCCGAATATTCAGGCAGTGTTGAAGCAATCCTGCCAACGCTTCGCCAACAAGCCGGCATTCAGCAACCTGGGCAAGACACTCACCTACGGTGAACTGTACGAATTGTCCGGTGCGTTTGCCGCTTACCTGCAACAGCATACCGACTTGCAGCCCGGCGATCGAATCGCCGTGCAACTGCCCAATGTGTTGCAGTACCCGGTTGCCGTCTTCGGGGCCATCCGCGCCGGGCTGATCGTGGTCAACACCAACCCGCTGTACACCGCGCGGGAAATGGAACACCAATTCAACGACTCCGGTGCCAAGGCCCTGGTCTGCCTGGCCAACATGGCGCACCTGGCCCAAACCGTGGTGCCGAAAACCGGCGTCAAGCACGTGATCGTCACCGAAGTCGCCGACCTGCTGCCGCCGCTCAAGCGTCTGCTGATCAACAGCGTCATCAAGTATGTGAAGAAGATGGTGCCGGCCTATCACTTGCCCAAGGCCGTCAAGTTCAACGACGTGCTGAGCAAAGGCCTGGGCCAGCCAGTGGCGGAAGCCAACCCGGCCAGCGGTGATGTCGCGGTACTGCAATACACCGGCGGCACCACCGGCGTGGCCAAGGGCGCGATGCTGACCCACCGCAACCTGGTGGCGAACATGCTGCAGTGCAAGGCGCTGATGGGTTCCAACCTCAATGAAGGTTGCGAGATCCTGATCACGCCGCTGCCGCTGTACCACATCTATGCGTTCACCTTTCACTGCATGGCGATGATGCTGGCGGGCAACCACAACATCCTGATCAGCAACCCGCGTGACCTGCCGGCGATGGTCAAGGAATTGTCGAAGTGGAAGTTCAGCGGCTTCGTCGGCCTGAACACGCTGTTCGTGGCCCTGTGCAACAACGAAGGCTTCCGCAAGCTGGATTTCTCCGCGCTGAAAGTCACCTTGTCGGGAGGCATGGCCCTGCAACTGGCGGCGGCCGAACGCTGGAAAGCGGTGACCGGTTGCGCCATCTGCGAAGGCTACGGCATGACCGAAACCAGCCCGGTGGCCACGGTGAACCCGATCCAGCACATCCAGGTCGGCACCATCGGCATTCCGGTGCCGTCGACCCTGTGCAAAGTCATCAACGATGCCGGTGTCGAGCAGCCGCTGGGCGAAATCGGCGAGCTGTGCGTGAAAGGCCCGCAGGTCATGAAAGGCTACTGGCAGCGCCAGGAAGCCACCGATGAAATCCTCGACAGCGAAGGCTGGTTGAAGACCGGTGACATCGCGCTGATCCAGCCCGATGGCTACATGCGCATTGTCGATCGCAAGAAAGACATGATCCTGGTGTCCGGTTTCAATGTGTACCCGAACGAGCTCGAAGACGTGCTGGCGACCCTGCCGGGCGTGCTGCAATGCGCGGCCATCGGTGTACCGGACGAGAAGTCGGGCGAGGCGATCAAGATTTTCATCGTTGCCAAGCCGGGCGTGACCCTGACCAAGGAACAGGTGATGGAGCACATGCGCGCCAACGTCACTGGCTACAAGGTCCCGCGCTCCGTGGAGTTCCGCGATGCACTGCCGACCACCAACGTCGGCAAGATCCTGCGTCGTGAATTGCGCGATGAAGAGCTGAAGAAGATCAACGGGAAGAAAGCCACCGCGTAATCAACACAAAAAAGCCCCGCAGATGCGGGGCTTTTTTGTTGAAGATCAAAAGATCGCAGCCTTCGGCAGCTCCTACATGGGATTGCGGTCACCTGTAGGAGCTGCCGAAGGCTGCGATCTTTTCTTTTTACTGGCGGAATGGCGCAAAGTTGACGTTGGTGCCCGTCGGGCGCATGTCCTGCAGGAAGGAGTCCTTGTCGGCGCTCAGTTCCAGGCTCAATGCAGCCTTGCGCTTGCCTTCATTGCGCACCACCAGGCCTTCGAGCTTCTCGCGCAGGAACACTGTCGGCACTTTCAGGTGCAGCAGCTCGTCAGTGTCCGGCGTGTGCATCAGCAGGTGAATCCACTCGTACTGACCGATTGCAAGGCGCGTCACCGGGAGGTCGAACCACCAGATGTTACGGTTACGGTTCAGTTCGGCGAAGTGGCAGTTGTTGACGCCAAGCACAGCACCGCCGAGTTCCTGGTTTCTGCGGGCAATGGCCTGCTTTTTATCGAGTTTCATAACATTCCTACGGGATTGGATCTTCAGCGCCATGGCCTGAACGTGTTGCGCATTCTCGGGGGTTGGCCGGCAAACATAAAGCGCAACCTGCACTGAACGATGAAATGTCGTGGTGAAAATAAATGAAACTCCCTGCAAAAGCCCCCGGTCAACCTTGTGTAACGACTTTTCCTTCGATTCACAGGAGAATTACCATGAGCAGCACAAGCGATAAAATCAAAGGCGTGGCCAATGAAGCCGCCGGCAACATCAAGCAGGGTGTTGGCAAGGTCACCGGCAGCGATAAAATGCGTGCCGAGGGCGTGAGGCAGGAAAGAAAGGGCGAGGCCCAGCAAGCAGTCGGCAAGGCCAAGGATGCGCTGAAAAAAGGTATCGACAAGGCATGATCAGGCCTTGAATGAAAACAGGACGCGGCCATCTTCGGATGGCCGTTTTTGTGTCAGCCTGAACTTGCACTCTGAAATTGTTTCAAAGTCGCCAACTGGGCTACCTTGATGAAGGAAACGGCCCCTGAGTCGCCACGACTTCAACCCAAATGCGTATGCGGCGAATGGAGACGCTAATGATTTTTCCGGACATGAGAGGCTTGCCCCTGCACCGTGTGATGATGCGCACGGTCACCGAGTTCATTGCCGACGAAATGTCGACCTATGCCTCGGCGCTGGCTTATCAAATGCTGTTTTCGCTGTTTCCGTTCATTCTGTTTCTGATTGCCCTGATCGGCTTCCTGCACCTGCCCGACTTTTTCTCCTGGCTGCGCCTGCAATCGGAACTCGTATTGCCGCCCCAGGCACTGGAGCAGGTCAACCCGGTGATCGACCAGCTTCAGCAGTCCAAGGGTGGCTTGCTCTCGGTGGGTATCGTGATTGCGCTGTATACCGCCTCCGCCGGCGTGCGGCTGATGATGAGCGCGATGAACGCTGCCTACGACGTGGTTGAAGGGCGTCCGCTGTGGAAACGCTTTCCGTTGTCGGTCATCTACACCGTCGGCATTGCCGGCATGCTGCTGATCGCCGCAGCGCTGATGGTGCTCGGTCCGCAGGTGATGAGCTGGATCGCTGCGCAAGTCGGACTTGAGTACTTCATCGTCACGCTCTGGACCATCGCGCGCTGGCCGGTGATCGTGATTCTGATGATGGTCGCGGTGGCGTTGATCTACTACGTCATGCCCGACGTCAAACAGGAATTCCGCTTCATCACCCCAGGCTCAGTGCTGGCGGTGGTGGTGTGGATCATCGCTTCCCTGGGCTTCGGTTTGTACGTCAAGGAGTTCGCCAACTACAACGCCATGTATGGCAGTATCGGTGCGATCATCGTGCTGTTGCTGTACTTCTACATTTCCGCCGCGGTACTGCTGCTGGGCGCGGAGATGAACGCGGTGATCGAGCACATGTCGCGAGAGGGCAAGGACCCTGGCGAAAAAGTGGCTGGCGAGCACGGTCCCGTCCATGAGGAAAAGCACCACGTGTCGGGACTGGGGCGCGACCACTCACATAAACCGACCATGGATGAAACCTGATCATGATTCGTGAAATTCTGAAAATGGGCGATGAGCGCCTGCTGCGCATTGCCCCGCCAGTGCCAGCCGAGATGTTCGACAGCCCCGAGTTGTGGCAACTGATCGATGACATGTTCCAGACCATGGAAAGTGTGGGGGGCGTTGGCCTCGCGGCTCCGCAGATCGGTGTTGACCTGCAACTGGTGATCTTCGGTTTCGAGCACAGTGAGCGTTATCCGGATGCGGAGGCCGTACCGCAGACGATCCTGATCAACCCGTTGATCACACCACTGAGTCCGATCCTGGAAGAGGGTTTCGAAGGCTGTTTGTCCGTACCGGGCCTGCGCGGCGCGGTGCAGCGTTACCAACAGATTCGCTACGACGGCGTCGACCCCAAGGGCGAGCCTATCGTACGCATTGCCTCAGGGTTCCACGCACGGGTGGTGCAACATGAGTGTGATCACCTGATCGGCCGCCTGTACCCGTCGCGCATTACCGACTTCAGCAAGTTCGGCTTCACCGAGGTGATGTTCCCGGATCTGGATCCCATCGCGGACGACTAAAGCCACCGCCGCTCCCACATTGGATCTCCAACTGGCTTGAGTAAGTTAAACGTTTGGCTCCGACCCCATCGCAATCATCGGCTTGCTGCGCGCATATCGGCTCAAGCGTTCTACCATTGCGTAAGGCATCGGCGGATCGAACGTAAACCCGCGACCCTCATAAAACCCGCGCAAATCCGGATGACAGAACAACCACACCGGCAGTTCGCAATCCTTTACCGCGGCCGCAATCAACCCGGCGGCAATCCCTTGTTCGCGACACCCCGGATCGACAAACAACCCGGTCAGCCAATGCCCACCGGACACCGGACGCAAACACAGCGCGGCAACAATCCGCTCACGCCGGGCCACCCACAGCTGCGCGTCGCGCACGGCTTTCATCGACGACTGGTGAGCGCGGTAGAACTTGTTTATCAATGGCCATAACGGCTCGTCGAGCAGGGTGAATTGGGTATCGGGCATGGTCTCGGACTGTCGGTATGCAAAGCGGGCGATTATAAAAGAACGCGCGCGCCGGGATAGGTGTATACCTGATCTCACATCCCTGTGAGTGGAGTACGCATCATGTCCAAAGGTATGGATTCAAAGAAATCGGCGAAAAAGAAACCGGTGAAAACCGCCATTGAAAAGCGTGCGGACAAGAAAGCCAAGAAGGTCGGCGTGTTCGGTCACTGATTCCGCGTTGATTGATCGCTCCCATGCAACATGGGAGCGATCCTCCAGAAATTAATCTGCAGGATTTCCCAAGGCCATTGCACAGAAGGGGACTGGTCCCCGATCTGAGCAACGCCATGCCCCACTACTTTGATAGCGCCCACCAAGAAGAAATCGAAACCCTGCGTCGACGCTTCACCGCGCGCACCGAATGGCCGACCTGGTGTCTGTTGGTCGGTGTGTATGGCGGCTGGTTTGGCATTGTATTGAACAGCCATCGGCTGGGATTGTGGTGGAGCACCCTGTGGTTGATTCCGTTGCTGGTGCTGTGGTTATCCGTGCAACACGAACTGCTGCACGGTCATCCCACGCGCTGGCCAACCCTGAACAAAATCTTTGGCTATGCGCCGTTTGCCGTCTGGTATCCGTACACCCTGTATCGCGATAGCCATTTGCTGCATCACCGCGACGAGGACCTGACTATCCCCGGTCGCGACCCGGAAAGCCGTTACCTGAGCGCCGAACAGTGGCAGGGCAGTTCACTGCCGGTGCGCAGCCTGCACCGGCTGAACAAAACCGTGCTCGGCCGCTTTGCCCTGGGTGCACCGTTGGCCTTGCTGGCGTTGGCCCGTGAAGAGCTGCAACGTCTGAGAGCGGGCGAGCGCCAGGCCTGGCTGATGTGGTTGAGTCACGGCTCGATGACCGGGTTGATGCTGCTGTTCATCGCGAACCTCAGCGTATTGCCGGTTTGGCATTACCTGTTTTTGATCAGTGTGCCGGCGCTGTCGATCGCCATGATTCGCTCCTACTATGAACATCGACCTCACGCGTCGCCGGAGCAACGCACGGTGCTCAATGAAGCGGCGTGGCCGTGGCGCTGGCTGTTCCTGAACCTCAATTTTCATCTGGTGCATCACGAGTTGCCGGGGTTGCCCTGGTACGACTTGCCCCGCGCTTACCGGGCCCGCCGCGAGCAATGGCTGGTGCGTAGCGGCGGGTTTCTGGTGCGGGGTTATGGGCAGTTGTGGCGTGAACATGGAGTGAAGGCCATCGACAGCCCGAGGCATCCGTTTTACTGATGCCTGATCACCAACGAGCCCTGTAGGAGCGGGCTTGCCCGCGAAGAGGCCGGCACACCCAGCATCAATGTTGCCAGGCAGAACGCTTTCGCGAGCAAGCCCGCTCCCACATTGGATTCACGCTGCTCTGGAACATTTCGATGACCCAACACATCGCCGAACTGCTGATGTACACCGCCCCCGAACCCATCCACCAGGCCAACGAACGCTGGCTGGCGCGAGTCCTCGAGCACCTGGGCGAAACCCGCCGTGATGCCGAAGGCCTGTCACTGCTGGACCTGTGGCTGTCGCCGCACTTGCTGCTCACACAAACCTGCGGCTATCCGCTGATGACGGCATTGCGCGGCAAGGTCCGGGTGCTGGGCCGCCCTCGTTACGAACTGCCGGACAGCAGTGGCGGCAATCATTGCAGCCTGATTCTGGGACGCCTTGATGATGCACGGCCAACCCTGGCGGATTTTCGCGGCAGCCGAGGCGTGATCAATGGCCAGGACTCCAACAGCGGCATGAATTTGCTGCGCCACCGGTTGGCGCCGCTGCAACGTGACGGGCGGTTTTTTGCTCAGGTCGGAATCAGCGGTAGTCATCGCGAAAGCCTGCGCTGGTTACGCGAAGACCTTGCCGATCTGGCGGCCATCGACAGCGTGACCTTTGCCTATCTGGCGCGCCACGCTGCAGAGGAAGTGGCCGGTTTGCGCGTGATTGCCCGCAGTGCGCTCAGTCCTGCCTTACCGTTCATTACCGCCGCGACGGTCAGCGATGAGCAGGCCGTTGAGCTCTTGCGGGTGATGAACCTGGCGTTGCGCGAGTTGCCGGACGTTGCCCAAACCCTCGGTTTACCGGAGGTACTGCCCGCCAGCGAAATCGACTATCAGGTTGTGCTCGATTATCAACGTGAGGCCGAAACATTGGGTTATGGACGATTGAGGTGATAGGTCCATTTTCGCTGTAGGAGCGAGCTTGCTCCGGGCGGTGTTCCGACGAAAGCGGCCTATCAGGCACACCTTTGTTTAATTCTATAAACGAATATAAAAATAAGTTTTAAGTATTATTAATGAATAAGGCTCCTTGCTAGGATTCGCCTCACCGGACCACCGGACATTCAGCGACCCCTAACCCAGGAGCCCCTATGTCCGGCGCCGATATTCTTCATCGCAAACACGTGGACGGATTGTTCCGTGCTCACTACCACTGGCTCTGCACGCGCCTGCGTCAGTCTCTGAACGATGCCGCCGCTGTCGAAGACATTGCCTGCGAAACCTTCGTGCAATTGCTCCAGGCCCCTGGCCTGACGGCCATCCGTGAACCCCGTGCCTTGCTCACCACCATCGCCCGGCGCCTGCTCTATCAGCGTTGGCGTCGAGGTGATCTGGAGCGCCAGTATCTTCAGCAACTGCAACAGGCCGAGCCGATACACGCCGAATCGCCGGAGGCACTGGCTCAGATGTCCCAGACCCTGACCCGTGTGGATCGCAGTCTTCAGCGGCTGCCAGGCAAAGTGCGTTCGACCTTCCTGCTGTCGCGGATCGACGGCCTGACCTATCCGCAAATTGCCGCTGCGCTGGGCATCTCGTTGCGTTCAGTCAGCGACTACATGACCCGTTCCCAGGCCCTGTGCGACCGGCACAGCGCCAACCAATCCCTGAACCGTCCACTCCAGAACAAGAGGTCCGCATGAGATCGATCAAAACCCTGCTCGGCAGTTCGTTGCTGGCCCTGAGCCTGTTGTCCCACCCGGCCTCGGCCACGGAAAAAGCCGCGCCTATCCACTTTGGCGACATCACCTGGGAAAGCGGCAGTTTCATCACCGAAATCCTGCGCCTGATCGTTGAAAAAGGTTACGGCTACCCGACCGATACGCTGCCGGGCAGCACCGTCAGCCTTGAAGCGGCGCTGGCGAAAAACGATATCCAGGTCATCGGTGAAGAGTGGGCCGGACGCAGTCCTGCCTGGGTCAAGGCTGCCGCGGAGGGCAAGGTGTTTGGCCTCGGCGATACGGTCAAAGGCGCCACTGAAGGCTGGTGGGTGCCGGAGTACGTGATCAAGGGCGATCCCGAGCGCGGCATCAAGCCCTTGGCCCCGGAGTTGAAATCCGTTGCTGACCTGGCGAAATACAAGGACGTGTTCCGCGACCCCGAAGACCCGAGCCGCGGACGTTTCCTCAACAGCCCGACCGGCTGGACCTCGGAAATCGTCAACAGCCAGAAACTCAAGGCCTATGACCTGACTACCAGCTACGTCAACTTCCGCACCGGGTCCGGTGCCGCACTGGATGCCGAGGTGGCGTCGTCGATCCGTCGTGGCAAACCTGTGCTCTTCTACTACTGGTCGCCGACACCGCTGTTGGGGCGTTTCAAACTGGTGAAACTCGACGAACCGCCGTTCGATGCCGAAGCCTGGAAAACCCTGGCCGACGCCAACAACCCGAACCCCAAAGGCACGCGCTCGATGCCGGCGAGCCTGGCCATCGGCGTATCGGCACCGTTCAAGGCGCAATACCCGGACCTGGTGACGTTCTTTGAAAAGGTCGATTTGCCGATCGATCTGTTGAACCAGACCTTGGGCCAGATGAGTGAAAAGCGGCAGAAACCCCGCGAAGTCGCCGAAGCGTTTTTGCGTGAGCAGCCGCAGGTGTGGAAGGGCTGGGTGCCGGGGGAGGTGGCCACCAAGGTGAGTGCCAGCTTGTAGTTTTGTAGTGTCTGGAAGGTAGCCATCGCGAGCTTGCTCGCGATGCGATTTGAAGCCTTACGCCAACTCGGCGACCAGTGCCGCTTTCACCGCCGGCCGCTGATCCACCCTGGCTTGAAACCTTGCCAACGCCGGCCATTCATTCAATTCAATGTCGAACAACCGAGCCCAACGCAGCACCGTAAACAAATACGCATCAGCAATGCTGAACCCGCCCGCCATCAAGTAATCCTGCCGCTCCAACGTCTGGTTCAACACGGCCAAACGCTTGAACAGTTTCTCCTTGATCAACGCTTTCACTTCATCCGGAAACCGTGCGTTAAACAGCCAACCGAGCCCGCCATGAATCTCCGTCGAGATGAAGTTCAGGCATTCCTGCAACCGTACTCGCTCGAATGTCCCCTGCGCTGCGGCCAGTTTCGCTTGCGGCTGTAGATCAGCCAGGTATTGCAGAATCGCCGGCCCTTCGGTCAGCACTTCGCCGTTATCCAGTTGCAAGGCCGCGACGTAACCCTTGGGGTTGATGGCGAGAAAGTCGTCGCCGTCGGCCGTGGTTTTGCTGATGTTGTCGACACGGATCAATTGGAAAGGCAGTTCCAGTTCACGCAGCACGATATGCGGCGCCAGCGAGCAGGCTTGTGGGGCGTAATACAGCTTCATGGGACGGGCTCTGGATGTGGATTTACGCCAGTGTCATAGTGCCCAGTGCCCCCGGTAAAATTAATCTTTCAGAAAACTACCATAAGGAAAGCTACTGCCATGATGAACCTGATGCACTGGCGAATGGTGGTGGCCGTGGCAGACACCGGCAACATCACCCGGGCCGCCGAACGGGTCGGCATGACCCAGTCAGGCGCCAGCCAGGCCCTGGCATTGATCGAGGAAAACCTCGGTGTTCAATTGTTCACCCGGGAAAACCGCCAGACATTGCCGACAGCCATCGGCCTGCCGGTCATCGAGCAGGCACGGACCATGCTCGGCGCGCTGCAGGCCATTCGCAGCACCGTCGAGGCCGCAAAAGGTGTTGAACGCGGGACGATTCGCCTGGCCAGTTTTCCCATGGTACTGGCGACCTTTCTGCCGCCGTTGCTGCGTCAGTTCAACCGGCTTTACCCCGGCATCGAGGTGGTCGCCCTGGAAGTCAGCGATGACGAAGTGGAAACCCTGCTCGGCGCGGGGCTGGTGGATGTCGGCGTGGTGCTCAATCCGTCTGCCGAGCGCAAGGCCAGTCCTTTGGGACGCGATGCCTGGATGGCGGTATTGCCCGGGGGCCATCCGCTGGCGCGGCGTTCCCATGAAGAAGGCGTCTGCCTCGAAGAGTTGGTGACGCAACCTTTTGTACTGGCCACGGGCGGTTGTTCGACCAATGCGCGAAGCCTGGCTGCCGATGCGGGGCTGCAACTGCAGGATGTGCGCGTCGAGGTCCGTGAGTGGAGCAGTGCGTTCACCCTGGTGCGGGAAAACCTCGGCGTGAGCCTGGTGCCGGAGATGACGCTGCCGGGCAATCGGCAAGGTTTGCGCGTCGTACCGGTGTTGCCGCGGATCGAGCGCGAGTTTGCCTTGGTGGTCGCGGCGAACAAACCACCGTCGGCGGCGGTGCAGGCGCTGCTGGACATGCTCGACGGACGGTAACCCCCGACAAGCTGCTGAACCGATTTTGTCCTCAATGCTGGCCGACTAGTGGCCTTGAAAGCCCAAGGTTGCCTCGCTGTGTGGCGATCCAGGCGGCAACCTGCGGCCATTCAAGGCAAGCCATTGCAGCAATGCTTCAGGAAACCGGGGTGTTGCGCCAGGCGTTTGAAATATTCATCGACGGCGGGGTAGTCGGGACGGTCGATCGGCGTCATCAGCCAGCGATTGACCGACAAACCGATGACAACGTCGGCGAGAGTAAACTGTGGTCCGGCGACATACGCCTTGGTGGTCGCGAGTTGATGTTCGAGGATGCCCATCTTCTGGTTCCAGCCGCGGATGCCGACGTCGATGCGATGCGCGTCCTGGAACTCCGGGTCCTTGCGCACCAGTGCCATGAACGCATAACTCCACGATGGATTGAGCTCGGTGGCTTGCCAGTCCATCCACTGTTCCACCCGGGCGCGTGCCGCGGGTTCGCCAGGCAGCAGCTCGTGGTGGTGTTGGTGTTTGCCGGCCAGATAGCGGCAGATGGTATTGGATTCCCACAACACGCCGGCTTCATCGATGATCACCGGCACCTGTGCGTTGGGATTGAAGCGCAGGAACTCGGGGCTGTGGGTGGACGCGAAGCCACTGCCCCAGTCCTCGCGTTCGTAGGTTATGCCCAGCTCCTCACAGGTCCACAGGACTTTTCGGACGTTGATGGACGAGGCTTTGCCGAGAATCTTCAATGTGTGTTCCATTTGAGCTACTCCATCGCGAAAGGCGTAGGTGTAATTGTAGGAGTGGTCTGTAGGAAAGGCGTTTCGACAGGTTTCCGCTGCCTACGATTTATTGCGTCATTGCCTACAACTACGCCAGAATCCGCCGGCTTGTGCGCCTGGTATCCGGACTCTATCGTTCCGCGTCGCTGCAAATTCAGCGATCGGGTTTCGCAGCCCGGGTATCTCTAGACGCATGGCGTCCACCGTTCGTGATCAGGTGATTTTGTGCCTGGCAGTTCACGTTATGGCGGCTGTGCGTGGGAGACCTTCGGGTCTACCGGGTTCTAGAGTCCCGGTCTGCGACCCGCGTACAGCTGCCACCCTTCGTATCGCAGCGAGACGTGGCAGCTCCATTACTCTAGGAGCATCACCATGTTCAAACCCACGCCGAACCCCCCACGCAATCCCAGCCCAATGTTCTCCATCTCACCCGGTATCAATAACGAAACTCTGTTGGCGCACGCCTGCGAATCGTTGGCCTCGGCGAGCGTCATGACCAATGACTTTGCTGCTTTTCTGGAAGGCAGTCAGCGCAATACGGCGCTGGCGATCGCACAGATCATAATGCTGGCCACAATGGACAGTGTTGATTCAGGTGCTCTGGAGAACCTTCAACTTAAACCCCATATTTTTTTCGCGTTGCGGGTCTTGGGCAGGCAGTTGCAGCCCGGGAATAATATGGTCTGTATCCGGAGGATCAACTACGGAGTTTCGATTCTCGTCGAACTGATCAGGTCTTTGACTACAGTTGACTGATTCGATTTTCGCGTGGCCAATCCAAGTATCGCCTTCGGCCAATCAAGCTGAAGTGCTCTGTAGTGCAGGTCAGCGCGTTGAATTCGTTGCATCGATGCGGGTACTACCGCAATACCCATCCCGGCAGATACCAGGTTTACAGCGGAAGATAGTTGGGGGGCCTGCTGACGGATGGTCGGATTGAACCCGGATTGCCGGCAAGCGGCCACGATATCCGCACTCAGCCCATAACCGGATTTGCGTGAATACAGGATGAAATTCTCCTGCCGTAAATCAGCAAGCGACAGACGCTTGCGTGACGTTAATGGGTGGCCGTCAGGCAGGACAACAATAAGTGGTTCTTCGGATAAGGTGATGAAGTCAATGTCGCCGCCCATAGCAAACGGAGGCCTGACAAACGCAGCGTCAATTTCTCCACGGCCGAGCCTGGAAATAAGAGATTCGCTATCGTTCTCCTCAAGGTTTACCTCCACCTTGGGGTGTTGTCGCTGGTAACGGCTGATCAAACCGGTGACGGTATCATTGAACGAAGCGGATTCGGTGAACCCCAGGTTCAACGAGCCGATCTCTCCTCGTGCAGCGCGCCGCGCATTTTTTTGGGCGTCCTCGGCACGCGCAAGAATATCTTGTGCCGAGACCAGAAATACCCTGCCAGCATCACTGAGTATGACGCCGCGTCCTACCCGGTGAAAAAGCGGCGTACCAATTTCATCCTCCAAATCACGTATTTGCTGTCCAAGCGGGGGTTGGGCGATCCCAAGTTGTTCGGCGGCTCGTGTGAAATTCTCCGCTTGGGCCGTGACTACGAAATAACGTAGATGCCTGAGTTCCAATTAGGACTCCAAAGATACTAATTCTGTATTTTCTAAATATTAGACATTTTATTTGTCTGCCGCCATGCTTCTTCTGCGTCAAAAATACCGTCAGTGCTTCGGTCAGAACGTTTACGGTCCGAGAATTAGGAGAGCTTCATATGAAACCAACTCGATATCTGCGTGAAAAACTATCCTCAGGTTCTCCTGTGATAGCACCAGGCGCTTATGACGGTATATCCGCTCGACTGGTTGCCATGGCGGGTTTCGACGCGGTCTATGCCAGCGGTGGTGCGATTGCGCGTGCTGCTGGATACCCGGACATCGGTCTACTGAGCTTCAGCGAAGTATTAGAACGGATCGAGAAAATTGTTGAAGCAAGTGGCTTGCCAGTGATTGCAGACGCCGATACGGGATTTGGGGGATCAGCCAATGTTCAGCGCACGGTTCGAGCTCTTGAGCGTGCCGGTGTCGCCGCCTTCCACCTTGAGGATCAATCGTTTCCCAAGCGCTGCGGCCATCTGGACAACAAAAAATTAATAGATGTAAGCGAGATGTGCCTAAAAATTCGGATTGCACGCCATACGCTGATCGATCAGGACTGCATGATTATTGCCCGTACCGATGCAATTGCGACAGAAGGTTTTGAGTCTGCGTTAAGCCGAGCCGAGCAGTATGTGAAGGCAGGTGCAGACATGATTTTCGTAGAAGCCCCGGAGACACTGGATCAAATTCGCACGATTGCCCGGCGCATCCCAGGGCCAAAACTGATGAATATGTTCTACGGTGGCAAGACTCCCTTAATGCCCATTGAAGAACTGTCCTCTCTTGGCTACCAGCTCGTCATTATTCCTTCGGATATGCAGCGCGCTGCAATACACGCGATGCAAGTCGTTCTGACTGAGATCAAACGCACAGGGGATAGCAGCGCCATGGCAGCACAATTGACGAGTTTCGAGGAGCGCGAAAAAATCGTTCAGACCAGCCGGTATCTTGCCTTGGACTTGTTATAAACCC
This sequence comes from Pseudomonas sp. P4_B3, assembly GCF_056402295.1. Classification (NCBI taxonomy): domain Bacteria; kingdom Pseudomonadati; phylum Pseudomonadota; class Gammaproteobacteria; order Pseudomonadales; family Pseudomonadaceae; genus Pseudomonas; species Pseudomonas sp. P4_B3. The sequence goes on from NZ_JBFUHR010000007.1 coordinate 336,918, forward strand.
AGCTATGAAGTCGGGCCTCAGGAACTGAGAAAGTTCAAGATGTAAACCGAGTCCTCGGAACATAGGAAAGTGATATGGATGTTCAACTCATAACAGTGGCCGGTTTGGTAACTGTGACAATCGCGTTATGGGCAACACGTAGACTTCCTGAGTACTTGACTGCACTTATGTTCTTCGCGACCGCGATGATCCTCCATGTCGCTCCTGCTTCCTTGATTTTCTCTGGGTTTACCTCCGCCGCATTCTGGCTCGTTATCAGTGGCTATGTCATTGGAATCGCTATCCGCAAGACAGGATTGGCTTCTCGATGTGCGAGGGTGCTCGCGGTTCATCTTTCCAGATCATATCCACAAATGGTCCTTGGAATTGTCGGCCTCACTTACGCGCTCGCTTTTGTTATGCCTTCCAATATGGGGCGTATTGCGCTACTGATGCCGATTGTCCTGGCGCTTGCTGATCGAGTGGGTTTCAGGGAGAAAAGTCCAGGGCGTATTGGTCTTTCACTTGCTGTCGGCTTTGGAACCTTCCAGCTTTCGGCATCCATTCTGCCGGCGAACGTTCCAAATCTTGTCATGGCGGGGGCCATCGATACCACGTACGGGTTGCAGTTATCCTATCTGCCCTATTTGATATTGCATGCACCCGTACTTGGCATTCTCAAGGGGCTTGCACTATGTGCATGTATCGTCTGGTTGTTTCCAGATAAAGCGGGAAAAAGCACAGAGGTGGAACCTGCTCGCCCTTTGAGTCCTAAGGAAAAGAGGTTGGGTATCCTTCTTTTGATGACTCTGGGACTCTGGCTTACTGACTCCTTACACGGCATTTCCCCTGCATGGGTCGGTCTCGTGGCAGCTTGCGTATGCCTCCTTCCACAAGTCGGCTTTGTATCCAGTGAAGAGTTTGGTCAAGAGGTAAACCATCGGACGGCAGTCTATGTCGCAGCAATCCTCGGACTCGCCGCACTTGTAGGACAAAGCGGACTTGGAACATTAATTGGTAATGAAGTACTTACCCTCGCACCGTTGGATCCGGCTTCACCGTTCGGCAGCTACACCTCAATCGTAGGTCTTTCCACGCTGCTAAATTTTGTGGTTACAGCGAACGGAGTACCAGCGCTATTTACTCCCTTGGCACAGTCGTTAGCCACCGCATCCGGACTGCCGTTACTTAGTGTTCTAATGATTCAGGTCATCGGGTTTTCAACACCGCTCCTGCCTTACCAAGCCTCTCCGATTGTTCTCGCTATTGAAATGGGAAGAATCCCTTTCATGGCAGCGTTACGATTGAGTCTTGCGCTTGCATTCATTACGTATGTTGTATTGGTTCCCATCAATTACGGATGGTTCGTCTTTCTGGGTTGGTTGCCGTGATCCTGCAGCCAAAACTGTGACCCGTTCTTATGGGAACTGATCCCGACACGGCAGACACGGCAAACTCCTTGAACCGTGTCGCCGAACGTGTCTTTAAGTACTCTCGCGCACCTTCAACTCAAACCCCATGTCCTGCACCGGTTTGGCCACGGTGTTGCCGGCCATCAGCGTCAGCATCTGCTCCGCCGCGCGGCGGCCGATGGCTTCGCGTGGGGTGTTGATGCTGCTCAGGCGCGGAACCATGTGTTCGGACATGGGCAAGTCGTTGAAGCCGAGGATCGCCACTTGCTCGGGGATCTTGATTCCGTGTCGCATGGCTTCAAGCAAGGCGCCCTGGGCCAGGTCGTCGTTACCGAAGAAGATCGCATCGACATCCGGATGACTGGCCAGCAGTTGCAGGAACAGTTCGCCGCCGAGGCCGACGGAGGATGAGCGGGGCGTCAGCACTTCCAGGTCCGGGTCATACAAACCGGCCTTTTGCAGGGCTTTGCGGAAGCCTTCGCCACGGAGCAAGGTGCGCTGGTCGAGTTGCGCGCCGATGTAGGCCAGACGTTTGCGACCCCGGGACAACAAATGCTCGGCCGCGGTTTCACCGGCGGCCAGTTGCGAGAAGCCGACGCAATTGAGCCCGGCCGCACTGTCCAGCTCCATCATGTACACGCAAGGAATGTTGCTGGCTTCGATCATCCGCCGCGAACTTTCGGTGCGATCGAAACCGGTCAGCAGCAGGCCTCGGGGTTGATAGGCCATGTAATTTCGCAGCAGGTTTTCTTCTTCATCGCGGGAGTAGTGGAAGTTGCCGATCAGCACTTCGAAGCCCTTGGGGCGCAAGACCCGATGAATGGCTTCCAGGGTGTCGATGAACAGCAGGTTGGACAGCGACGGCACCAATACCACCACCGACTGGCTCTGGGCCGAGGCCAGAGCACGGGCGGCAGGGTTGACCACATAGTTGAGTTCCAGCGCCGCTTTCTGCACCTTTTCCACCAGTTCAGTGGCCACGGTGCTGACGCCCCGCAGGGCGCGGGAGGCGGTGATCGGGCTGACGCCGGCCAGTCGGGCAACTTCGTTCAGGGTAGGGCGGCCAGTGGTGCGGGTATTTTTATCGTTCTTGGTTGTGTTCATCGACGGCTTGCCAAACAAAATTCAAGGCACTAAGGTAGCGCTGTCTCGATGCAGCTGCAAATGCGTGAGCGAGGGTTCGCCTGATCCTCGCTTTTTGGTGTCGGGACCTAACCTGCTGCAACCCATAAAATGACAAGAAAGGCGTCGGCAACTTCTGCTTTTGATCTAGTGTCATAACTGGCAAAGGTAGCGCTGTCTGCGCGCTGAGGTGTTACATGAATCATCCCATCACCGCCCTGGTCATCATGGGCGTTGCCGGTTGCGGCAAGACGTGCGTCAGCGAGGCCCTGTGCCATTTGAGCGGCGCCACGGCCATTGAAGGCGACTCTTTCCACCCTGCCGCCAATATCGAAAAGATGAGCGCGGGGATCCCCCTGAACGATGAAGACCGCGCCGGCTGGCTCGACAGCCTGTGCGATGAACTGCGCCGTGTCGACGCCAAGGGCCAGCGCCCGGTGCTGACGTGTTCGGCGCTCAAACACATCTATCGCGAACGTTTGCGCAGTGCCTTGCCGGGCCTGGGCTTCGTGTTCCTTGAACTGACCCCCGAAGTGGCCACCGACCGCGTCTCCCATCGGCCAGGCCACTTCATGCCGTCGACCCTGATCGACAGCCAGTTCGCCACCCTCGAATCGCCCGTCGGCGAGCCGTTGACCCTGGCGCTGGATGCTTCGACCCATAGCGTCGATGAACTGGCCGTTCAGGCTCACCACTGGTGGCTTGAGCATGGCTTGAAGCGTGCCGGTTAATTTTGCTTGCAGAGATAGCGCTGTCCTTATGGCTTTCGAATTTCCCGCTTTAATAACAACAACAACCAGGAGACACCCCTAATGTTTGGCATGTCCCACGAGACGTTCCTGCTGCTCGATGCAGTGGTCACGGTGATCGGGCTTATCGTCCTGATTACCAAGTTCAAGTTGCACCCGTTCATTGCCCTGATCATTGCCGCCGCTTTCCTCGGGCTGACCTCCGGCATGCCGATCGGCACCATCATCAAGGCGTTCCAGGACGGCTTCGGTGGCGTGCTTGGCTTTGTCGGCATCATCCTCGCGCTGGGCACGATGCTCGGCAAAATGATGGCCGAATCGGGTGGTGCGGATCAGATTGCGCAGACATTGATCCGCGCCTTCGGCAAGGACAAGGTGCAGTGGGCGATGATGTTCGCTGCGTTCCTGGTCGGTATTCCGCTGTTCTTCGAGATCGGCTTCGTGCTGCTGATCCCGTTGGTGTTCATCGTGGCCCGCCGCACCGGCGTGTCGATCATCAAGATCGGTATCCCGTTGCTGGCCGGTCTGTCCGCCGTGCACGGCCTGGTGCCACCGCACCCGGGTCCGCTGCTGGCCATCGGTGTGTTCGGTGCCGACATCGGCAAAACCATTCTGTACGGCCTGATCGTTGCGCTGCCAACCGCCATCATCGCTGGCCCGATCTTCGGTACGTTCATTGCCAAGCACATTCCCGGTCATCCGAATCAGGAACTGGTGGATCAACTGGTGCGCGATGAGGATGCAGGCGATCTGCCTAGCTTCGGCATTACCCTGATCACTGTGCTGTCACCCGTGTTCCTGATGTTGCTCAAGACCTTTGCCGATGTGGTGCTGCCGGACGGCAACTTCTTCCGCACTTTCATGGACCTGATCGGTCACCCGATCTCGGCCCTCCTGCTGGCGTTGCTGCTGTCGCTGTACACCTTCGGCTACAAGCAGGGCATCGGTTCGCAACAGATGCTCAAATGGCTGGATGCGAGCCTTGCACCGACCGCCGCGATCATCCTGATCATCGGTGCCGGTGGTGGCTTCAAGCAGATGCTGGTAACCAGTGGTGTAGGTGATGTGATCGGTCACATGGCGGTGGCTGCACAGATATCGCCGATCCTGCTGGCCTGGCTGGTGGCAGCGGTGATTCGTATCGCGACCGGTTCGGCGACCGTGGCGACCATTACCGGTGCCGGTATCGTAGTGCCGGTGGTGGGGATGATTCCGGGTGTGAACCGTGAGTTGCTGGTGCTGGCCACTGGTGCAGGTTCGTTGATCCTGTCCCACGTCAACGACGCCGGTTTCTGGCTGGTGAAGCAGTACTTCAACATGACCGTGGCGGAAACCTTCAAGACCTGGACGGCGATGGAGACCATCCTCTCCGTGGTCGGCCTGGGCTTTATTCTGTTGTTGTCGTTGTTCGTCTGATTCAAACGCAAGACACAAAAAAACCGCAGCGATGCGGTTTTTTTGTGGGTGAATCACTGTAGGAGCTGCCGAAGGCTGCGATCTTTTKATTTTGCTTTTAAAAAACAAGATCAAAAGATCGCAGCCTTCGGCAGCTCCTACAGGGTGTTTATTTGCTGATTAACCCATCCGCCCTGAACATCCCGCGAATCCCGCGTACGGCCTGGCGAATCCGGTCCTGGTTTTCGATCAGGGCAAAGCGCACGTGATCATCGCCATACTCGCCAAACCCGACGCCCGGCGAGACACACACCTTGGCCTCGGACAGCAGTTTCTTGGCAAACTCCAGCGAGCCCAGGTGCGCATAAGCCTCGGGAATCTTCGCCCAGACGTACATCGAGGCTTTCGGGTTTTCCACCATCCAGCCCAGTTCATGCAGGCCCTTGACCAGCACATTGCGTCGCTGCCGGTACTGCTCGGCGATGTCGCGCACGCATTGCTGATCGCCTTCCAGCGCGGCAATCGCCGCCACTTGCAGCGGGGTGAAGGTGCCGTAGTCGTGGTAGCTCTTGATCCGCGCCAGGGCGTTGACCAGTTCCGGGTTGCCGACCATGAAGCCAATGCGCCAGCCGGCCATGTTGTAGCTCTTGGACAGGGTGAAAAATTCCACCGCAATGTCCTTGGCCCCTGGCACTTGCATGATCGACGGGGCTTTCCAGCCGTCGTAGACGATGTCAGCGTAGGCCAGGTCGTGCACCACCAGCACGTCGTACTGCTTGGCGAGGGCAATGACCCGTTCGAAGAAGTCCAGTTCCACACACTGCGCGGTGGGGTTGGACGGGAAACCGAGGATCATCATCTTTGGTTTCGGAATCGAGCCGCGAATCGCCCGTTCCAGTTCAGCGAAGAAATCCACCCCCGGCACCAGTGGCACCGAGCGCACCTGGGCGCCGGCAATCACCGCGCCGTAGATGTGAATCGGGTAGCTCGGGTTCGGCACCAGTACGGTGTCGCCCTGATCCAGGGTCGCCAGCATCAAGTGTGCCAGGCCTTCCTTGGAACCAATGGTGACGATGGCTTCGCTTTCCGGGTCGATGTCGACCTCGTAGCGGTCCTTGTACCAGTTGGAAATCGCCCGGCGCAGGCGCGGAATACCCTTGGAGGTGGAGTAACCGTGGGTGTCTTCGCGCTGGGCCACCGTGACGAGTTTTTCGACAATGTGCGGCGGCGTGGCGCCGTCGGGGTTACCCATGCTCAAGTCGATGATGTCTTCGCCACGACGACGGGCGGCCATCTTCAGCTCGGCAGTGATGTTGAAAACGTAAGGGGGGAGTCGATCTATGCGCGCAAAGCGGCGCGGCGAACCTTGTTCGGCCATTGTTGCCTCGGATAACGTAAGCGCCCGGAACCGTCCGAGCGACGCTGGTCACTGCGGTGACCTGTGGCGGAATGTAAGGGCAGCTGTGGCAGACTGTCCAGCCTCAATGTAAAAAATTTGTCCGAAGGAAAAGGTTCGATGGAATTTACCAGCGGCTTCTTGCTGAGCCTCTCGCTGTGCCTGGATATCGGCGTGGCCAACATCGCGATGATCACCCTGGCCATGCAGCGCGGCTACTTCCAGGGCTTTGCCCTGGGCCTCGGGACCTGCGTCGGCGACCTGATCTACGCGGTGCTGGCGCTGGCCGGCATGACCGTGTTGCTGCAGTACGAAACCGTGCGTTGGGTGTTGTGGATCGGTGGCTCGGCGCTGCTGGTGTACTTCGCGGCGAAGATGATTTATTCGGCGATCCACCATGAGGCGCTGTTGGCCGAGACCGCCGAGGTGGGCCACAACTCCCATCGCAAGGAGTTCTTTCGCGGGATTTTCCTGGCCATGTCGTCGCCCAGTGCGATTCTCTGGTTCGCCGCTGTGGGCGGTACGCTGATCGCCCGTTCCGGTGGCGGTGGCGCCCTCAGTTCGGCGCTGTTTCTCGGCGGTTTTCTCTGCGCGGGGATTCTCTGGTGCGTCGGGCTGTGCTTTGCCGCGAGCCACGGCGGCAAGTTGCTCGGCGACAAATTGCTGCGTTACTCCTACATGGCATCGGCGGCGATTTTCTGCTATTTCGCGGTCTACGTGATTCTATCTGGCTATAACGAGTTCGTTGGCGCCGCTGCCGTCGAGCAATTGCACGCACTGTAATTGGGCGAATCGGGTTTGGCTTCTATACTCCCAGCCGAACCCATTTTTTCGTTTCAGGAGTCGAGCCATGGATGAGCAAACACGCGTCGAAGTGACGGAACCGCGCTTTGAACACGGACACTTCCTGCTGATCGCAGGGCTTGGCGGACGATTTACCCAAGAGACCACTAAAGACATTCCCGATCTCTGGGAAAAACTCGAGCCCCACATTGGGAACATTCCGGGGCAAAAAGACGAAGTGACTTACGGCGTCTGCTGTAATTTCGACGGCAAGGGCGGCTTCGATTACATCGCGGGGGTCGAGATCAGCAAACTCGACGATTTGCCGGATACGTACCGCTGGGTAGAGATTCAGCCCCAGCAGTACGTCGTGTTCGAACATCAAGGACCGCTGGCCACATTGCCGCAAACCTTCCAATACATCCATGGCACATGGTTGCCACAGTCCGGGCATGAGTTGCTGGCTGCCCCGGAATTCGAGCGCTACAGTGAAGACTTCAACCCCAGGCTCAACACCGGAAAGCTGGAAATCTGGCTGCCAATCAAGGCATGACACCTGCAGCGAGAGGCGGATCAGCCGATTCGTCTCTCGATGTCCCACGGCGGCTGATTTATCATCCCCAGCCTTTCCCACGCTGATTCCGAGCTGCCATGAACACCGTCATCCGCAACGTCACCCCCGCCGATCTGGACCGCTGCTTTGCCATCGAAACCCTTGCCTATGAAGGTGACGAAGCCGCGACCCGCGAGAAGATCGCCACCCGCATCGCCACCTGGCCCGAGGGTTTTATCGTTGCTGAAGTGGACGGGGCAGTCGCCGGTTTCATCAACTCCGGTGCGGCGTTCCAGGTGGAAATGTCGGACGAAGCGTTCAAGGAACTGATCGGCCACGACCCGGCCGGGCCGCACGTGGTGATCATGTCGGTGGTAGTGCATCCGGATTTCCAGGGGCTAGGCCTGGCCAAACGCCTGATGGGCGAGTTCATCGAGCGCATGCGCGCGATGGGCAAGGTCAGCATCAACCTGATGTGCAAGGAACGGCATATTCCGTTGTACGCCGGGTTCGGTTTTGCCTACGTCAAACCGTCGGCGTCCGACCATGGCGGCATGGCGTGGCATGAGATGGTGCTCGAACTCTGACCCGACACAAATCCCCTTGTAGGAGCGAGCTTGCTCGCGAAGAGGTCATCACATTCAACAGTGATGTTGACTGACACACCGCTTTCGCGGGCAAGCCCGCTCCTACAGTAGTTTTGTGGTGTTGGCGGGGGCCGCGTTCAAAACACCAACCCCATCCGCCGCTCATAACCGATCCGGCCTTTGTACGCCTCGCCGCTGTCGACAAAGCCAAACCTGACGTACAGGGCGATGGCGGCCTCGTTGTCGGCATCCACCGACAACTCCAGCCCCCTGATTTCCGGCCAGGCCAGGCGCGCCGCCTCGGGCAGCGCCTGCAGGCAGGCCTTGCCGTAGCCTTTGCCTTGAGCGCGTTGATCGACTTGCAGGGCATGCAGCGTGGCGCTGTGTTCATCGGCCCACGCAGGCAATACGGGCGGGCGTTTGAGCAGCAGGAAGGCCACGGGGATGTCTTCGGTCAGCAGGGCAAATCCTTTGACCCCCGGGCCGGGCCTGGACAACAAGGTGTGCAATGCACCGTGGATGTCACCGGAGAACTTTATTTGCTCCGGATGTACTTCAATTGCCTCGACCTGCTGGCGCTGCAGCGCATTCAGGCTTTCATAAGGCACGAGTCGGGCTGTCACTGGAGTGTCCTTTTTCCAACTGAAAATGAGTCTCGGATTCTAGCGAGTCTGGCGTTATGGATTATTTTTATTTCTTCTGTCGATTCGCCGGATCGCCAGACGACTAAGGGTGTCTTCCAATAAAAACCACGGAGAACCACCATGAATGCGCAAACCCAGATCCAGAACCTGATCGAAACCTATCGTCAGGCCATGATGGCCAAGGACGTAGATAAAATCATGACCCTGTATGCCGACGACATCGTCTCCTTCGACGCGGTCAAGGCCCTGCAATTCAAGGGCAAGGAGGCGTACCGCGCGCATTGGGAGGATTGCATGAAAATGTGCCCAGGGCCGCACATTTTCGACTTCCAGGACATCCGCATCGAGGCGTCCCAGGAGATCGCCTTCGCTCATTGGCTGGCCCATTGCGGCGGCACCAACGACAAGGGCGAAACCCAGGCCTGCTGGATGCGCGGCAGTGCGTGCTATCGCCAGGAGGACGGGTTGTGGCAGATCGTCCATGAACACTGGTCGGCGCCGTTCGACATGATGAGCGGCACCGTCCTGTTCGATCTGAAACCCTGATCGATGTTTTTTCTCGGGGCGCTGCGCCAAATGGTCAATCCACGGCCATAGTTGATCCGTTCGAATCAGGAGACGTTCATGAAATATTTATGCCTGGTCTACAGCGACGAGCGCCTGCTGCATTCGCTGCCGGAAAGCCCGAAGGACGAAGAGTGCATGGCCTATGCCGAGTCGATCCAGGGCAGTGGCCGGATGGTCGCCGCCGAGGCGCTGGAGTCGGTGCAGACCGCCACCACGGTGCGCATGCGCAACGGCAAGATGTCGATCACCGACGGCCCGTTCGCCGAAACCAAGGAGCAGTTGGCCGGCTTCTACCTGATCGACGCCAGGGACCTCAACGAAGCCATCCAGGTCGCCGGGAACATTCCGGCGGCCCGGGTCGGCAGTGTCGAAGTGCGCCCCGTTCGGCAGTTGAATCCTTAAGATGCCAGGGCTGCCGGTTCAGGCGCAGGTCGAGCGGGTCTATCGCGAAGAGTCGAGGCGCATTCTTGCGACCCTGATTCGCTTGCTGGGGGATTTCGACCTCGCCGAAGAGGCCTTGCACGAGGCGTTTTTCATCGCGGTCGAACGCTGGCAGCGTGACGGCGTGCCGGACAATCCGCGGGCCTGGCTGGTGTCCACCGGACGCTTCAAGGCCATCGATGCCTTGCGCCGGCGCGCACGTTTTGCCGCGTCGCAGCCCATGTTGATCGCTCAACTGGAGGAACTGGAACAGGCAGACTGGAGTGATGACGACGTGGAAGACGATCGCCTGCGGCTGATCTTCACTTGCTGCCACCCGGCCCTGGCGGCGGACGCGCAAGTGCCGCTGACGCTACGGGAGGTCTGCGACCTGACCACGGAAGAAATCGCCCGGGCCTTTCTCTCGGCCCCGGCCACCATCGCCCAGCGCATCGTGCGCGCCAAGGCGAAGATCCGCGACGCGAAAATTCCTTATCAAGTGCCAACCCTCGCTGAGTTGCCCGAGCGCCTGGACAGCGTATTGCGGGTGATTTACCTGGTGTTCAACGAGGGGTATTCCGCGTCCATCGGAGCCGAACTGATCCGCGAGGACTTGACCCGCGAAGCGATCCGTCTCGGCCGGTTGCTGGTGGAACTGTTGCCGGAACCGGAGGTGATGGGCTTGCTGGCGTTGATGCTGTTGCACGAGTCGCGACGCCCGGCCAGGACCTCGGCGAGCGGCGAGCTGATCGTGCTCGACGAGCAGGACCGTTCGCTGTGGGACGCCGGGCTGATCAGTGAAGGATGCGCATTGATCGAACAGGCGTTGAGCATGGGACGATTCGGACCGTATTGCCTGCAAGCGGCGATCGCGGCGGTACACGCCGAAGCCGCGACGGCGGGGGAAACCGATTGGCCACAGATTGTCGGTCTGTATGACGTCCTGCTGCGGGCGGTGCCGTCGCCGGTGATCGAGTTGAATCGTGCGGCGGCGATTTCGCAACGCGATGGTCCGCTGGCGGGGCTGACGCTGGTCGATGCGATTCTGGAGCGGGGAGAACTGCTCGACTACCACCTGGCGCATTCGGCGCGGGCGGAGTTTTGTCGGCAACTGGGTCGCAAGGAGCAGGCGCGGGCGGCTTGGCAGCGCGCACTGGAATTGACCCGGCAAGAGCCGGAGCGGCGGTTTATCGAAGAGCGGCTCAAGGCGTTGGAGTGATGCGGCTGTACTGGCCTCATCGCGAGCAAGCTCGCTCCCACAGGGGCAGTGGTGCACACAAGTTTTATGACCGACACCCACAGGGGCAGTGGTGCACACAAGTTTTATGACCGACACAATAACCTGTAGGAGCGAGCTTGCTCGCGATAAGGGCCGAAGGACCTTCACTCCAGCATCTTGCCCAGCAACCAGCTCCCCGCCGGCCCCGGCGGATTCAGCCGCGACCACAACGCATCCACCGACACCGTTTTCGGCCAGCCGCGCACCACCAGTTCCTGCAACGTGCCAGGCCCGAACCGCTCGACCAGCCAGCGGGGCAACGGTGCCCAGCCGAATCCGCCCTGGGCCATTTCCAGCAGCATCAGATAACTCGGCGCCGACCAGACGCGGCCCTTCGCCCGACTTTCATAGGGATTTATGATGGTGGCCAGGCGCAGCTCGCGGTGCTGCTGCAGTACGTCCCGGTCGACGTAGTTCAGCGTTGCCAACGGGTGTGCCGGGGACACGAACAAGGCGATCTCCGTGCGCTCGTCCACCGTCGAGCTGACCAGGTCCGGCGGGTAGCTGTCCTGCATTTCGGCAAAGGCAATCTGCGCCCGGCCGCTTTGGACCAAGGACACCAGGTCATCGCATTCGGCGATCAGGCATTCGAGTTCAAGGTCGGGATAACGCTGCTCGAAGGCGCTGAGGGCGGTTTCGAAACGGTCCGACTGATAGGTATCGGACAGCGCCACCGTCAACTTTGGCTCCACCCCTTGGGACAGTTGGCTGGCGGTCATTTCCAGGCGACTGGTGGCGGCCAGGATGTCTTCGGCCCGTTGCAGCATGACGTGCCCGGCCGGAGTCAGTCCGGGCTTGCGGCTGCTGCGGTCGAACAGCGTCAGATTCAGGTCGATTTCCAGGCTGGCCACTGCGGCGCTGATGGTCGACTGACTGCGGCCCAGCTTGCGTGCCGCGGCAGAAAATGAGCCCTGGGTCGCCGCTTCGACAAATGCCAGCAACACTTCGTGAGAAGCCATGAACTATCGCCTTGATCGATGGTTATTGGTTATGAAGTATCGGTGTGATGACAGATCATGGCAACCACAGTCACTCAAGGGAGTTCGGCCATGAGCGCCAACAAGTCCATTACTGAACGTATTTTCCAGGCCATCGGCTTCGAACTGCTGGCCATCCTGATCTGTACCCCGTTGCTGGCCTGGATCATGAACAAACCGATGCTGGAAATGGGCATGGTCACCGTCCTCATCGCCGGCCTGGCCCTGGCCTGGAACGTGGTCTTCAACGGTATGTTCGACCGGGTGCTCAAGCGCCTCGCCATCGCACACAACGCCTGGGTCCGCGTGGTGCATGCGCTGTTGTTCGAAGGCGGTCTGGTTGCTCTTGGCGTACCGCTGATCGCCTGGTGGCTGAATGTCAGCCTGTGGCAGGCATTCCTGCTGGATATCGGCGTGCTGCTGTTCTTCCTGCCGTACACCTACGTCTACCACTGGGTGTATGACGTGGTTCGGGAGCGGATGGTGATGACTCGTCAGGCTTGCTGAGGTGTGTTTTTGTGGCGAGGGGGCTCGCCCCCGTTGGAGCGCGAAGCGGTCCCAAGCTTTACGACTGCTTCGCAGCCGAACGGGACGGTGCGGCGATCCGACAAGCCCCCTCGCCACAGGGTATTCCAATCGCCGTTGTTAGGCGTTTTACAAAAACATCCCCCCCGACGCCTCGATACGCTGACCGTTGATCCACTGACTGCCCGGCGCCAGCAGTAATGCAATCGCGGCGCCGATGTCATCCGGCAAACCGGCGCGACCCAGGGCGGTGTTGTTTGCCACCAGGGTGTTCAACCCGGGGTTGTCGCGCACGGCGCCATCGCCGAAATCGGTTTCAATCGCACCGGGTGCGAGGATATTCACCGCGATGTTACGCGCACCGAGTTCCTTGGCCTGGTAGCGGGTCAGCACTTCCATCGCGCCTTTCATCGCCGCGTAGGCGCTGTGCCCCGGCAGGCTGAAACGGGCCAGGCCACTGGAAATGTTGATGATGCGGCCGCCGTCATTGAGCAAAGGCAACAGTGTCTGCGTGAGGAAAAACGGCCCCTTGAAGTGGATGTTCGCTAACAGGTCGAACTGTTCGACGGTGGTGTCGACGAAGTTGGCGTGCAGGCCGATTCCGGCGTTGTTGATCAGAAAATCGAAGCGCTCGCGCTCGAAGTGGCTCTGCAAGACTTTAGCGACTTCGCTGCCGAAGGCGCTAAAGCTCCCACTCTGGGCAACGTCCAGTTGCAGCATGACGGCGCGACCGCCCAGGCTTTCAATCTCGACCACCAGTGCCTGCGCCTCATCGGCGCGGCTGTTGTAGGTGCCAATGATATCGATGCCTTGGGCGACCAGATGCAGGGCTGCGTTTTTACCGAGGCCGCGGCTGGCGCCGGTGATCAGTGCGATTTTACGGTTCATGGGACTTCCTCAAGTGCAGTGGGCGGTTGTTGTGAGGAAGTTTATTTATCCGCTTGGTGGTGATAAACAGAGTGAAACCGGAATCACTGGTCGGATAATCCGAACAATAGAAGAACAGGCTGATGAACAAACTGGAACTGTTGCGCACCTTTGTCCGAGTCAGCGAGATGTCGAGTTTCACCCTGGCCGGAGAAAGCCTGGGCCTGCCTCGCTCAACGGTGTCCGAACATGTGCAGGCACTGGAGGCCTTGCTCGGCACCCGGCTGTTGCAGCGCACCACGCGCAAAGTGCAGGCGACCCAGGATGGCCTGGTGTTGTACGAGCGCAGCAAGGACCTGCTGTCGCATATGGACGAAATCGAGGGTTTGTTTCGCCAGGACGAAGCGTCGCTGGTCGGGCGGATTCGCATCGACCTGCCGAACATTCTCGCCCGTCGCGTGGTGATGCCGCGCTTGCCGGCGTTCATGGCGCAGCACCCGCTGCTTGAACTGGAAATCAGCAGCACCGACCGTCGGGTCGATCTGCTCGCCGAAGGGTTCGATTGCGTGCTGCGCATCGGCGCCCAACCGGACCAATCGGTGGTGGCGCGACACCTGTGCGACTTCACCATGGTCAACTGCGCCAGCCCTGCGTATTTGCAGCGTTATGGCGTGCCCGAGCGGCTGGAGGATCTGGCGCAGCATCGGCTGGTGCACTACGTCGGTGTACTGGGCGGGCGTTCGGAAGGGTTCGTGTACGTCGACAAGGGGCAGGTGCAGCGACTGCCGATGGCCGGGAGTGTCACGGTCAACAGCACCGATGCCTACGAGGCCGCATGCCTGGGTGGTTTCGGCCTGATTCAGGCGCCGAGGATGGGTATGCAGCAATACCTGCAAAGCGGCGAATTGATCGAGGTGTTGCCGTCGTTCAACGCGCCGTCCATGGAGGCGTCGCTGCTGTATGCCCGGCAGCGGCATTTGCCGTTGCGGGTGAGGGTGTTCATGGATTGGTTGGGGGAGGTGATCCGGTCAGTGGCCTGAACCCGGACCCTGTAGGAGCGAGCTTGCTCGCGATGACGGCGTGTCAGACAACATCGATGCTGAATGTCAGACCGCTTTCGCGAGCAAGCTCGCTCCTACAGGTATTGGCGTGCCATTAGACGTGGAAGTAACCCACGCACGAATCGAACGGCAAACGCTTGAGTTCGATCTTGTTCAGGTCGAGCACTTCACGCAGGGCTTTGGTTTCGCCCGGGAAGTTGCGGTAGGCGACTTCGTCGAGCACCACGATCGCGCCTTTGGGCATGTACGGCAGGAAGGTTTCCAGCGCGACTTTGGTCGATTCGTACAGGTCGGTGTCGAGGATCAGCATGGCCACGACCAGGTCCGGACGGGTCTTGACCCACTCCGGCACGGTCTTGACGATGTCACCCTTGACCAGTTCGCAACGCGGAATCCGGTTGACCGGGCGCAACAGGTCGTTGGCGTCGATCATGTCCTGGATCAGCGACTGGTCGGTGTCGGCGAACATGGTCTCGTTGACGTCGGCCGGGTCTTCTTTCTTGTCGATGCTCTGGAAGCCTTCGAAGGTGTCGAAACCCACGATCGAGCGGTTGATCGCATACGGCTCGAGAATCATCGACAAGTGCATGTACAGCATCAACGAGTTGCCCTTGTACACGCCGCACTCAATGATCGCGCCCGGCACTTCTGCGACTTTCTTGAACAGTTCCATGCGCGACAACGCGGCGGTCACGCCGATACGGTTGGCGAAGACGAACGGCGCGTCGGCCACATATTCGGCATCGACCCGTTTCAGGACATTGGTACGGGTTTCGTTGTACTGGGCCTCGGCGGGCGTGATGCGACGCTTGGTCATTGCTGGATTCCTCGGAAATTCGAAAAGTCGTGGACGTGGAAGTAGTCTTTGAAACCGGCGCCGACATCCGGGCAGGCGCTGTCGACGTTGATCGCGCCGCGCTGCTGCTTGAGGTCGTCGAGGTGCATCAGGCGAAAGTCCACGCTGAAGCGGGTTTGTTGCGTGTAATTGGGCACGGTGCCGTGCAGGTGCGAACCCGAGAACACCAGCATCTCGGCGGTGTTGCCGGCGATGCGCAGTTCAGAGGTGGTGTTGATCGCTTCGGTGGGCACCGGGTGCTGGCGCGCCTCTTCCTTGACGTTGTCCTTGGCGCGCTGACGTTGCACGTCGATCCAGTCGGACAGGCTCCACTGCGCCGAGGTGTTTTTCACCGCGACGTCGAAGTAGGCCGGGTTGATCATCATGGTCTGCTCAGGCTGGATCGTGTAGACCGGCATCCAGGTATTGATCTGGCAGTCGACACCGCCGTACCAGGTATCGCGATGGGGCTTGTAGGCGTAGCTGACGCCGGCGTGCAGGTAGTCGTAGTTGGGCACGACACGGATGCGCGGTACGTCGAAAATGAACTCTTCGGGAGCGGCACCGATTTCGTCGGTGAAGCTGCGGATCAGTTCCTTGGCACGCAGGCTGTTGGTGAACTGGCCCTTGAGGCGAGTCACCAGCACCACGAACTCTTCCACCGGCATCAGCGTGTGCAGCGCCTGGTGGTTGGTCTCGCCATCGAAGGCGGCCGTGATGCTTTCCTGGGCAAAGGCACAGAGTTCCTTTGCCGCTTTCAGTTCGGTGTTGAGGAAGATGTCGCCAGCGTAGATCGCACTTCTGAAATCAGCGTGCTTGTGCAACTGATTGATGAATAAGTTCACGGTTCTCACCCAGGAATACTTTGGCTCTCATAAGAGTCGGCAACAGGCTGACAAACTGAAGCGCCATCCTCGAATGAAACGATCAATACCTTGAGTTGGCGATGAAATGCGCGGCTTTGCGCCGGGCTGAAAGCAAACATCCCGCAGCGATTGCTCGCTGCGGGATGTGAGTACAGGCGGGAGTGATCAGAACAGTTGGGTGAACAACCAGTACAGGCTACCCGACAGCAGGATCGCCGCCGGCAAGGTCAACACCCAGGCCATCAGCAGGTTGCGGATGGTCCTCATCTGCAAGCCGCCGCCGTTGGCGACCATGGTCCCGGCCACGCCCGAGGACAGCACGTGAGTGGTCGACACCGGCAGGCCGAACATGTCGGCGGCGCCGATGGTCAGCATCGCCACGGTTTCTGCCGAGGCGCCCTGGGCGTAGGTCAGGTGGGTCTTGCCGATTTTCTCGCCGACGGTCACCACGATGCGCTTCCAGCCGACCATGGTGCCCAGACCCAGGGCGATGGCCACGGCGATTTTCACCCACAGCGGAATGAACCGTGTGGAGTTGTCGATCTGTTGCTTGAACAGTTGCAGCTTGCCGTTGGTGTCGGCGTCGAAATTGCCGACCTTGTTCTTGTCCATCAGGCGAATGGTTTCGCTGCTCAAATACATGTCGTTACGCACGTTGCCCACGGCCTCGGCCGGGACTTTCGACAGCGAGCCATAACCCTTGACCTGGGCACCAATGCTGCCGGTCAGCGCCGCCAGTGCCGGCACCAGTTGCGGGGTCGCTTCCTTGCTGCGCATGTATTCGGACAGCACCGCGCGTGGGTCGGCGGGGGGCGATTGCGGTGCCGCCTTGACCAGCGCCTGCTGGGTCACTTCGGCGACCGCGGCGAACTGCAACGCTTGATCGGCCGGCATGGTGCGGTTCAAGGCGTAAGCCATTGGTAGCGTGCCCACCAGAATCAGCATGATCAGGCCCATGCCTTTCTGACCGTCGTTGGAACCGTGGGCAAACGACACACCGGTGCAGGTCACGATCAGCAGGCCGCGAATCCACCATGGTGGTGGCGTCTCGCCCTTTGGCTCCTTGTACAGCGCACGATTCTTGACGAACGCGCGCAGGGCCAGCAACAGCAGTGCGGCGCAGCCGAAGCCGACCAGGGGCGAGAGCAGCAGCGCGTAACCGATCTTGGTGGCTTGCGCCCAGTCCACACCGCTGGTGCCGTCGCGGCCGTGCATCAGGGCGTTGGCCACGCCGACCCCGATGATCGAACCGATCAGGGTGTGCGATGACGACGCCGGCAGGCCCAGCCACCAGGTGCCGAGGTTCCACAGGATCGCGGCGATCAGCAGGGCGAAGATCATGGCGAAACCGGCGGACGAACCGACTTGCAGGATCAGCTCCACCGGCAGCAGGGCAATGATGCCGAACGCCACCGCGCCGCTGGACAGCAGCACCCCGAGGAAGTTGAAGAAACCGGACCAGACCACCGCAACGTTTGGCGGCAACGAGTGGGTGTAAATCACCGTGGCCACTGCGTTGGCGGTGTCGTGGAAGCCGTTGACGAACTCAAAGCCCAGGGCAATCAGCAGCGCCACGCCGAGCAGCAGAAACGGCGTCCAGGTGGTGACCACCGTGCCGAGTTCGCTCATGTCGTGCATCAGGCTGTAGGCGGTAAACAATAAGCCGATGGCCAGCACGGCAAAAAACACCACGATGGTGAGCAGGCCGGGTTTTTTGTCGAATAGTGGTTTGGTGCTACTGGCGGGTGCCGGGGCGGCGGTGTAGGAGGGCGTAGCCATCACGGACATTCCTGAGGGGGGAGGTGTACCAGTGATAATCGTTGCCAATTGTTACAGGGAGGCTGTTCTGGGTCAGTGTTTGGGTTTTTTGCAGGGCCGCTGATCTGAGTTTCCACACATTGCCTGATGCCATGCAAGCCCCCTCGCCACAGTTGTTCAGTGTGTCGGGTGATGAAGGGAACTCAATAATCCTGCTGCTTGCGAAACGCCCAGCGCCCGGCAATCACGGTAAAGGTCGCGACCAGCGCCACGAGGATCCAGAAACCTTCCGGATCACCGGCCAGCGGAATGCCGCCGACGTTCATGCCGAAGAAGCCGGCGATGATGTTGATCGGCAGCGCCAGCACCGTTACCACCGTCAGGGTGAACAGCGTGCGGTTGGTCTGTTCGTTGATGTTGGCGGCGATCTCTTCCTGCAACAGCTTGATCCGCTCACCCAGCGCCGTGAGGTCGTTGATGATCAGCGCAAACTCCTCGGTGGATTTTCGCAGCTCCTTCACGTCTTCCTTTTGCAGCCATTGCGGCGGCCGGTTGAGCAGGCGCAGCAAGGAGCCTGGCTCCAGCGCCAGCAGCCGTTGCAAGCGCACCAGCACCCGGCGATTGGCGCCCAGCTCAGCGCGGTTGGTCGACAGGCGCGAGGAGAGCAATTCGTCTTCGATCTGATCCACGCTCTGGCTGGTCTTGCGCACGATCTGGGTCAGCACTTCACCTTGGTCGCGCAGCAAATGCACCAGCAACTCCAGCGGGGAGCGAAAGCATTCCCGGGCCTTCACCGATGAGCGCAGTTTGTCCACCGAGTGCAGCGGTTGCAGGCGGGCGCTGATGATCAATTGGCTGCGGGCGCACACCCACAGGGTCGAGACATCCGACGAGACCATGTTGCTGAGGTTGAACACCACATCGTTGACCACCGCCAGCAACGCGGAGTCGACATGTTCGATGCGCGTCGAGCGCGAGCCTTCGTGCAGCGCTTCGAAAAATTCTTCGGGCAATTCCAGATGACTTTTCATCCAGCGTTCGCACGCGGCATGGGCGAGGTTCAGATGCAGCCAGAGAAATTGCTCGTCGCTCTGCGGTTGTTGCAGGTACTGCAAGGCCTCCGCCGAATTGATTTCCCGGCCGGCCTCACCGGGGCGAAAACTGAAACCGTAAAGCAGGCCGAACAGATCCGTGTCGCGATGACTGTGATCGATGCTGTGGTTCATGAGGGCTCGCAAGGGGAGACGCCTGTCGCAGGTTTCGCAGGTTCACTTGAACGGCATCATCGCAAGCGGGGATGACGGTTTTGTGACGGGAAAATAACGCAAACGATTGCACTACCGGCGGTCGGAATTTTCTCAAGAACCGCTCTGGCTTGCCGATCACGCTTGGGTTGGATTGCGCGCCCCCGGCCATCGGCCGTGATCGCAGACAGGGAAGTCCGGACACTTTTCACGCCTTACCGGGGCGTGCCTCATTCCCGTCATGAGTACCATCCGATGCTTTTGCAAAAGTCCCTGAGAGCACAAATTCTCGCCCTGCTGAGCGGCAGCCTGCTGGCGATGCTGTTGATCGCGCTGGCGTGCTTTCACTTCCTGTCCAGCGGCGTGCAGAGCTACGCCAATCTGATCGAAGGCCCGCTGCATACCTCGCAATTGATCGATGAAGCCAACCTGCAATTCAAGGTGCAGGTGCAGGAGTGGAAAAACGTCCTGTTGCGCGGCAAGCAACCGGCGGACCTGAGCAAGTACTGGGGGCAATTCGAAGACCGTCAGCGCGATGTGCAAAACATCCTCGGCGAGCTGGCCGGGCAGAAGGGCATCGAGCCGCAACTCAAGAGCCGCATCGAGCGCTTGCGTGACGAACATCGCCAGTTGGGCGCGGCCTATCAGAAGGGCCGGGACGCGTTCGTGGCCGCCGGTGGTGACCCGACGGCAGGCGACGCGGCGGTCAAGGGCGTGGACCGCGCGGCCAGCGATCAGATGAGTGAACTGGTCAGCGAGTTGCGCAAGCAGGGCGCCGAACAATCGACGCTGATCAGCGCCGCTGCCGATCGCACGGTGATGCTGGGGATCATGGTGATGCTGGTTTCGGGTTTGCTGATCGGCCTGCTGAGCCTGTGGCTGGTCAACCGCAACCTGGTCGAGCCGATCCGCAAACTGATCGAATACGTGGCGCAGCTCAGCCAAGGGCGTATTGCCGAGCGCGTGGCCAGCACCCGTCAGGACGAGTTGGGCAAACTGGCGATGGCCGCCAACACCCTGCGCGATTTCCTTGCCGAAACCTTCAGCCGTTTGCAGCGCAGCGCGTCTGACCTGGACAGCGCCAGCGGTGAGTTGAACTCGATCGCCACGGTGATGGCCGGCGGTACCAACGAGCAGTTCAACCGCACCGATCAGGTGGCCACGGCGATGAACGAAATGTCCGCTACCGCACAGGAAGTGGCCCGTCATGCCGCCGAAGCGGCACGGGCCGCCGATGATGCCGACCAGTCCGCCCAGCAGGGCGAAAAAGTCATGCAGGGCACCATCCACACCATCACCCAAATGCGCGGCGAAATCGCCAACACCGCCACGGTCATCCGCCAGCTGGAAACCGACAGCGGGCGTATCGGCAAAGTGCTGGAAGTGATTCGCGGCATCGCCGAACAGACCAACCTGCTGGCGCTCAACGCGGCCATCGAAGCGGCGCGCGCCGGCGAGGCCGGACGCGGATTCGCAGTGGTGGCCGATGAAGTGCGCAGCCTGGCACAGCGCACGGCGGCGTCGATCATCGAGATCAACCAGATCATCCAGACCGTGCAGACCGGTGCAATCGAAGCGGCCCAGGCGATTGAAAGCGGTCAGTCGCGCAGCGAGCAGAGCGTGCAGCAAGTGACCGAGGCCGGCGCCATGCTCGAACGCATCACCCTGGCCGTGGAAGCCATCCGTGACATGAACCGCCAGATCGCCACTGCCGCCGAAGAGCAGACCTCGGTGGCCGAAGACATCTCGCGCAACCTCACCGAGATCACCAGCATTGCCAGTACCAACCTGGACAACGTGCAGCGCACTGAAGCGGCCAGCAGCAACCTGCATGGTTTGTCGGGGCAGTTGAACGAGGTGACGGCGCGTTTGAGCGCTTGAGTCCAGAATGCACAAAAGCCGCACGACTTCTCAATCGTGCGGCTTTTGTGCGCTTCGGGATCAGGTGTCCTGTTTGTTCTTCAGGACCTTGCCGTTGGAGGCATCGATGTCCACATCCCACTCGACGTTTTTGGCATCACGCAGTTCGACTTCGTACTCGTAACCGTTGAAGTAGTTGTCCAGTTCGGTTTTGGTGATCGTTGCACCCGGGTGCAGATCCAGCGCGATCCTGTTCAGATCTTCCAGCGACTTGATCTTGCCGTCCTTGACCAGTTGCGGGATCTCATCGACTCGCACATCGGCCTGGGCCAGGCCCGCGGCGAAGGTCAGGGTTGCAGCGGTCAACAAAGCAGTCAGGGTCTTCATGGGCTTCTTTCCTTGGGTGATCCGTTCAAGTGAGATCAGGTTACCTTGTGTAAATTAATCCACCCTTAAAACCCCCGACATGTCCTGCATCAATCCCTGTAGGAGCGAGCCTGCTCGCGATGCAGGCACCTCGGTGTCATGCCAGGCACGGCTCAATAGCCGTTGTTCTTCAACACTTGATCGACACTCGCCGCCGGGCGTTTATAGAACTTCAGCAATTCACTGGCGCGATTGGTGAAGATGCCGTCGACACCGGCGTCCATGACTTTCTGGTAGTCCACCGCATCGTCGATGGTGTACACGTGCACCAGCAGGCCCTGGTCGTGGGTGTACCGGTTCATCCACGGTTGCACCAGATCGGAGTAACTCTGGTCGCCCCCCTGGGTCAGTGCGGCGGACGGCCCGGTGCCAATTGCACCCTGGGCCTTGGCGTAATCAACCCAACGCTGGAATTCGGCTTTGTCCTTCGGTTGCTGAGCTGCGTAGTACGCGGCCTTGTCCTTGGCGCCGGACTCGGCAAATGTCACCTTGGACTTGGGCTCGATACTGCCTTCACCGACCCACAACAGCAGGATCTTCGGCACCGTCGGCATTTCCTTTTGCAGCAGTTCGAGGCTGCTCTTCTCGAAGGTCTGCAGGACTACCTTACCGTTGCCCTGGCCGACCCCCAGTTCGCTTTTCGCCAGTTTCGAACCGGTCGGGCTCAGCCAGCCACGGTCCTGAAGTTTTGCCTTGAGGTCGTGTTCGATGCCGGGAAACTGCTTCGGCTCCTTGGTCTCGATGTACAGGCCGGGCTTGTGCAGGGCATTGCCCTCGGCGATGTCGATGATTTCATCAAGGGTCAGAATCTTCAGGCCGGCAAAGCCAGGACGCGCGCGATCCGGGTACGCGGTATTGAACCAGCTACCCGCATCCAGGGTTTTCAGTTCGGCCATGGTGAACGCGTTGGCCGGGCTGTCCTTGCGCTCGGGGAATTTGCTGGCGACGTCGGTGGTGCGTTGCAGATTGTTGTCGTGCAGGGCAAACAGCACGCCATCCTTGCTGCGCTGCAGGTCCATTTCCAGATAGTCGGTGCCCAGGTCGCGGGCAGTCTTGTAGGCGGCGGCGGTGGATTCCGGCGCATCGAACGACGCGCCACGGTGGGCGATCACCGCGGGATGCGGAATACCCAGGCGAGTCGCCAGCGCCGCGGGACCGGGTTCGCTGGCGGCCTGTACCTGGCCGAGGCCGAGCAGCAGGCTCAGTAACACGGTGCTTTTAGTAAAGGTTGCAGACATGGTCGAGATCCTTTCGCAATGAGTGAGCGGTCCCTTTTAACAACTGATCTTTGCAGGCGCTATCGCGAGACCGACACAAACCTGTCTAAAGCTGATTTTCGTCAGCGCTTTTGTGCGCCCGATTGCAGTACGCTGGGGCCCTGCAATTTCCCCGGCAGAGGGAAACGCAGGCCCTGCGTGCAAACCAACGATCACCATTGCGGGGTTTACCATGCGCATCACTTCCCAGATCATCTGCCAGGCTGCCGACCAACTCAAAGGCTTCGTCGGCCTCAACCGCAAGACCGGGCACTACATCGTGCGCTTCAGCGAAGACTCGTTCGGCATGGACGTGGCGGACGACGGCATCATCCCGACCAGCGAATTCGTCTGGGCCACTGGTCCCGGGCAGACCATGACGCTCAAGCGTGAGTTGATTCAGTTGTTGCTGGACCAGAACATCGATGACCGGATCAACATCACCGAGCCGTTGCGGGTGTACATGAACCGGCGGGAAGTGCCGGAGATTTCGGCGGTTCGCAGTTTGGTTCAGGGCTGAGTTTTTGCGGTGACTGTTCTGGCCTCTTCGCGGGCAAGCCCGCTCCCACAGAGATCTTGGGTGTACACAAGAAATGTACCCGACACAAAACACTGTAGGAGCGGGCTTGCCCGCGAAGACGGCCTCAAGCACACCACATTATTTACCGGCTGAACCCGTAGGCCCGCTCAACCCGGCACACCCGCGTATGACACCGCGAATACCAGGTCGAGCGCCCACGCTCGCGAATTGCCGCATGCTCCGGATGATGCTTCCACGCCAAAATTGCCGCTTCACTGGCCCAGTACGACACCGTAATCCCAAGCCCATCCTCGCCCCGCGCCGATTCCACCCCGAGAAACCCCGGCTGTTCACGGGCCAGTTCCAGCATCCGTGCGGCCGCTTCGGCGTAACCCAGGTCACCCTCGGCGCGCAGTGAGGTAAAGATCACCGCGTAATAAGGCGCGGCTGACGTATCGGCGATCATGACGACCGCCCCGCACAGGCTTCGACAAAGGCGCCAACCAACGGCGGCAAGACGCCCTTGAGCGCCGCTCGCTCGGGCTGGAACAAGGTCGCGACAAAGAACGGATGACCGCTGAGTTCGACCACGCGCAGTCCTTGTTCAGAATCGTGGCCGACGCTGTGAAGTTCGCGCTTGAGCAGCTCCCTTTCGAACTGCGGATTCACTCCATAGCGACAGCGATAGCCTTCACGAGTTTCGGTGCTTTCGTACGCATCGGCGATCAACGAACCCTCAAGCAAATGAATCGTATCGACTGCCTCCACCAGCGCGCACGACAGTGGCGTCAGCAGCGCCCGCGTTGCATCGGGTGAAGTCTCGCCGTGTTCGGCATCCGACCAGCCCAGCACATTGCGCGCGTATTCCAGCACCGCGTGTTGAAAACCACCGCAGGTGCCGAGGAAAGGTCGCCGTCGTTCGCGGGCAAAACGGATCGCTGTCAATGCGCCGTCCGTACTGCGGTAAGGGCTGGCCGGTACACACCAGAAGCCATCGAAGGTGTGCAGCGGTGACTCGGCGTGGATTTCATCGGTGGGCAGCCATTGCCATTGCACATTCAGACCGCTGTGTTCAGCGGCCTTTTCGAGGGCGACGGGAATGGCCTGGTGGGCGGTGACGTGTGGGTCGTAGTCGCCGATCAGGGCGATGCGAATCGGGTTGGTTTCCATGAGGGGCCTCTGCACTTGTTGATTCCTGGTGCCCACTATAGATTGGCGTTCACGCACTCAATATTGGCGTTCTCCCAAGTGATCAATGCAGTGGCGCACTATCGACTGGACTATCCGGACCTGGCCCTGATTCTCGCACTGATGCGCGGCGGCTCTCTGGCCCGGGCCGCGCAGCTGTTGAAGGTGGATGTCTCGACGGTGTTTCGAGCGGTGCGCCGGCTGGAGGCAGCACTGGGCCAGCAATTGTTCGAAAAAAGCCGCGCCGGTTACCTGCCCACCACCCTGGCGCAGTCCCTGGCTGAACAGGCCGAGCGCGCCGAGCAAGCGCTGGAGGCGGCGCGCATCGGTGTGGAGCAGGGCGGTGAAGTGATCAGCGGCATCGTGCGCCTGACCTGTACCGATTCGGTCCTGCAAGGTTTGCTGTTGCCGGCGCTGGCGCAGTTCATGCCGAACTATCCGGCACTGACCCTCGAACTCAGTACGTCCAATGATTTTGCCAACCTCAGCCGTCGGGATGCCGATATCGCCCTGCGCCTGACCCGCATGCCACCGGAGCATCTTGTAGGACGGCGGCTGGCGGACATTGCCTACCGCGTGTGCGCCAGCGAGCGATACCTGCAATCGGTCAACACCACAGACCTGGCCTCATTGACCTGGATCGCCCCGGATGACTTCCTGCCGGACCACCCGACCGTTACCTGGCGTCGCCAGGCCTTGCCGGGCATAACGCCGGGCTATCGCTGCAACAGCATGCTGTCGGTGACTGAGCTGGTCAGGGCCGGCCTGGGTATAGCGGCGTTACCGGACTTTTTGATCGGCGACGGATTACAGCCGCTGAGCGAACCATTGCACGGATACGACACTGCGCTGTGGCTGCTGACCCGTCCCGACTGCCGCGCCTTGCGCTCGGTGGTCACCTTGTTCGATGAGTTGGGGCGGGCGCTGAAACTGCCGTGAAACCCTTTCAGGTCTTCGGTCCATCCTTGCGCACGAAGTGCTGATGCATTTCCGTGGTCAGGTTTTCGATGCGTTCGGTGAGGGCCTTGGTCATTTCCGTGAGGCGGGTGTTCTGCTCAAGCAACTCCAGCAGTTGTGCGGTGTTTTTCGCGGCTTGCGCCTGTCGCTCGCTGTTGGCGGTCGCCAGCGCTTCGCGGTGCTGCGCATCGGCATCGGATTGGGCTTTGTCCCGCGCGGCCTGACGAGTCTGGGCCAACAGAATCAATGGCGCGGCATAGGCCGATTGCAGGCTGAAAGCCAGGTTGAGCAGGATGAACGGGTACGCATCGAAGTGGGTGAAACCGGACAGGTTGAGGCACACCCAGATCACCACGATCAGCGTTTGTGCGCCGAGAAAAGTCGGTGTGCCGAAGAACCGCGCAAAGGCTTCGGCGCGCAGGGCAAACTTGTCATTGCCAAAGGTCGGCGCAAGGTGGGCATGAGGGCGATGGAAACGCAGGTGATCGACGTGGGGGGCGGTTTCGTGGTTGGTGGTCATGATGCTCTCTGTCTGGCGCTGGGACTGAAGCTCACTATAGCCTCAGCGCCGGTTTCATTCTGAAACACATTGAGCCGTTCAAATCAGAGCCATCAATCCTTCGACACCGCCGTTGACCTTGTCATTTATTGCAACTGATAGCAGGCCAGAAACATGTCCAGCGCGGACTCGGCCACCTGGTGTTGTTCTTCGGGTGACAAGCAAGGCTGGCCCATGGAAATCTGCGGCCAGAATGCAAACGACTTGAGCAGCCCCTGTACCTGTTGTGCAGCAAACTCAGGGGCAATGGCTTTCAACCGGCCATCGGCCTGAGCGGCACGAATCCACACCGTCAGCCCTTCTTCGCGTTCGCCCATTCGGGCCACCATATTCTGCGCCCGTTCCGGGGAATGAATCGTCGCCGCTATCGCCACCCGTGCCAGGTCGAGAAAATTGTCATCGCCCAACATGTGCAGCTTGGCCATCAGCAACTCGCGCAGTTGATCGCGTAGCGGCAGGTCGGGACGGTAGGCCGTTTCCTGTTCTGCCGTCACCCGGATCCATAGTTGATTGAGAATTTCGGCGAACAACTCTTCCTTGCTGGGGAAGTGGTTGTACACCGTGCGCTTCGACACGCCGGCAGTGGCCGCAATCTTGTCCATGCTGGTGATCTCGAAACCGTTGTCACGGAACTCGTTGATCGCGGCTTGAATGATCGCTTGGCGTTTTCGGTCGGTGAGGCGCTGTGGAGCTGTCATAAGTACGCTTCGGCAGGAAGAAAGTGAGAATTACACTCGGTAGTTTACTTGTCATCGACTTTGATGCAACCTAGAAACTACACTGTGCAGTGTAATGTTTTGTTAATCCTGCCCAGTAAAAATAGAAAGTCCGGCTAATGCGTGCGTGCCTTGGCCATTTATCGTCCCAAAGCGGAAAATCGCGTCATGCGCGGTTTTTCTGGAGTCATTCAGTCATGGCCAATTCAAACTCCCCGGCGGACAACGCCTCCACACCCGAAGCGTCCCGACAGGCTCAAGGGCAGTATCAAAACTTCACGCCGGTTCAACGTTTAAGCTTTGGCAAAACCATGGGCATCCTGTGGAACGCGCTGTTCCACAAACCGCAAAACACCCGCCCGAGCGCGCCCGTCCCAGTGCAAGCCCTGACTCAAGCCGCGCTGATCGCAGCGCCCAACCACAGCGTCTATCGCCTGGGCCACTCCACGGTGTTGCTCAAACTGCGCAACAAATTCTGGATCACCGACCCGGTATTCGCCGAGCGTGCCTCACCGGTGCAATGGGCCGGCCCCAAGCGTTTCCACCAGCCACCGATCAGCCTGGAAGAATTGCCACCGATTGAAGCGGTGATCCTGTCCCACGATCACTACGACCACCTGGATTACCAGGCCGTGCTGAAGCTCGCGGACAAGACCAAATACTTCCTTACCCCGCTGGGCGTAGGCGACACCCTGATCAAGTGGGGTATCGACGCCAGCAAAGTCCGCCAACTGGATTGGTGGCAAGGCACGGAAGTCGAAGGCATCCAGTTCATCGCCACCCCGTCGCAGCACTTTTCCGGCCGTGGCCTGTTCGACAGCAACAGCACCCTCTGGGCCTCGTGGGTGATGATCGACGGCGACACACGCATCTTCTTCAGCGGCGACAGCGGCTACTTCGACGGCTTCAAACGCATCGGCGAACAGTACGGCCCATTCGACCTGACCCTGATGGAAACCGGTGCCTACAACGTCGACTGGCCGCACGTGCACATGCAACCCGAACAAACCCTGCAAGCCCACCTCGACCTCAAGGGCCGCTGGCTACTGCCGATCCACAACGGCACCTTCGACCTGTCGATGCACGCCTGGTACGAACCCTTCGACCGTATCCTGGCCCTGGCCTGGGAGCGCAACGTATCGATCACCACACCGCAGATGGGGGAGGCGTTCAACTTGATGCATCCGCAGCGCGGTGGTGCGTGGTGGCTGACGGTGGAAGGGGAGAGTGAGCGGGTGGTGGTGCAGAACGCGTAGAGTGATGGGCCCTGTAGGAGCGAGCTTGCTCGCGATGGACGTTAACGATAACGCGCATTTCCTGGCCAAACATGTCGCCCTTTAGTCCATCGCGAGCAAGCTCGCTCCTACAGGGGGCCATTTATCGTCAGTCAGTGAGTTGGCTCACTCAACCATCGCAAAATCCGCCCGACCAACCGGATTCGGCGTCGACCCTTTCACATTCATCCCTCGACCCGGCGCAAACCCCGGGAAGAACACCAACCCCTCCGATTCGAACCGATAGGCCAACGCCAGGCGCGTGACATCCAGCACCTCCTGGCGTGCCTCGAAGCGTTGAATGGCCTCCACCGAGACTCGGGATTCCCGCGACAGCTCTTGCACACTCCAGCCCAGCATCGCTCGGGCCTGGGCGCAGTGGGCCGGGGTGAATTGGAAGAGGGCGATACGTTCCAGGGTGATTTTCATCGCTTGAGAGGCCATGGTGTTCTCCGGGCTCGAGAGTGTCGGTCAAAATATACTGTGTTTTTGTACAGTTGTTTTGGGCCCGGATCAAACGCATTTTTTGATTTGTCTTTTCAGCCAGACGAACGGCACTGCGCTTATTTGCCCGCCAACCCCGGCGCTTCCCGCACAATAAAGTGATCCAGGTTTTCAATGTTGGCGCTGAACACCCCGAACGTCTGCTCGGGGTTTTTCTTGCTCGGCACCTGCTTCAGCTCGGGCGTTACGCCATAAAAGAAGCAATACAACTCCCGCCCACTCTCGATGGCGTGCTTGATCTCCTCCAGGAACGCCTTGCGCTTGCGGTAGCTGTCGATGAGTTTTTTGCTCAGGTAGACATTGACCGAGTAAGGCTTTTTCTCGAACCAGACCTTCTTCTCGAAGTCGATGCGAAAACTCTGGGTGTAGTCCTTGATCTCCTTGACCTTGCCCCAGTAAATCAGTCCCTTGTTGTCCTGCAGGTATTCGATCTTCTTGAAAAACGACCCGTAAGGCGCGGTGTGCTCGCCAATCTTCAGTGGCACGCGCTTGAGCAAATCCTTGTCATCGAAGTTCGATACGAAACATTCCACCGGATGGGCGAAGACGCTGGTCTTGTCCGGTGCTGATTCCCTGCCTGGTTGCTCGACGTTGCTGGCTACCGAAGGCGTTAGCGACTCATCCCGCACCCCATCCGCCGCGACCTTCGGACTGGACGGCTTACGCACGTACTCACGCCGGGTCAGTAATAATTCCGAGGGGAAATTTTCCTCGCGGCTGTCATCCGTTTCCGCCTCATCCGCACCCGACGCCGGCGACTTCAAACTGACATAAGGGCAACCCTCGACATGTCGCGTACTTGGCAAGTTCTTGAAGTGCGGCGTGCGCACGTAATTCACGTTCTTCGCGTTGAACGTACCCAGCTCATTGGCCGTGTCGAACGCCAGGCGACAGGCATCGCTCGGGCATTGGAAATGTTCCCTGGCGGAATCGAAATCCATCGTCTCGTCGAAATTCAGATCCCGAACGTCGTAGATCGACAACTTGTCGTTGAGGCTGAGGCAGTAGGCGAGGTCGAATTTCATGTCGGGTTCCAGGTCCTTTAGTTGGCCAGCTTCCAGTGATGGCGCATTCGAAGCAATAGCTACACTGTGATCACTTCGATATCGCCGAGTCTGCAGAGTCCATCAAAGAGGGCGGTTTCATGAGCCATTCAGATGCTTCGCCCTCCCTCCCGGAGCCGGGCCGGATAGCACGCCGGGATGAACAGACCGGTTGGCGCCGCTGGCTACCGGGACTGGGCATGCTGCGCGAATACCAATTGGCATGGCTGCGTTACGACATCGTGGCCGGCCTGGTGCTGACCACGATGCTGGTGCCCGTCGGTATCGCCTATGCGGTGGCTTCGGGCGTGCCGGGCATTTATGGCCTCTACGCGACCATTGTTCCGCTGCTGTTTTATGCCTTGTTCGGCCCCAGCCGAATTCTGGTGATGGGGCCGGATTCCTCCCTGGTGGCCGTCATCCTTGCCGTCATCCTTCCACTCTCCGGCGGCGATCCGCAGCGTGCCGTCGCCCTGGCGGGGATGATGGCGATCGTCTCGGGAGCGGTGTGTATCCTGGCCGGTATGGCGCGCCTGGGTTTTATCACCGAGCTGCTGTCCAAACCGATCCGCTACGGCTACATGA
This sequence comes from Pseudomonas sp. P4_B3, assembly GCF_056402295.1. Lineage (NCBI taxonomy): Bacteria > Pseudomonadati > Pseudomonadota > Gammaproteobacteria > Pseudomonadales > Pseudomonadaceae > Pseudomonas > Pseudomonas sp. P4_B3. The sequence goes on from NZ_JBFUHR010000007.1 coordinate 366,825, forward strand.
ACGGCATCGCACTGACCGTATTGATCAGCCAATTGCCCAAACTGTTCGGTTTTTCGATTGAGTCCAACGGTCCATTGAGAGACTTATGGTCCATCGCCTCAGCGGTGATGGAGGGTAAAGTCAACTGGACCACCTTCATGGTGGGCGGGCTCACCCTGGCGGTGATCCTGCTGCTCAAAAGGTGGCCGCGGTTGCCGGGCATCCTGATCGCGGTGGTTGGCGCGACGGTCGCGGTGGGAGTACTCGACCTTGCGACACGCGCCGGCGTGAAGGTCCTCGGTTCGCTCCCGCAAGGCTTGCCCGGATTCGCCATCCCCTGGATCACCAGCGCCGACATCGTCCCGGTTTTGATCGGTGGTTGCGCCGTCGCACTCGTCTCGTTCGCCGACACCAGCGTGCTCTCCCGTGTCTATGCGGCGCGGACCCGAACCTACGTCAACCCGAACCAGGAAATGGTGGGCCTGGGCATCGCTAACCTGGCTGCCGGTTTTTTCCAAGGCTTCCCGATCAGCAGCAGTTCGTCACGTACGCCCGTGGCCGAGGCTGCCGGTGCCAAAACCCAACTGACCGGCGTCGTCGGCGCACTGGCGGTTGCCCTGTTGCTGCTGGTGGCGCCTGACCTGTTGCAGCATTTACCGTCCAGCGCACTGGCGGCGGTGGTGATCGCCTCGGCCATTGGCTTGATCGAGATCACCGACCTGCGCCGGATCTATCGCATCCAGCGTTGGGAATGCTGGCTATCGATTGTCTGTACGGTCGGCGTGGCCGTGTTCGGCGCGATCGAGGGCATCGGCCTGGCCATCGTGATTGCGATCATTGAATTCCTCTGGGATGGCTGGCGCCCGTACTCCGCGGTGTTGGGCCGCGCCGATGGAGTCAAGGGCTACCACGACATCAAACGCTACCCCGACGCGCGTCTGATACCCGGCCTGGTCCTGTTTCGCTGGGATGCGCCCTTGTTCTTCGCCAATGCCGAGCTGTTCAGCGACCGAGTGCTGGACGCCGTGGCCGCATCGCCCACGCCCGTGCGCTGGCTGGTGGTCGCCGCAGAACCTGTGACCAGCGTCGACGTGACCTCCGCCGACATGCTCGCCGAACTGGACGACACCTTGCACGCGGCGGGCATCGAGTTGTGCTTTGCCGAGATGAAGGACCCGGTCAAGGACAAGCTCAAGCGGTTTGGATTGTTTGCGCGTTTGGGGGAGACGGCGTTTTTTCCAACGGTCGGGGCGGCTGTGAATAGCTATGTCGCGATGTATTCGGTGGATTGGGTGAAAGGATAGGTGCTCCCGTCATTGGACAAGCCCCCATCGTCTGACTAGCGTTGTCTGGCAGATCGAATCGCCGCATGCCGCTGGCTCAAGCGCCGGATCAGGCGAATTGTCCAGCCATCCAAGCCTTGATTGCCGTGAAACCCGAGAGATCGAAATAGAGACTTCACAGCAAGGAGCGCACCATGCCGAACAACTGGCCCGCCGGGATTGAGCACGTTGTCGTGCTGATGATGGAAAACCGATCATTCGATCATCTGCTGGGGGATTACACCCGCATCAACCCCGCGTGTGACGGTATCGACCGTAACGCGCCCAGCACCAATGCGCTGAAGCTGGCCAATGGTAATTCGACGGTGATCACTCAGGCATCGGAGTTCCCGGAGAACTACAGCCTGTGGGCGCCGCCACCCCCTCTGCCTCCGGCGCTGCCGCCGAGCAACAGCGAGGGTTTCGACCTTGGCCACGAGTTCGTCAACGTAGAGAAACAACTGGGCGTCTCCTTCAAGACCAGCCCGGCCAACCCCACGCTCGCCGGTTTTGCCCAGGACGCCTACGACAAGGCCCGCACCGACCTGAAGGTGTACAAAACCTGGTCGCAATCCATGGCCCAACGGGCGATGAACTACATCCCGTTCGGCGCCACCCCGGCCGACGATACGTTACCGGCAATTCATGGACTGGCACGCAATTTCACCGTGTGTGATCGCTGGTTTTCCTCAGTGCCAGGCCCAACCTGGCCGAACCGTTTTTTTGCCATGCTCGGCAGTTGCAATGGCCACTTGCTGATGCCCTCCACCGGCACGGTACTGGCCGGCATCAAAAGCCTGATCGCACAGTTTGGCGGCGAGAGTATCTTTTCGCTGCTGCGCAACAACGGCCACGACGCGCGAATTTATTCCGACGGCGCCGTGCCGCTGGCGGCGCTGGTCAAGGGTGGTTTGCAGCACCTGAGCATCGACGACTTCAAGTCGGACGTCGCCGGTAACAAACTCCCCGAACTGTCCTGGATCGAGCCGAGCTATGGCCTGCTCAACGGTAAACTCGGGCCAAACGTGTCACATCATCCGCCTGAAGACCTGCGTTTCGGCGATCAGTTTGTCGGTGAGATATTCAACGCCTTGTCGGCCAACACCGCTGTCTGGAATAAAACCCTGTTCGTGCTGCTGTACGACGAGCATGGCGGTTTCCATGACCACGTGGTGCCGCCGACTTGCGTGGCGACCGGTTCAACGGTCGATGTCCCCTGGAAAAATCCCTTCACCCGTCTCGGCGTTCGTGTTCCGGCGATCCTGGCTTCGCCGTGGCTCAAGCCGGGCTTGATCCCCTGGACGGGCGATGTCCAGGCGCAGCATTACGATCACACCAGCCTGCTGGCGTTTCTTTGCGATCACTTCAAATTGCCACGCAGCGCCCTCGGCCCACGGGTGGTCGCCGCGCAGCACTTCGGCAATGCGCCCATCTGGCGCACTGCACCGGGTGTATCGGCTGCGCCAAAGTTGACGGCCACCGTGGTGCCGAGTCGCACCGGGTTGCCATTGATCGAGTCCGAACTGGCGACCCAGAGTCGACAGGTGGTGGACAGCGCTACCGGTTACCTCGACGGCCTCGATCCGGAGCAGATCTGGAAGAGCAGCGCCCAATGGGTCAGCGGTTTTCTCGGCAATCGCAGCCGCGCCTTGGCTGATCCGGGGCAAGCGGCACTCACGCCTGCCGCGCCCAGTGCAGATAGCCTGGAGGCAAAACTGCGGCGCCTGCAGGATTTGATGGTCACTGCCCAAGGGCAAACGGTGCCTCCGGTTGCGGCGCCGGCCAGCAAAGCCTTGGTCGAGCCGGGATCGGAGGTCGCGCCAACACGGCTGCGCGTCCTGTGCCTGCCCGGTGTCGGGTTCAGCCGGGCAACGGGCGGGCAGGGCGGCATCGACGCGAACTGGCAGGAGCAATGGCGCACATTGATCCGCACTCAACTGGCACAGAACGGTCGCCCCATCGATGACCAGGACATCGACTTTCTGACTTTCGATGACCAGCTCAAGGAAGGACCGGACTTCGCCCAGATCACCCGAGGCCTGGCGATGCTGAGGGCCGACGCCAGGGGCAAGGCCGACGAGAACTTCGGCAGTTGGGGCTTGCCGGTCAACCAGATGTTGCGCACCACGGTGGGCGCCCTCGTGCAATGGATCGAAGACGCCGATTTGCGCACGGAGTTGACTCAACATCTGCTCGCAAAGATCGAGGCATTCAATCCGCAGATCATCTTCGCCCAAGGCCTGGGCAGCCTGATCGGCTACGACGCCCTGCGCCGTTCGGTGGCGAAAAAAGGTTCGGCGCTCAAGCGCATCGATGGCCGAGTATTCGTCAGTTTTGGCTCACCGATCGCACTGCCGCTGGTGATGCGCGAAGTGTGGGGCGGGCGGGTCTTGCGCCTGAGCGAAAACGGCCGAGGCATCCGCCGCTGGTTCCACCTCCATAACCCCAACGACGGCTTGCTGACCCGGCCGATCACTTCGCCGGATTCCGCGCGAGTCGACCTGCAAACCGAATTCACCTTGCCATTGCGCGATGATCTGCTCGACCTCAATCACGCCGCCCAGGCCTACTTGTCGTCACCCACCAGCCAGACCGGCCTCTGGCCGCAACTGGCCCGCGATGTGGTGGCCGCACGGGCACTGGAAGTGCCGGCGTTCCTGTCCCGCAGTGGCCAACGCAAACGCCGCGCCCTGGTGGTCGGCATCAACGATTACCGCGACCCGAGCGCACGCCTCGACGGCTGCATCAACGACACCTACCTGATCAGCCGCATGCTCCAGGAAAGCGGCTACGACGCCGGCGACATCCGATTGCTGCACGACGCCCGAGCGACCCGAGCCAACTTCGTCGAGCGCCTCGAATGGCTGGTGGAAGGCGCCCGCGCCGGCGACGAGCGCGTGTTGTTCTACTCCGGCCACGGCACCCAACTGCCGGTCTACAGCAGCAGCGGCGAAGCCGACTGCATGGACGAAACCCTGGTACTCCACGACTTCGACTGGGACGACGAAAGCACCCACTTCACCGACAAACTGTTCCGCCAGTTCTACAGCCACCTGCCATTCGACCCGGACGGCCACGGTGCCAAACTCACCGTCATATTCGACTGCTGCTACGCCGGCGGCATGACCCGCGGCAACGGCCGCGTGCGCGGCATCACCCCACCCAGCGACATCCGCCACCGCATGCTGCGCTGGGACCCCTACGCCGGCGACTGGGACCGCCGCGTCTACGCCGTCGACACCGACCGCCGCGACTTCAGCGAACAAGACAACAAAACCCGCGGCCTCACCCGCACCCGCACCACCCAAGGCGCCGCCACGGGCCTGCGCCCCGAGAAAAAAGCCCAACTGCTGCGCCAGGGCAAACTCTACGGCCACCATGGGCCCTATATGCCCCTGATGCTCTACGCCGCGCGGGAGAACGAAAAAGCCGGCGAATATGTGGCGGGCTCCAACCACTACGGCGCCTTCACCTACGCCCTGGTCGAACAACTACGCAAATTGCATCAGGAGGATGCGACGTTGGGGTTTGATCGGTTGATTGAACGGGTGGGGAGTGTGTTGAGTGCAAGGTCGTTTGGGCAGACGCCGGAGGTTGTCGGGCCGAGCGGGGTGAGGGCGGCGGTGTGTCCGTGGCGGATTAGTGGGTTGGGGAAATGATCACGTAACTGCAGTCACAGCCAAAGAAAAGGGCCGCGGGATAATCCTGCGGCCCTGATAACACCGACGTTCCCAAGCCAACTGCTGAACCCCTGTGGGAGCGAGCTTGAACTGGCCTAATGATTTTGGACACTTCAATCGGGCGCTATGATGGCGCCCAAATCTGAGGTGTTTGGCTATGCGTAAATCTTTTTCGAGTGAGTTCAAACTCAGGCAGCCAATTTTTTATGTGAGCGAACAATCAGTACCCACGCATCACTCGTGAAGCCTTCCGCCACCACGATTCACGCCGATTGAATGGATCATCCGCCAGAACACACGGCATATCCCGCAACCGAATCCAGGGTTCATTCTGCCAGTGCAGCATGCCGAGCGACATTTGAGGCCAGTCCAGCACACTCAGCGTTGGCCGCTCCACCATCCGCAATGGCCGCGCATCACGCAGCGCAGGCACCACCTGATGAGTCAGCCACTCTCGCAGTAATCGATTCTCAGGGCAGTAGTGATAAATCAACAACGCATACACACCTGACTCGCTCACCATCAAACGCTCTTTAGCGGAGCCATAGAGGTCAACGAGCATCATTTGTCTCTGGTCCGCATCGAGCTTGCGCGTCATGCGCTCATCAAGATGTTTGCCCATCAGCCGCCCTAGATCATGCGCGCAGAACCAAGCCTGGTTCTCCAAAAGAAAGGCATGCAGGTGGACGTTATGACGAGTGAAAAGGGTAGGGTTGAGTGATTCAGGCATGGCGAGCCTCCTGGAGCGGAAGCACGTGGTTGGATCTGTGGGTACGGCGATGCACCTTCTTCGTGAAGGTCGGATTGTCAGGCATTTCCTTTACCTCTGGCTGCTTTCTTAGGGCATTCGTTAAGGGTGTCGGGAGCTAAGAAACCCACCAGAGACGGGCCGGACATATTCCCCTTTCGGGTCTTGTATTCGCCCACTCCCGACATAACGGGAATTTTTCGCAGACGTAGAGAAACCGCAGACGAAAAAAAGCCGCATGACTGTCGGGTGCGGAGGGCCGCTCTGGTTTGTAGAGTTTCTTAGGCTCGGGGCCGAGGGTAGGAGGATCAGATGGTTCCGTCAACCCGCAGTTCGATTCATAAATTTCTGTACACAAGGATCGCTGGACAACGACGAAGAGTGAATTAGACTGGCTGCATATACAGTATTTTCGTTTGCAAATTCTTATCCTTAGCCCCGTCGTGCGCCATCAACCCAAATGTTTGGGACCCCAAGAAATTTCATTTACTTTGAAGTATCAAGGGCTAGAATGGTGACCATTCGTCACAGCTTTGACCCAGAGGAATTCGGGCTCATGAATCTTTTTGAAACACCATCTTTTGAATCTTTGAGTGAAATGAGTTCGCGCTCCCATGACACAGATACCCATCCAGCCACTGATCTCGCACTGCTTCATAAGCTGCTGGAAATCTATGACCAAGGTCAGCTCGCTGAGATTCTCAACGATGTCAGTCCGACTCACTGGTGTCGTGAAACCATAAATCGTTGGGTCAAAGGCAAGGCTTCACCGAAGCTTTCCCATATTGAATTCACTCGTTTGGACGCTCTTTTGCCCAAACGCCTGAACCACAAACCTTCGTTTACCTTCATTGACCTTTTTGCTGGCATAGGCGGTATCAGAAAGGGTTTTGAAGCCATCGGTGGAGAGTGCCTTTTCACCTCCGAGTGGAACAAGTACGCGGTCAAAACCTATAAAGCGAACCACTTTTGCGACCCGGCTCGGCATCGTTTCAACCTGGATATTCGTTCGGTCACCCTTTCGGACAAGCCTGAGGTGAGTGATGAGGAGGCTTACAGGAATATTGATCGTGAGATCCCTGATCATGATGTCCTGTTGGCAGGTTTTCCATGTCAGCCGTTTTCCTTGGCGGGTGTTTCCAAGAAAAACTCCCTGGGTAGGAAGCACGGCTTCGAATGCGAAACACAAGGAACTCTGTTTTTTGATGTGGCCCGGATTATCGCTGCAAAACGACCAGCTGCGTTCTTGCTTGAGAACGTGAAAAACCTAAAAAGCCACGATAAAGGCAATACCTTCCGGATCATCTGCGAAGCTCTCGATGAACTGGGTTACGAAGTTGCAGACGTCAATGCGCCGAAGGGTACAGATCCCAAAGTCATCGATGCACGGCACTTTCTGCCACAGCACCGTGAGCGAATCGTGTTGGTAGGTTTCCGTCGGGACCTGAATGTTCACCAAGGCTTCACGCTACGCGATATCAGCAAACTGATACCCAAGCAGCGACCTAGCTTCGGCGATTTGCTTGATAAGGAAGTGGACAGTAAGTACATCTTGACACCAAAGCTTTGGGACTATCTTTATCGGTATGCTGAAAAACACCGCGAGAAAGGCAATGGTTTTGGCTTTGGTTTGACTCGTCCGAATGATGTGGCGCGCACGCTCTCCGCTAGATATCACAAGGATGGGTCGGAGATTTTGGTAGACCGCGGTTTTCTGGAAAGCCTGGATTTCAACAGCGAACTGAATCAGATCAATCGGCCACGTAGGCTTACTCCACATGAGTGCTCACGCTTGATGGGCTTCGACAAGCCGGGCGAAAGCAATTTTGTGATCCCTGTATCTGATACCCAAGCTTACCGTCAATTTGGTAACTCGGTTGCCGTCCCGGTTTTTGAAGCTGTGGCTCGGCTTATGAAAGATCGTATTTTGGCTGCAAAGGAAAAGACTGCTGACACGGAGCGACCACAGTTGGAGTTTGCCCTTCCCGAGTGAGGAGATAGCCCTCCAGCAGTAAGTCCGGAGCGATTGTGCTCCGGCGCGTCGATCGACATTCTCGAATGCATCGGATTGCTCACATCCACCTTGAGAGTACCCGTTCCCAAGGTATACAAAGGGGTGGAGCTATCGATTGCATGGGGGTGGGTTTTTGGTCGATATCGTGGATGTGGCAACACGCTCTCGAATGATGGCTGGCATTCAGGGTAAAAATACCAAACCAGAAGTTCTAATCCGTAAAGCCTTGCATGCACGTGGCTTTCGCTTCCGCTTGCACGTTAAACATCTCCCCGGTAAACCTGATCTGGTCTTACCAAAATACAACGCAGTGGTGTTTGTGCACGGCTGCTTTTGGCATGGACACACCTGTCGATATTTCAAGGTCCCCCAGACGCGACCTGATTTTTGGTTGGAAAAAATCGGTAAAAATCAGATCAGAGACCGATCCCATGAAACGTCCCTGTTGGGTCAAGGGTGGAGGGTTCTTGTCGTTTGGGAGTGCGCCGTAAGGTCAATGAAGAGAGAGAAATCCCTTTTATTGATTGACCTCATGGCTGAGTGGCTGATAAACGGTAATGAATATTTACAGATAGACGAAAACGCATGTTCACTGACCGCATTAGTGACTACTTCGAAGGTGTAGCCGCCAAGTACCTGAGTGCTGTGGATGCAGATCCAGGCCGCTCTCATCAGCACGAAATTGGTGGCCTTCCTGCCGCAGGATTTAAGCAATACCTAGGTGCTCCTGGGAAGAACGAGGAGTATCGATTTAAAACCAAGCAAATTTATTTTACGGATGAATCTGTTGCGCCCGATATCAGCGAGGGGATGGTCACTTGGTACGACTGTCGGCGAAAGCAACCTCATCGAAGCGCTGAATTTCGTCTCTATTACAATACGAATGCAGTAACCGAGTTGCTTGAAGAGGGAGATTTTCTTCTGGTAGCGAAGATGCGTGATGGGTCATTGCTGATGATTTTCACGCCAGCAGGTAGCACAGTTGAAAGCCAATTGCGGCTTCTGTTCGGTCTGGATCACGTAGACGAAAGCTTCACCTCGGGAACGCTGGACTCTGTGCAGTTGCTTTTACCATTACGGCTAATGCTGGAAGATTTAGGAATTGAAGTAAGCCGAATTGAAACGGGAGATGATGTTTGGCTTGAGCAGCTCGTTCATTTGTTTGGTGGTAAGGCTTTTCCAACGACATCCGCATTCTCGGTTTATGCAAGAAAATCCATTGAAGAAATGGTCGATCCTTTAGGTTGCCCCGATCAGACCATCCTTGATTGGATGGAGCATGAAGAAAAGCTTTTTCGTATTTACGAACGACATTTGGTTCAGCAGCGACTTCGCAGTGGTTTTGGCGAGGCGGGTGATGATGTAGATGAGTTCATCAGTTTCTCTTTGAGCGTGCAAAATCGTCGGAAATCCAGGGTGGGCCATGCATTTGAAGGTCATCTGGATGAAATTTTCCGGTTGCACGGTTTGCGCTTCCAACAGGGGCGAGGTAAAGGTTTAACAACTGAAAATAACTCTAGACCTGATTTCATGTTTCCGGGGTTTTCTGAGTATCGTGACCCTGAATTTCCTGCGGGGAAGCTGATTATGCTGGGCGCGAAGACAACATGTAAAGATCGTTGGCGCCAAGTCTTGACCGAGGCTCACAGGATTCCCGAAAAGCACCTGATTACTATGGAAGCGGCTATTAGTGAATATCAGACTATGGAAATGCAATCTCATCGTTTGAAATTGGTAGTTCCGGAAAAAATTAAAACTACATATACAGACACACAAAGAGAGTGGTTGATAGGGCTTGGTGAGTTTGTAGGGTTGGTGAAGCAGGCTTCCGTATGAGATTTACTAAGTTTTTTGGTTGTTTTGTGTGTGTATAATTTGTTATTTGTTTGAGTGCGTAGAGTGGGGTTTGTAAGTCTGCTTATTTAATTGATTCAGGGTGGTAGTAATAGGTCTGGTGCGATGGTGGGAAACCGCTATAGATCCAAGTAGTCTGAGTAACTTTAACCGGTGAAGGCCTCAGAGCATAAAGTTTGCCGGCAGCAATTAAATATCGGATGTGCAGCGCTGGCCGTTCTCTACTAGTTGCTCTGTTAAAAAATGTCCGGCCTCTTACATGCATCAAAACGGTTGGTGAACAAGCCCAGCCAGGTCTACTTGGTACTCAATACGCACTACCCCTGTGGGCAAGCTAGCACCTATAAAGCTCTCCGGGACGATTCTTGGGAAACCGGCGTCCACCGGAAATAACCGCGATTCCAGCACTATGAAGGTTTCACGCCGTGCTGAACTGCCTGGATGGAAGCCCACTCGTGCCAGTGACTGGGTCAGTACTTCGGCGTCGAATCCAGCGTTGATCAGACGCTGCGCAACAGAATCAATAGATTCGCCGGACGCGGACGGTTCGAAACGGTAGTGGATCAGATTCAGCATACCTGCAGAAGCCAGCGCCAACTGGAATTGTCCGGCCACGTGAATGCAGGAATCGTAACGGCTAACCGTAGCTTTTACTTCGTACCCAGCAAATGGCGTCCACACATCAACCACACCGCCGGAGGGGCCGTGCCATTGCACTTCTATCCCTTGGTGCATCAATTTCTCAATGGTGAGCATCTCGGCAAGCGCCCCGTAGCTGCTCTTGGTGGCCAACGAATTACCCAACAGGTGGCGCCACTTTGTCCACCACGCCGAAGGCTCGGCAAGCAACTCCTTACGTAAGCAGTCATCGTTCCCCGGTGTAATCATATGGGCACAAATGACCGCGAATTCGTTTCGCAACGACTGAAGGCTGGACTCAAGGCGCAGCAAGCGGCGTGGCACCCCGCCAACGATTCGATCGACCGATACTAATTGGGAGCCGGTAAAAGCCTCTGCCACCAGCCGGTCATCATTGAGCTCGACAGCCACGCCAAACACTGTCCCCTCAGTGAATACCCAAGCGGGTGCGCTACAGGGCAGGTGGTTGATTGGTAACATCAAGCCGTTTTTGCCGAGATTGGCAAAACCAAAACGGATTTCTTCAAGCAGGTTCATGGGGTGATTCACCTTTTAGATGTGCTCGGACGCTCAATAGCTCTGGACAGCCTGCATCATTGAACAGGCGACGGACATAACCTATTGTTCCGCCTTCATGAAACGAAGGTTCAAGTATCAGGATCCGGGCGGTGTTCAGCCTCATGATTGCTCGGAACTGCTCCTGCGAGGGGGTGCGTTGGCTGCGTTCCGTGAACAGTTGACGGGTAAGTTCAACCCTGAACCCAGCCCTGCCAGGCCGTTCTACTAGCTGTACTATGGTATCGGTCGTCACGGTCGCGAGAATCTCCCGCGTCCGCGATTCTGAACCTTGCCATGTCAGGTGCACCGTCCACCAGATTGCCCGCAACCAGATACGGCTACGACCGCTAAAGAACCGGCTTTCCGGTGTCTGTTCCCAGCGTTTTGCTACCAGATCAGGCAACAGTTTGACCGAAAGAAAGCGCCATACTCCGTTGTCGGCGGCTGCTCGCACATCAAACCCGGCTTGACCCAAGACTCGGTACAGCACAAGACCGCATGCCACATCGAATGCCCCCGCATTCTGTTTCAATAAGCCTTCAAAGGGCGCCGACTCACGAAGGAACTCATCACGGAACGCCTCTAGCTCTGCGGTAAGTCCCGCTGCCTCAAAAACATCGTGCTCCGCCATCTCGCTAAAGCGCCGCTGTGCCATGGTCACACTCAGCGTGGGCCATTTCATAGTTCATCCTCCGGTTCTACACACCGGTCGAGCCAGCACTGTGCTGACATAAACAGTTTTTCTGGCGATGTCGTATCCAAAGCCCCAAGCCGGACAAAAGCAGCCGCGGCATCTGCGACGCTGCCTAGCTCATCTGTGATACTTGGGCGCCCGACTAGTGCTTCGAGATCGTCACCAATCTCACCCTTTACTTTGTATACAAATAGCGCGATCCATGATGACAGCACCTGCCTCATCAAAGGCGTCTGGCGGCCAGACTCAGGCTTGCGCTCATAAAGAGCGTTGTACAGCTCATGGTCCCGATTCAGCAGCAGGGCAATGTATTCACTGGAGAACGGCTCTTCGAATGCGTCGGTCCAATTGGCGCGTAACTCCCACAGCGCGCCTTCGGCCGTCCGAGCCTCTTCCAGAACCGGAAACAGTGAGCCGTCACCATCAATTACCACTTCCACACGCTCAGCCAGCGCGCCCAAGTGAGCGCCGGTTACTTGGGCCCAGGCAGAGTTGGCCGCTGCACTGCCGGGCTGCCCCAGCATCAGCATCAGCGTCAAATGTCCGCAGCCACGCATCGTCGCGCGATCAATCTGGAGCCTGATGCACCGTACCAGTTCTTTTTGTATACACTGTTCGCGGGTAAGGCGGAGAGGGGCGCTGAATTGCCGCCACCCTGAATCCGCTGAAGTCCACTCCAGTGCGATTACCAGTTCGGCGTCGGGCGCAGCAACGCCTTCTTCGCCGAACAGTACCGCCAAACGACAGACATTCTCCAACTGGCAGTGAATAACCAGATCATGGTCATCTGCACTCCAGTCGCTGTCTGTACCAAGTGAATATTGGCGGTCACTGATCATCTTTGCTTTAGGGTCGGGCCCGTGCGAGGTGAAGGTAAATTGCGTCCCCAACTGGAAATCGTCAGGCAGATTAGCCGGTAGTATCCGGTACGGCATAATTAGTCTGCTCACAGCACCACCTCCGCCTTTTCAGCAAGGCTCACGTGTAGTGCCGGGCGTAGCGTGCCTCCTAAGGGGGCCGCGATCTCTATACGAAGATGGCCTGTTACTGAAGCGGGAGGTTGTGCAGCCGTTGCCTGAATCCGAACATGAGCGTGCGCAATTACCTGGGTTACGGCGGCCTTTGATTCGATCCTGCAGTCTCTGATCCGAAATGGAAATTCACCCAAGGCGTCGTCGGTCCAGTGGCGATCTGTAATTGTGCCTGCCTCGGAATCGACGCGCAGTTCAATCACACGGGCGCTAGATGGGTTGGCAGCCCCCCACGCCAGCGACCAGTAGACAACAATACTGCCGCCGGAGTGTTCAATGTGCTCGATATAGAGAGTCGGGTTCGAAGTCTTCGGGTGTCCCCCGATTCGCTGCCTGTTCTGCTGTGCTGGGCGGCCAGAGCGCCCATCTAGGCCGAAGCCGCGTTTGGGCATTACAAGATCAGCCAGATTGCGCGCGAGCCGTACAGCCGGTTTTACATCGAAAGTTGGAACGGCCTTACCACCGAAGTCTTTAAGCGCTCGCCCTGTGTTGGTGCGGATTCTCTCGACGATTCGAACCCCGCTTTTATCGACCCACTCGGTATGGTCCGAGCGCTCACAACTGCGCAAGTATGCCTCAAGGGTTAGTGTACGGCCTGCTGCAACTGGAAGAAGCTTCCTTTTTACCAGCACCTGGTCATGAATGGGCACGAACACAGCAAACAAGTGCCCGCCAGCTGCAGCACTAGGCAGGCCACCAGACCAGCCCCGACTTTCCGTGCTGTCGTCCCAGCATATGTTCATGCCCGGCATTCGCACGTAAGTGACAATCGGGCGATAGGGCGGGGTGATATCCAAGCGCCCGAATACGCAGGTTCCGGGGCTTGGCTGGTTGTCCGGTGCCCCCATGCCCAATTGGTCACTGCTCAGAATCACCGCTGCCAGTGTACCTGCACGACTGGTACCTTCGAACTCGCTACGAACGGTCACGTGCCTGCACATTAGGTCAGACTCATCCACAGCTTGCCTTTTTAGGTAATCGTCGTCGAGAACTTGATCTGCTGCAGCTCGGTTGTAAAGTGACTGCATCACCTGAAAGACGGGAAGCATCTCGGCGCGGAGCACCGGTTGGCCGTTTACCCGCGCATCCAACCATGGCCCATTGGGGAACAAGGGGTTGTTCAGTCGGGCAGCGAACCAGCGCTGCAACGCAACTTCGGTGTAAGTGTCGTAACTTTCACACCACCAAGGTTGGCATGGCGCTTGCCCATCCTCTCTAGGCTCCTCTTCGGCAATCAAGTCGTCTTTAAGAAACGGAATAACGATCACCGTCCCGGTTTCTTCCCGCTCAAAGGGGCGTACGCCCAGCGCGGCCAATACGGGGGCGATCTGTGAAGAGTCTGTTACCGGGACCGGTTCCTGGCTGTTGTCTTGACCCCACCAAGCAATCCCGGTTTGCGTATTGCGCTGGATTTTCGCTTGGCTGGCTTCGTCTTCTACGATGCTAGCCACCAAGCGTTCCTGATAGCCCGGTTCGGTGTGAACACGCGAGTAATACAGAACAAAACCCAGCCCCATGCGGAAGTAACAGGTTTTGCCCAATCCCCAAGAGCCGCCGGCGCTTTCGTCATCCCTAGTGCGGCCGATCTCGAATACCAGTTTGAGCAAGTTGCCATGCGGACTGGCGCCATTAACCTGTGAAAACCTGAGAGGACCGCCCAGGCCTTCTGTACGGGAGTCGCGAATCTCCAGCAAGCGTCCGCCCCCGGGGAAGCGCTTATGAAGCGCCGGTAAGTCAATACCATCATGGAACCAGTCCGTCACCGCCGCGGTGGAATGCTTACGGAAAGTAAAATCTACACAAACACGGCCACCCGGTAGTTTATCGATGGCCGCATCCAGCGAATTTTGAACAGACTCTCTAACCAGCAGGTCGAGGCGTGGCATGTCTTCATTCTGCATGGCCCGCAACAAAAACGCGCCGGATTCCTGCATGGGTCGCAACGACAATCCGTGGTACTTCACTCAGTTTCCCTCTGAATTTTCTTATGCCCAGTTGGCATCGCTATCTGTGAACGCGGCGGGAATGTTAACGGTGACGTGGGTGACGAAGTTTTTTTGTTTGCCACTGTTGGCGCCAGGTAACCAGATGCTGACCCCGACAATATCTGCCTGCGCCGCCAGTGGTTGGCGGGCACGGTCGGGCACTGGTACATCAGAGTCTTCAGTTGCTTCGCTAGTAGGCCGTGGCTTTGGCTTGCTGTCCTTATCAATGAGATAAAGCAGCAGTTGAGGAATGTGGCCCACCCCGTGCTTTTTCCTGAAACTCTCAATGTAGGTATTGGTAAATACTTTGCCAGAAGGAATATCTGATACTTCACTGTCGAGATCGGCCAGCAAGTCCCGCGGATCCCTGAGCGCACCAATTGATACGGCGCCGTCACTACGTTCTTGGCCCAAGCGGGTTCGGGTCACGCGCCCTACACTCACACCCGGCAACTTCCAACCGTCACAAGCTTTAGCCTCGGTGCCCGCAACTACAATGTTCCAGGTATCAAAGCCGGCAGCCTTTGCGTGCTCTTTAAGCCACCCCAAAAAAGGAGAAATATCGGAGAAGAACTGACTGGCAGGGTGGAATGTGAAGCCGCGCAAGAATTCCGACACATCATTCACCTCCACACCTCTCCACACTTGACTGCCAAATCCACCAGTGGTGCCCTTGCCCCGGGCGCGCAGGAAATTCCCAGTAAACTTGAAGTTCTCGCGGTGAATATCTCCGGATCCGGCACCATCGTGAAATAGGGTTGTTTGCCGGTTAACACCGGAAAAGTCATACATGGCGCCGATGGCACGTTGCATCCTGTTTTTGGCGGTAGGGCGTAACCAACTGATCCGAGGATTGATCCGCACCCGGGGGCCAAATTCTGACGGCCTGGTACCTTGGCGCTCACAACGCTCCAACTCATCGCGCAGGTCTTCTTCCGCCTGTGCCATAAATTCGAACTTTTCGAGCGTCTCGTCCGGCATCCAGATACGCGGGAGCAGTTCGTAGCCTTTTCGGTAGCCGAACCAGCGGCCCATTTGCATCAGCGAGTCTGCTTGGGCTGAGCCGCGCAAGAAAAAGGTGCTAACAAGGTTTTCAATGGTCAGTCCGCGGGATAACGTCCCCCCGCCGATGACAATGAACGCGGTAGCAAAGGCAGGCCCGCCCTTCCCTGGTGGCGGCGGATAAAACAGTCGCCGCATTTCGTTTTCATCGTTGATTCCATTATTGGCGCAGTTGTCCACACAAATATGCACCCCTCGGTGGTAACTTGGGGCTCCCTCTTCATCTAACTGGATGGCGGTTACCTCGGCCAGCAGGGCGTCAAACTCTGGGTAGATCTCATCAAAACCAGGACAGGCTTCGATAGCTTCCAGCCGGCCATAAAGGGGAAAGCGAGTGGCGAAATCAGTGGCATCTAAATCTGCTGTAACCCGTTCCCAGAATTGCCGGCACTGGAGCATGAAACCTTCGGGGTCAACTCTGTGCTGTGTAGCAAAACGCTCCAACAGCGCTTGGATTGCCTCATCCACACCTGCGTGGTGCGCCTGTCTTGAACTGGTATGAACCAACATGCTTACCGGTCGGGAAAAGCCTCTGAACCGCATGGCGGCGGCGCAGCAAAGGAACCACAACACGCTGTCTTCGAGGCTTTTCGGGAGTTCACTGATATTGCCATCGTGTACAGCAGTAACCCGATCAAGATCATCCTTACTGACGGTGTGTACGATACCTAGTGCCTGTTGCCCCGTGTCTGAGTTTCCAAAAATCTGGACTGGGCCAAAATGTTCGTCGGACTGTTTCAGGGCAATGATGAAATTTTCCGGATACAGCCCTTCCCCCGGCCCCTCATTGAGGAAATTCGCTGCAGGTGTTGCGGTATAGGCGATGTAATTCACGCTCTGCACGGGCAGATTCACAAGCTTGACGATCAGCCTGTTGATTCTTGTGCGCTCCTCTGTGGACACGTTTGCAGTATTAATGCCAGCCTGATCGGCTTCATCATCGATTACCACAATACGCATGTTGTCCATGCCAGTTTTGAGCTCCTTGATCCAGCCAATCAGTCTCTCGAGTCGTGCGGGGTTTTTCAGGCACACAATCAGATGGCGGTCACGGCTGTCTTCGGTGAAGTCCATGTTCCGTGCTTGGTATTCCGGAGGGCTGTCGGGGCCTGGGTGGTTGATTGGTCGCCAACCCAGATTGCCAGGACGGACAAGGTCGTTAAGGAGCCGGTCGCGTGTCTGCACCCGGAGATTTTCCAGCGTACCGGTCAACACGATGAACAGGTTCCACCGATGGTCGGCGGCCATGGCAATAAGTCCGGCCATGCTCGCCGTTTTGCCGGACTGCACATGTCCGACAATAAGCCCTTTCACTGGCTCTGGGCTTTTCAGGCGCATATGCCGTAGCGTTTTCAGTGCAGAAGTTTCAATGTTAGTGACGGCTATTTTTTTCCAGCCTTGGTCGAGCAGATGTTTCCGGTACAGTTGCCAAGCCGTTTTCGCCGAAGCGGGCACCTTGATATCTGGCTCGGTTTCCTCAATTCCCACTACAACCAGCGGGCGACTCGTCTCGACGGCCCTCTCGTCCGCTGCCTGTTTACCGGCCACGAGATCCCGCCAGCACTGCCGCCGATCGGTCGACGTTTGCCCAAGCGAAGGCCAGAAATTGAGCTCCATCTGCGTAGCCAGCCATCGATCCAGTTCCTCTTCGGTCTTGCCGCGGGACAGCAGCTCTTCCCATGTCAGATTCTGCTGCCGGCACAAGTCGATATAGTCCCTGCACAAGTCGTACCGCGGATCCGTCATGATATTTGACATTGGCTTCCCTACTCGCAGATGAGCTTGAAAATAACGATCAGCAAAACAAGGCATGATGGCTGACTCGTCGCGGGGGTAATCGCCTGATTTGGGGGCGATCCCATTCGAGAAGCCTAAGCATAGCAGCGACAGGGTTCGCATCAGACTCCACATGGAGTCTTTTTATGCTTGTGAGACCAGACACCGTTCACTCATGTGGGTTTATGTATGGGATTTCACCTTTTACTTTAAAAACAGTCATGTCCTGAGTGAACTCGCTCTCAAGAATCCGGCATACACGTCCAGTGCTTGTGTGAGCGACTTTTTTGGCTTCCGCTGTAAGCGCAGTGTATGTTTGCTGGGGCATGTAAATCGCTTGAGCTTGCGCTGAAGTAACGAGCAGCTCAACACGTGTACGACTGAATTCTGTGGGATCATTGAAAAAGCCCACTCCAACTTTAGGGTTCTGTATATCTGTGAGGCCCCTCAACAAGCGCTCGCGTGCTGCATAGCTTTTTGCTTCTATATTGAGGATCTTGTTGCCGTCTTTGCCAGTTCCTTCATGATAGATTTTAATATCACCTTCAGAATTTTTTCCGGTTTCACTAAAAGTTCTATTTTTCTGTTCGTCAGAGAATCCTGAGTTTCTTAGGGCACGGACAAATAAGGACTGATTAAGCGTGCCAGCAATAGATACAATGGCGTTATCTAATTGAGTTAAATATTCTTTGTATGGGATTAATAATTGGCTGTTGAGCTTTTGGAAGGATGTGGAGATCTGGTCGGTCGCCTTGTCGAAATCGTTGCCTAGTGAACTCTCGCAAAATTTCTTTATGAAGGAGTTTGTCAGCGTGTCGACCAGTTTTTTTGCGATTTTGTTTGCTTGGACGAGCGTTTCTCCTACGACAGGGCTGCCAAGCTCTTTCTCTGTGGCGTTTAAAATAGTTTCTGTATGCGGAAAAATGCTGGCAACTAATCCTACAAGATGAAAATTTTGATCCATTGCATCTTTTATTTTCCCTTTTGTGGTTTTCTCAGAATCTTTAGGGAATAGTGCATATATTTCGGATGGATCAATAAGTTCAGTAAGCCCCCTCTCTATGCGATGCTTGATATGTGCGGAAATGGTATCAATATCCTTTGCCCTTTTTGACATACGTATCAAGCCTTTCATTGAGAATTTTACGATTGTAGCTGTTCGCCCGCGTTATTGTGTGAGATTTTAACCTCGAAGCTTAGGGGCGCGTGCTAGGCAAGAGAGTAAGAAGGCACCCGTCTGTAAATTTACTGGTGCAAAAATGGTACAGGTTAAATAGGTACGGCTGGAGGCCTTAAGGCAGAGGTGGCAGCCGTTAGTGGGGCAGCTCCAACATGGTGTCAGAGAACAAGTCACTAAAAGGTGCATCAGTGGCTGCCTTCAACTGCAACCGGACGACTGCGACAGGTCGTCAACGGCCAAAGGTGAGCGCTCAAAGCATTTTCTACAACAGAGGTGTGCATGGACTCGCTAAGTGACTGAAGTGGAAGAAAGTTAGAGTGATTCAAATATGTTGGAAGTTCTATTCATTTTAAATGGAAGGCTCCTTCTGGATTTTTTTGGCAGTAGTTCGTCAAAGTTGGGGGGGGGGGGGGGGCAAGGTTTTTGTATGGGTCATAGTTTGTTTTTAGTTAAAGAAATTCAAAGTGCACCGTTGCGATGGTGTTAAGTTTAATGTGGTTTATGTATTTAGGTTTTTGATATGTGTATGAATAATTGTTCGTGGTTTTTGTGCGGGCTTAGGCGGTTGTTGGGTGTTAATGGTGTAAAATAAAATATTGGATGTTTATATATAAAAAAAGGGCCGCCTTGCGGCAGCCCCTTTCAGTGCTTTTATATTAATAGAGTCAATCCCAGCTAAGCGCCCCACCAGTCTGATACTCAATAACCCGAGTCTCAAAGAAATTCTTCTCTTTCTTCAAGTCCATAATCTCGCTCATCCAAGGGAACGGATTCGTAGTCCCCGGATACTCTTCCTTCAACCCAATCTGCGACAAGCGACGGTTAGCGATGAACTTCAGGTAGTCCTCCATCATCGCCGCATTCATGCCCAATACCCCACGAGGCATGGTGTCACGCGCGTATTCGATCTCCAGCTGAGTGCCCTGCAGAATCATCTGCGAAGCCTCTTCCTTCATCTCGGCATCCCACAAATGCGGGTTTTCGATTTTGATCTGGTTGATCACGTCGATGCCGAAGTTCAGGTGCATGGATTCGTCGCGCAGGATGTACTGGAACTGCTCGGCGACGCCGGTCATTTTGTTGCGGCGGCCCATGGAGAGGATCTGGGTGAAGCCGCAGTAGAAGAAGATGCCTTCCAGGACGCAGTAGTAGGCGATCAGGTTGCGCAGCAGTTCTTTGTCGGTTTCGACGGTGCCGGTTTCGAACTTCGGATCGGAGATCGAGCGGGTGTATTTCAGGCCCCAGGTGGCTTTTTTCGCGACCGATGGGATCTCGTGGTACATGTTGAAGATTTCGCCTTCATCCATGGCCAGCGATTCGATGCAGTACTGGTAGGCGTGGGTGTGGATCGCCTCTTCGAAGGCCTGGCGCAGGATGTACTGGCGGCATTCCGGGTTGGTGATCAGGCGGTACACGGCCAGGACCAGGTTGTTGGCAACCAGGGAGTCGGCGGTGGAGAAGAAGCCGAGGTTGCGCATCACGATGCGGCGCTCGTCGTCGGTCAGGCCTTCCGGGTCTTTCCAGAGGGCGATGTCGGCGGTCATGTTGACTTCTTGCGGCATCCAGTGGTTTGCGCAGCCGTCCAGGTACTTCTGCCAGGCCCAGTCGTACTTGAAGGGTACGAGTTGGTTGAGGTCGGCGCGGCAGTTGATCATGCGCTTTTCGTCAACGGCGACACGGGCGGAGGCGCCTTCGAGTTCGGCGAGGCCTTCGGCGACGTCGAGGGAGTCCAGGGCAGCTTTGGCGCGGGCAACGGCGGCGGAGTCAGAAGCGGTCACGGCACGGGCTTCCAGGGCGGCGGCACCGCCGGCGCTGTCGAGACGGTCCATGTTGGCTTCGGTGGCGTGGCCAGCGTTGGCGCTCTTGACTGCTACTTCCGTGTCTTCTTTGTCGAATTCGTCCCAGCTCAGCATGACGTGTCGTCTCCTGCGTGAGGGCCAGTGTGCCCGTGTGAAATTGGATAGGTCGGTTTTTCACACGGCCTTACTGGCCGCGTTGGATCTAAAGGAATTGTTTTTTGCAGCAGCTATACGCAGGCATCAAACAGAAATTTGTACGGGGTTCCGAGAGCCACTGATGGGCGCAGCAAGCTTTGATCGCTTGTGCGGGGCTTCAGACTGGCTTTTCATCCCTGTAAGGGAATATTGCAGGCCCGTTTAAGGCCGCATTATAGGGAAGTTTTGCATGCTGTGGGGCGGCGAAATGGCTCACGGATCGGTCGACGGGGGCGGTTTTTCGTTCGGAGCGAGGGTTTACAGGGCTTTGAACGATGTTGGCGGGGGAAGATTTTTTTTCCTGATTTTTTGCCCTGGATTATTTTTGTTCAAGAAATAACCAAAAAAGGTATTTTTCACTACATCTTGTGTTTCGGTGGGGTTTTCTCAGGCTCCAGACACAACTAAGCCCGACCGAAGTCGGGCTGTGAAGTCACGCTGGCGGATCAGCTCAGGCGAGCGGCACCGATGTGGTCGGCACCATCGGCGGCGAGGCGGGCGGCGCCAGTGTGGTCAGCGCCGTCGGATGCCAGTTTGCCAGCGCCAATGTGATCTGCGCCATCGGCGGCGAAGGACGCGGAACCGGTGTGGTCGTAACCGTCGGAAGCGACAGCCGCTTCGCTGGTGTAAGCAGCCGAGCCGGTGCGGTCGTAACCATCGGCGGCGAAGGTGTTGGCAGCCAGGACGGAGAGGGTCAGGGCGAGGATCAGTTGGGTTTTCATGGTCGTTGCTCCAGTTTCGCAGGCGTTGTTTGTCTTGGGTTGCAGTTGATACTACGCCGACTATTTCGATTAAAAAGCGCAAATAAGTGCTAAAAACAATCGATTTAATTGATCATTAAGGTTCGGCGCTTCATCTGCCTGATCGAGGCGGGTGGGTCGAACCTTATTGGGGGAGGGGTGAAGCAGGGGATCAGCCGTTAGAGCAGCCATTGCCCATCGCGCTGTAGCGCAGGATATGCCGTTGACCGTGGGAATCTTCGTATTCCATTTTCATGGGGACAACTTCACACACGTTCGGTGCTTCGCTCATCGAGATCACTTTGGCGATGTCCAGATTCATCGAGTAAGTGTATTCCTCAACGGGCGGTTGTTGCTGGGCGACATCAGTCGGGACCTCGCCGGCCATGGCGGTCAGGCACACGCTGCTGAGGGCCAGAACCAATAAAGCTTTCATTTAATTTTTACCTTTTAGAGATCGAAAGGGGGCACGCAATCTTTTTGGGATTGCGTGTGGAACTTCAGTACCAGGGTGTTTGATTAACTGCCTTCGTGGGGGCTGTAACTGGGTTAATCAGGTTGCCTTGTTGGCGTGGCGGATTTTAGGCGTGGGCGCTTCGTCCATATAGCCGTGGTTTTGATAAACACCTTTGACAGATTTCGTAACAATCCCCGAAATTCAGGTGATGTGCAGCTCCTACCTCGTTTGGAGTACGACGGTTTATCCCCGGTGTGACAGGGTAGATGGCTATTTCAGCGCATTTTGTAGGGGCTTGTTACTACCATCGTCGAATGGTTCTATAGGCCCGGCCCGGCTAAAACGTGGTCATACAAAAACAACTATTCCACCGAGGTAAGAAAGATGAGTGCGGCTTCCCTGTATCCCGTTCGTCCCGAGGTTCTGGCTAACACGCTGACCGACGAGGCGACCTACAAGGCCATGTACCAGCAGTCGGTCGTCAACCCGGACGGCTTCTGGCGCGAGCAAGCCAAGCGCCTCGACTGGATCAAGCCTTTCACCACGGTGAAGCAGACTTCCTTCGACGATCACCATGTCGACATCAARTGGTTYGCCGACGGCACCCTGAACGTGTCCTACAACTGCCTCGACCGGCATCTGGCCGAGCGCGGCGATCAGGTCGCGATCATCTGGGAAGGCGATGACCCTGCCGAAAGCCGCCACATCACTTACCGCGAACTGCACGAGCAAGTCTGCAAGTTCGCTAACGCCCTGCGTGGCCAGGACGTGCACCGCGGCGACGTGGTGACYATCTATATGCCGATGATCCCCGAAGCCGTGGTCGCCATGCTGGCCTGTACCCGGATCGGCGCGATTCACTCGGTGGTGTTCGGCGGTTTCTCGCCGGAAGCCCTGGCCGGTCGCATCATCGACTGCAAATCCAAAGTGGTGATCACCGCCGACGAAGGCATTCGTGCCGGCAAGAAGATCCCGCTCAAGGCCAACGTCGACGACGCGCTGACCAACCCGGAAACCAGCAGCATCCAGAAAGTCATCGTGTGCCAGCGCACCGGTGGCGAYATCAAGTGGAACCCGCATCGCGACATCTGGTWCGARGACCTGATGAAAGTGGCCGGCACCGTGTGCGCGCCGAAAGAGATGGGYGCCGAAGARGCGCTGTTCATCCTTTACACCTCCGGCTCCACCGGCAAGCCGAAGGGTGTGCAGCACACCACCGGCGGTTACCTGTTGTACGCGGCCATGACCCACGAGCGCGTGTTCGACTACCGCCCGGGTGAAATCTACTGGTGCACCGCCGACGTCGGCTGGGTCACCGGCCACAGTTATATCGTCTACGGCCCGCTGGCCAACGGTGCGACCACGCTGCTGTTCGAAGGCGTGCCGAACTACCCGGACATCACCCGGGTGKCGAAGATCGTCGACAAGCACAAGGTCAACATCCTCTACACCGCRCCGACGGCGATCCGCGCCATGATGGCCTCGGGCACGGCCGCCGTTGAAGGCGCCGATGGCAGCAGCCTGCGTCTGTTGGGGTCGGTGGGCGAGCCGATCAACCCGGAAGCCTGGGACTGGTACTACAAGAATGTCGGCAAGTCCCGYTGCCCGATCGTCGACACCTGGTGGCAGACCGARACCGGCGGCAACATGATGAGCCCGCTRCCGGGSGCTCAYGCGCTCAAGCCAGGCTCTGCGGCGCGTCCGTTCTTCGGCGTGGTGCCGGCACTGGTGGACAACCTGGGCAACATCRTCGAAGGCGAGGCCGAGGGCAACCTGGTGATTCTCGATTCGTGGCCAGGCCAGGCGCGTACGCTGTTTGGCGACCATGACCGCTTCGTCGACACTTACTTCAAGACCTTCCGTGGCATGTACTTCACCGGTGACGGCGCCCGTCGCGATGCCGATGGCTACTACTGGATCACCGGTCGCGTGGACGACGTGCTCAACGTGTCCGGCCACCGCATGGGTACCGCCGAGATCGAAAGCGCAATGGTCGCTCACCCGAAAGTCGCCGAAGCCGCGGTGGTCGGTGTGCCGCACGACATCAAGGGGCAGGGCATTTATGTGTATGTCACCCTTAAAAACGGTGAAGAGCCGAACGAGCAGCTGCGCCTGGAGCTGAAAAACTGGGTGCGCAAGGAGATCGGCCCGATTGCTTCGCCGGATGTCATCCAGTGGGCGCCGGGGCTGCCGAAGACTCGCTCGGGCAAGATCATGCGGCGGATTCTGCGCAAGATTGCGACGGCTGAATATGATGGGTTGGGTGATATCTCCACCCTGGCTGATCCGAGTGTGGTGCAGCATTTGATTGATACGCACAAGACCATGAATGTCGCGTAAGCGGCGGATCTGAGTCATCAAAAGCCCCGTCAGGTGTTGAGCCTGGCGGGGTTTTTGTTTTTGATCTTCAACCAATAATTATCGGCTTCCTCTGTCGGCATTTTCCTACTGTTACCTGCATTCTTTCAGGTTACTCAATGTGTAACCGCATCGCTTCAATACGGGGCATTGGGAAACGCCGGGGCTCAAATCCGGGCCTGAAATGCCCCTCAAAAAATAAGCCATTACACTGCGCTTGCCGGATTAGAAGGGTTTGCCAATAATAGGCCCGCAATTTGCAATACAGATCGGTTCAATGTCTTTTGCTCCTGCATGATTTTGCAGGGCTGTCAACGCGCTAAAACGGCTTTCTCGGTGCTTCTGTAATTAGTTGTCGCATTGAAGAAATATCGGCCTCGGGCCTGTCGTTAGAATGCCGATCACTCGCTCGTCGTTGCCCGTGTTGAATTTAAACACTGGCTTCCCAGGACGCAGCACTGCTTTCTGGTTCCACTCACTCGCATATTGGGCTGTTGCTCACTCTGCCGTTTTAGCCCTTTACCGATGGAGTCCCAAGATGAAGAAACTCGTGCTGCTTGGCGCCCTGGCACTGTCCGTGCTGTCTCTGCCAACCTTCGCCGATGAAAAACCTCTGAAAATCGGTATCGAGGCGGCTTACCCTCCGTTCGCGTCGAAAGCGCCGGACGGCAGCATCGTTGGTTTCGACTACGACATCGGCAACGCTTTGTGCGAAGAGATGAAGACCAAGTGCGTTTGGGTCGAGCAAGAGTTCGACGGTCTGATCCCTGCGCTCAAGGTGCGCAAGATCGACGCCATCCTGTCGTCCATGTCGATCACTGAAGATCGCAAGAAGTCTGTGGACTTCACCAACAAGTACTACAACACCCCGGCTCGCCTGGTCATGAAGGCCGGCACTCAGGTCAGCGAAGGCCTGACCGAGCTCAAGGGCAAGAACATCGGCGTGCAGCGTGGTTCGATCCACGAGCGTTTCGCCCGCGAAGTCCTGGCCCCGCTGGGTGCCGAGATCAAGCCTTACGGTTCGCAGAACGAAATTTACCTCGACGTGGCCGCCGGCCGCCTCGACGGCACCGTGGCAGACGCTACGCTGCTGGATGACGGTTTCCTGAAAACCGACGCCGGTAAAGGTTTCGCCTTCGTCGGCCCTGCGTTCACCGACGTCAAATACTTCGGCGACGGTGTAGGTATCGCTGTGCGCAAGGGCGACAAGGCTGAGCTGGACAAGCTCAACGCAGCCATCGCGGCCATTCGCGAGAACGGCAAGTACAAGCAAATCCAGGACAAATACTTCGCCTTCGATATCTACGGCAAGTAACACGTCTCTGCGACAAGTCCGAAATGGCGCAAGCAACAGGATCTCTGAGGTTTGCGCCATTTTTTCATCCCAACTTTCGAGGACCTGAATCATGTTGAAAGGCTACGGGGCTGTCATCCTCGATGGCGCTTGGCTGACGCTTCAGCTCGCCTTGTCGTCCATGGCCATGGCCATCGTTCTGGGCCTGATCGGCGTGGCACTGCGTCTGTCGCCGGTGCGCTGGCTGGCCTGGCTGGGCGACCTGTATTCCACGGTGATCCGCGGTATTCCCGACCTGGTGCTGATCCTGCTGATTTTTTACGGCGGCCAGGACCTGCTCAACCGTGTCGCACCGCTACTCGGCTTTGACGAGTACATCGACCTGAACCCGTTAGCCGCCGGTATCGGCACCTTGGGCTTCATTTTCGGTGCGTACCTGTCGGAAACCTTCCGTGGGGCCTTCATGGCGATCCCCAAAGGTCAGGCCGAAGCCGGCATGGCCTACGGCATGAGCAGTTTCCAGGTGTTCTTCCGGGTGTTGGTGCCGCAGATGATTCGCCTGGCGATTCCCGGTTTCACCAACAACTGGCTGGTATTGACCAAGGCAACCGCGCTGATTTCGGTGGTGGGTCTGCAAGACATGATGTTCAAGGCCAAGCAGGCGGCCGATGCCACCCGCGAGCCTTTCACCTTCTTCCTCGCAGTGGCGGCGATGTACCTGGTGATCACCAGTGTGTCGTTGCTGGCATTGCGTCACCTTGAGAAGCGCTACTCGGTAGGCGTAAGGGCGGCTGATCTATGATCTTCGACTACAACGTCATTTGGGAGGCCTTGCCGCTGTACCTCGGCGGCCTGGTGACCACCCTCAAATTGCTCGCGCTGTCGCTGTTCTTCGGCCTGCTGTGCGCCTTGCCGCTGGGCCTGATGCGCGTCTCGAAAAACGCGGTCGTCAACATGTCGGCCTGGCTCTTCACCTACGTGATCCGCGGCACGCCGATGCTGGTGCAGCTGTTCTTGATCTACTACGGTCTGGCGCAGTTCGAAGCCGTACGTGAAAGCTTCCTCTGGCCGTGGCTGTCCAGCGCAACGTTCTGTGCGTGCCTGGCCTTCGCGATCAACACCAGCGCCTACACCGCCGAAATCATCGCCGGCAGCCTGCGCGCCACGCCGAACGGCGAGATCGAAGCGGCCAAGGCCATGGGCATGTCGCGGGTCAAGATGTACAAGCGCATCCTGCTGCCGTCGGCCCTGCGCCGCGCGCTGCCGCAGTACAGCAACGAAGTGATCATGATGCTGCAGACCACCAGTCTGGCGTCGATCGTGACTCTGATCGACATCACTGGTGCCGCGCGCACGGTCAACGCCCAGTTCTACCTGCCGTTCGAGGCGTACATCACCGCCGGCGTGTTCTACCTGTGCCTGACCTTCATCCTGGTGAAGCTGTTCAAGATGGCCGAGCGCCGCTGGCTGGGCTACCTGGCCCCGCGCAAGCACTGAATACCACTGACTGACTGTTTTTGTGAGAACCGACAGCATGTACAAACTTGAAGTCCAAGACCTGCATAAACGCTATGGCAGTCACGAAGTGCTCAAGGGCGTGTCCCTGAAGGCGGCAGCCGGCGATGTGATCAGCATCATCGGCTCCAGTGGCTCCGGCAAAAGTACTTTCCTGCGCTGCATCAACCTGCTGGAGCAGCCGCACGCGGGCAAGATCCTGCTCAACAACGAAGAGCTGAAGCTGGTGGCGAACAAGGACGGCGCGCTGAAGGCGGCCGATCCGAAACAGCTGCAACGCATGCGTTCGCGCCTGTCGATGGTGTTCCAGCATTTCAACCTGTGGTCGCACATGACCGCGCTGGAAAACATCATGGAAGCGCCGGTGCATGTGCTGGGCATGTCCAAGGCTGAGGCACGCGAGAAAGCCGAGCACTACCTGAACAAGGTAGGCGTTGCTCATCGCAAGGATGCTTATCCTGGCCACATGTCCGGCGGCGAGCAGCAGCGCGTGGCGATTGCCCGTGCGCTGGCGATGGAGCCGGAAGTGATGCTGTTCGACGAACCGACCTCGGCCCTCGACCCGGAGCTGGTTGGCGACGTGTTGAAAGTCATGCAGGCCCTGGCCCAGGAAGGCCGGACCATGGTCGTGGTGACCCACGAAATGGGCTTCGCCCGTGAAGTGTCGAACCAGTTGGTGTTCCTGCACAAAGGTGTGGTCGAAGAAAGCGGCAACCCGCGCGAAGTGCTGGTGAACCCGCAGTCCGAGCGTTTGCAGCAATTCCTGTCCGGCAGCTTGAAATAATCAGGACTGCCGTTGTGCACAGGGATAGTGCATGCTTCGCAATTTGGTGGCTGGCCCCGCTCCCTTGTGGGGGCTGGCTTGTCGCCCCCCTGTAGGAGCTGTCGAGTGAAACGAGGCTGCGATCTTTTGATTTGAAAAATCAAGATCAAAAGATCGTCCGATCGCGGCCCGAGCCTTCGGCAGCTCCTACAGGGGGGGGCGACAAGCCAGATCCCACATTTAGATCTGTGCTGGTTCTGAGATTTGCGTTCGTTTACGGGCTAGCATTGGCCCATGCCTTCATCACTGTTCTTCGCTTCGGATCGCTCGCCCATGACTGCCCATCGAATTGGTTTCCTGATTTGGCCCAGCACTAAAGCACTGACGCTTGCGCTGGCTGAGGAGGCCTTGCGTGTTGCCCAGCGTGTGCATCCGGACGTGGTTTACGAACTGTCATTCCTGCAGGCCGAACCGCGGACCGAAGGCGAATGGCAGTTGCCGGGTGAAGCGTGGACCGGCAAGCTCGAAAATTTCCAGAAGCTGTTCCTGCTCGCCGACGAGCCACCGACCGCACTGGCGCCGGCGCTCAGCAGTGCGCTTAAACAACTGGTGCGTGCCGGCTGCGTGATCGGCGGTCTGTCGGCCGGTGTTTATCCGCTGGCGCAATTAGGCTTGCTCGACGGTTATCGCGCGGCCGTGCATTGGCGCTGGCAGGACGATTTTGCCGAGCGCTTTCCGAAGGTCATCGCCACCAGTCACCTGTTCGACTGGGATCGGGATCGCCTGACGGCGTGCGGCGGCCTGTCGGTGCTCGACTTGTTGCTGGCCGTGTTGGCCCGCGACCATGGTGCGGAACTGGCCGGTGCGGTCTCCGAGGAACTGGTAGTCGAGCGTATTCGCGAAGGTGGTGAACGCCAGCGCATTCCGCTGCAAAACCGCCTCGGTTCCAGCCATCCGAAGCTCACACAAGCCGTGTTGCTCATGGAAGCCAACATCGAAGAGCCGCTGACCACCGACGAAATCGCCCAGYACGTGTGCGTGTCCCGCAGGCAACTGGAGCGCATCTTCAAGCAATACCTCAACCGTGTGCCGAGCCAGTACTACCTGGAACTGCGCCTGAACAAGGCCCGGCAGATGTTGATGCAAACCAGCAAGTCGATCATCCAGATCGGCCTGTCCTGTGGCTTCTCCTCGGGGCCGCATTTCTCCAGCGCCTATCGCAACTTCTTCGGCGCCACGCCGCGGGAAGATCGCAACCAGCGGCGCAGCAGCAGCCCGTTCGAATTGTCGTCAGTGCCGGCCGAACGTAGCTAGTTGGCTCCAGCAGGAGCAGCCTTTTCAAACCAGTGCCAACTGATCAGGCGCAATCCCCTGTGGGAGCAGCCGGTTTCCCGCAGAACTGCCTATAAGCGCTCGCGACAGTTTAAACTGCGCCTTTGCGACCCTATATGTCGCATTGCCGTAAACCCGGGAAAATCCGGGGTTTGCGCTATAAGAAGTTGTCGCTTGGCGGCAAGGCCGGGCTGAAAACTGTCCTTACAATCCCCCCATCGCTCGCCAGTTTCAGGCGAGTGTTTTCTCTTCAGGAGACTCCGATGTCCGTTGAGCACGCTGCGGTACAACGCGCCGATTTCGATCAGGTTATGGTTCCCAACTACGCGCCTGCCGCATTCATTCCTGTGCGTGGCGCCGGTTCCCGCGTTTGGGACCAGTCCGGTCGCGAGCTGATCGACTTCGCCGGCGGGATTGCCGTTAACGTATTGGGCCACGCGCATCCGGCGCTGGTCGGTGCCTTGACCGAGCAGGCGAACAAGCTGTGGCACGTGTCCAACGTGTTCACCAATGAGCCGGCCCTGCGCCTGGCCCATAAGCTGGTCGATGCCACCTTTGCCGACCGCGCCTTCTTCTGCAACTCCGGCGCCGAAGCCAACGAGGCCGCTTTCAAGCTGGCCCGTCGCGTCGGCTTCGACCGCTTTGGCAGCGAGAAGTACGAAATCATCGCCGCGCTCAACAGTTTCCACGGCCGCACCCTGTTCACCGTGAACGTCGGTGGCCAGTCGAAGTACTCCGACGGTTTTGGTCCGAAAATCACCGGTATCACCCACGTGCCGTACAACGATCTGGCTGCGTTGAAAGCTGCCATTTCCGACAAGACTTGCGCCGTGGTGCTGGAGCCGATTCAGGGCGAAAGCGGTGTGATCCCGGCTGAACTGGAATACCTGCAAGGTGCCCGCGAACTCTGCACCGCGCACAACGCGCTGCTGATTTTCGACGAAGTGCAAACCGGCATGGGCCGTACCGGCCATCTGTTCGCCTACCAGCATTACGGCGTGATCCCGGACATCCTGACCAGCGCCAAGAGCCTGGGCGGTGGTTTCCCGATCGCGGCGATGCTGACCACCGACGACCTGGCCAAGCACCTGGTCGTCGGCACCCACGGCACCACTTACGGCGGCAACCCGCTGGCGTGTGCGGTCGCTGAAGCCGTGATCGACGTGATCAACACCCCTGAAGTACTGGCCGGCGTCAACGCCAAACACGACAAGTTCAAGGCGCGCCTTGAGCAGATCGGCGAGAAATACGGGCTGTTCACCAAGGTCCGCGGCATGGGCCTGTTGATCGGTTGCGTGCTGAGCGATGCCYGGAAAGGCAAGGCCAAGGACATCTTCAACGCCGCTGAGCAAGAAGGCCTGATGGTTCTGCAAGCCGGCCCGGACGTGGTGCGTTTCGCCCCAAGCCTGGTGGTGGAAGACGCCGATATCGATGCCGGTCTGGACCGCTTCGAGCGTGCCGCAGCAAAACTGACGCAAGCCTGATAGACCCTTCGACGCCTGACCTTTCAGGCGTCGAACCCAATTTTATATGCCGGGCCCGCTTTACTGTAGGAGCGAGCTTGCTCGCGATGGTGGATCAGCAACATTGATGTCGACTGACACACCATCGCGAGCAAGCTCGCTCCTACAAGGTCCTCAAAGGCCGGGCTGGCTTATTTTCCTCAAAGAGTTTTAGAAAAAGGAGTGACACCATGCTGGTGATGCGCCCCGCGCAAATGGCTGATCTGGGCGAGGTACAGCGTCTGGCTGCGGACAGCCCGATTGGTGTCACTTCCTTGCCGGATGACGTTGAACGCCTGAGCGACAAGATCGCGGCAAGCGAAGCCTCGTTCGCCGCCGAAGTGAGCTTCAATGGTGAGGAAAGCTATTTCTTCGTCCTTGAGGACTCCACTACCGGCAAGCTGGTCGGCTGTTCGGCAATCGTTGCTTCCGCCGGTTATTCCGAGCCGTTCTACAGCTTCCGCAACGAAACCTTCGTGCACGCTTCGCGCGAGCTGAAGATTCACAACAAGATCCACGTGCTCTCGCAGTGCCACGACCTGACCGGCAACAGTTTGCTGACCAGCTTCTACGTGCAGCGCGATCTGGTGGGTTCGCCGTGGTCGGAGCTCAACTCCCGTGGCCGTTTGCTGTTCGTGGCCAGCCATCCGGAGCGTTTTGCCGATTCCGTGGTGACCGAGATCGTCGGTTACAGCGATGAAAACGGCGACTCGCCATTCTGGGATGCCATCGGGCGCAACTTTTTCGACCTCAACTACGCTGAAGCCGAGCGTCTGTGCGGCCTGAAGAGCCGGACGTTCCTCGCCGAACTGATGCCGCATTACCCGATCTACGTGCCCCTGCTGCCGGACTCCGCTCAAGAAGCCATGGGCCAGGTACACCCGCGGGCGCAGATCACCTTCGACATCCTGATGCGCGAAGGCTTCGAAACCGATCACTACATCGATATCTTCGACGGCGGCCCGACGCTGCATGCCCGTGTCTCGGGGATCCGTTCGATCGCCCAGAGCCGTGTGGTGCCAGTGAAGATCGGCGAGCCGGTCAAAGGCGTCGGTCGCCAGTATCTGGTTGCCAATGCCCAGTTGCAGGACTACCGCGCGGTCATGCTCGAGCTTGACTACGCACCGGGTAAACCGGTGACCCTGGACCTGGAAGCAGCCGAAGCCCTGGGCGTCGGCGAGGGTGCCAGCGTGCGCCTGGTGGCGGTTTAACGTCGCAATTGATGCCTAGAAAGCAGCGAAGTTTCACGGGTGGCGCAAGCGGCCCGTTTGAGGAGATAGCATGATCGTTCGTCCCGTACGCAGCAGCGATTTACCCGCTCTGATCGACCTGGCCCGCAGCACCGGCACCGGCCTGACCACCTTGCCGGCCAACGAAGAGCGGCTGGCCCATCGGGTCGGCTGGGCCGAGAAGACCTTTCGCGGCGAAGCCGGGCGGGGCGACGCGGACTACCTGTTCGTGCTCGAAGACGACGACGCTCGCGTGGTGGGCATTTCCGCCATTGCCGGCGCCGTTGGCTTGCGTGAGCCTTGGTACAACTTCCGGGTCGGTCTGACGGTCAGCGCTTCGCAAGAGCTGAACATCTATCGTGAAATCCCGACGCTGTTCCTGGCCAACGACCTGACCGGCAACTCCGAGCTGTGCTCGCTGTTCCTGCACGCCGATTACCGCAGTGGCCTCAACGGTCGCATGCTGTCCAAGGCGCGGATGCTGTTCATCGCCGAGTTCCCGCAACTGTTCGGCAACAAGATCATCGCCGAAATGCGCGGTGTTTCCGACGAAGCCGGGCGTTCGCCGTTCTGGGAAAGCCTGGGCCGGCACTTCTTCAAGATGGAGTTCAGCCAGGCTGACTACCTGACCGGCGTGGGCAACAAGGCGTTCATCGCCGAACTGATGCCGAAATTCCCGCTGTACACCTGCTTCCTGTCGCCGGATGCGCGCAACGTCATCGGTCAGGTGCACCCGGACACCGAGCCGGCGCTGGCCATGCTCAAGAGCGAAGGTTTCAGCTACCAGGGCTACGTCGACATTTTCGACGCCGGCCCGGCCATCGAGTGCGAAACCGCCAAGATCCGCGCCGTGCGTGACAGCCAGGCGCTGGTGCTGGCCGTTGGCACGCCGGGTGACGACGCCACGCCATTCATCATTCACAACCGCAAGCGCGAGGACTGCCGGATCACTGCTGCGCCAGCACGTCTGGCCGCCGGCACCCTGGTGGTCGATCCGCAGACCGCCAAACGTCTTCAACTCAACGCTGGCGATCAAGTGCGCGCCGTGGCGTTGTCCGCAGCTCGGGAGTCGAAATAATGAATTCGCTTTACATCGCAGGTGAATGGCTGGCAGGTGGGGGCGAAGCCTTCGAGTCGCTGAACCCGGTGACCCAGCAGGTGCTGTGGTCCGGCACCGGTGCCACCGCCGCTCAGGTCGAGTCGGCTGTGCAAGCGGCGCGTCAGGCGTTCCCGGGCTGGGCGCGGCGTACCCTGGAAGAACGTATTTCGGTACTGGAAGCCTTTGCTGCTGCCCTGAAGACTCACGCGGACGAACTGGCTCATACCATCGGTGAAGAAACCGGCAAACCCCTGTGGGAAGCGGCGACTGAAGTCACCAGCATGGTCAACAAGATCGCCATCTCGGTGCAGAGCTACCGCGAACGTACCGGCGAGAAGAGCGGCCCGCTGGGCGACGCCACCGCTGTGCTGCGTCACAAACCACACGGTGTGGTGGCAGTGTTCGGTCCTTACAACTTCCCGGGTCACCTGCCGAACGGCCACATCGTGCCGGCACTGCTGGCCGGTAACAGCGTGCTGTTCAAGCCAAGCGAACTGACACCGAAAGTCGCCGAGTTGACGGTCAAGTGCTGGATCGAGGCCGGTCTGCCGGCCGGCGTATTGAATTTGCTGCAAGGCGCTCGCGAAACCGGTATCGCCCTGGCGGCGAACCCGGGCATCGACGGCCTGTTCTTCACCGGCTCCAGCCGCACCGGCAATCACCTGCACCAGCAATTCGCCGGTCGTCCGGACAAGATCCTGGCGCTGGAAATGGGCGGTAACAACCCGCTGGTGGTCGATCAGGTCGCGGACCTTGATGCCGCGGTGTACACCATTATTCAGTCGGCGTTCATCTCCGCCGGCCAGCGCTGCACCTGCGCCCGGCGCTTGCTGGTGCCACAAGGTGCCTGGGGCGACTCGCTGCTGGCGCGCCTGGTGGCGGTCAGCGCGACCCTCGCAGTCGGTGCCTTCGATCAGCAACCGGCGCCGTTCATGGGCTCGGTGGTTTCCCTCGGCGCTGCGAAAGTGTTGATGGATGCGCAAGAACATCTGCTGGCCAACGGCGCCGTGGCGCTGCTGGAAATGACGCAGCCTCAGGCCCGGTCGGCCTTGCTGACCCCGGGCATTCTGGATGTGACCGCTGTCGCCGATCGACCTGACGAAGAGCTGTTCGGCCCGTTGCTGCAAGTGATCCGCTACGCTGATTTTGAAGCGGCGATCGTTGAAGCCAACGACACCGCCTACGGTCTGGCCGCTGGTCTGCTGTCGGACTCCGAAGCGCGTTACCAGCAATTCTGGCTGGAAAGCCGTGCCGGTATCGTCAACTGGAACAAACAACTGACCGGTGCCGCGAGCAGTGCACCGTTCGGCGGCGTCGGCGCCTCGGGCAACCATCGCGCCAGTGCCTATTACGCGGCGGATTACTGCGCGTACCCGGTGGCCTCGCTGGAAACGCCGAGCCTGGTGATGCCTGCCGCTCTCACGCCTGGCGTGAAAATGGCGTGATGCCCATTCGCAGGCAAGCCCGCTCCTACAGGTTCGGTGGTGGATACACATTTGGTGTACGACACAAACCCTGTAGGAGCGGGCTTGCCCGCGAAGGCTGCGACTCGGTCTTACTCAATTGTTACTAGAAGCCTATAACAACAGATTCTCGTGGAGCCTCGCTGATGAAATCCTATGAAGTCAATTTTGACGGTCTAGTGGGGCCGACCCATAACTACGGCGGCCTGTCCTACGGCAACGTCGCGTCCCAGAGCAACAGCCAGCAGTCTTCCAACCCCAAGGAAGCGGCGCTGCAAGGCCTGGCAAAAATGAAAGCGCTGATGGAAATGGGTTTCCAGCAGGGCGTACTGGCACCGCAAGAGCGCCCGGATGTGGCCGCACTGCGTCGCCTGGGTTTTGGCGGCACCGATGCTGAAGTGATCGAGCGCGCTGCCAAAGACGCGATGCCGCTGCTGGTGGCCAGTTGCTCGGCCTCGAGCATGTGGGTGGCCAACGCCGCCACGGTCAGTCCGAGCGCCGACACTGCTGATGGCCGCGTGCATTTCACCGCCGCCAACCTCAACTGCAAATATCACCGCAGCATCGAACACCCGACCACCAGCCGCGTGCTGGGGGCGATGTTCGCTGACCAGAAACACTTTGCCCACCACGCTGCCTTGCCGGCCGTGGCGCAGTTCGGTGACGAAGGCGCGGCCAACCACACGCGTTTCTGCCGTGAATACGGCGAAGCCGGTGTCGAGTTCTTCGTGTTCGGCCGCAGCGCGTTCGACACCCGCTACCCGGCACCGCAGAAGTACCCGGCGCGCCAGACCCTCGAAGCATCCCAGGCCGTTGCCCGTTTGCACGGCTTGAGCGATGACGGCGTGGTCTATGCCCAGCAGAACCCGTCGGTGATCGATCAGGGTGTGTTCCACAACGACGTGATTGCGGTCGGTAACGGCGAAGTGCTGTTCTACCATGAGGACGCGTTCCTCGAGACCGAGCAGATGCTTGCGGAGTTGCAGAGCAAACTCGCCAAAGTCGGTGGGAAATTTCAGTCTGTCTGTGTTCCGCGTTCCGCGGTCAGCGTGGAAGACGCGGTTCGTTCCTACCTGTTCAATAGCCAACTGCTGTCGCGTCCTGACGGCTCCATGCTATTGATCGTGCCGGAAGAATGCCGTGGCAACGAGCGTGTCTGGCAATACTTGCAGGGTTTGACCAGCTCCGGCGGCCTGATCCGCGAAGTGAAAGTCTTCGATCTCAAGCAGAGCATGCAGAACGGCGGTGGCCCGGCTTGCCTGCGGTTGCGCGTCGCACTCAACGAAACCGAGCTGGCGGCCGTCAATCAAGGGGTTATCATGACGGCGCCGCTGTACGGCACACTGACCGAATGGGTCGAGAAGCACTACCGCGACCGCATGACCGAAAACGATCTGGCGGACCCGCAATTGTTGCTCGAGTGCCGGACGGCACTGGATGAACTGACGCAAATCCTTAA
The DNA here is from genome assembly GCF_056402295.1 of Pseudomonas sp. P4_B3. NCBI lineage: Bacteria > Pseudomonadati > Pseudomonadota > Gammaproteobacteria > Pseudomonadales > Pseudomonadaceae > Pseudomonas > Pseudomonas sp. P4_B3. The sequence goes on from NZ_JBFUHR010000007.1 coordinate 402,552, forward strand.
ACTGGGCGCGGTTTATCCATTCCAGATCAATTGATCGACGGCGCGCCGCCTTCTACGGCAGCGCGCTGCTTCATCTCAAACGAGAGCGTAAAGATATGAGCGATACCCTGCAGCTGATCCTTGAAGACACCGACGGCACGCAACTGGAGACTTCCTGCACCCGCGTCGCGGTCATGTGGCAAGGCAAAGAGCTGTGGATCCAGCAGGACGGCCGCGGCCAGTTGCTGATCGGTGTGGACGTCGAAGAAGGCGATGCCGAGTACGCCAACCTGCTGCTGCGCCCTTTGGCGACTAATCTGGTAAGTCTGCAACTGGAGATGGAACCTGCCGACCTCACCGACGAGGAACATGTACACGGCCCGGATTGCAACCACGATCACTAAGGAAACCGCTCTATGCTCGCCCTCGGCAAACTGCTTGAACTGACCCTCGCCGGCCGTGAACCGGCGGAGAAGACTCAACTGACTGTCGAAGGCGTGCGCATGCGCTGGTTGAGCGAAGGTGCGCTGGAAGTCCGGCCACCTGAAGCGCGTGACAATGGCCTGGACCTGCTGCTGTCGGCGGGGATCCACGGCAATGAAACAGCGCCGATCGAGTTGCTCGATCGCCTGTTGCACGACATTGCCCGCGGCGACTTGAAGCCGCGCGCACGTATTCTGTTCCTGTTCGGCAACCCAGAGGCGATTCGCAAGGGCGAGCGTTTCGTCGAGCAGGACGTCAATCGGCTGTTCAATGGCCGTCATGAACAAAGCAGTGGCTCTGAAGCCTTGCGTGCTTGTGAGCTGGAGCGGTTGGCGGCGAGTTTCTTCAGTCTGCCTGATCGTCAGCGCCTGCATTACGACCTGCACACGGCCATTCGTGGCTCGAAAATCGAGCAGTTCGCCTTGTACCCATGGAAAGAAGACCGTCAGCATTCGCGTCAGGAACTGGCACGCCTGCGCGCCGCCGGCATGGAAGCGGTGTTGCTGCAGAACAAGCCGTCCATCGTGTTCAGCGCCTACACCTACGACAAGCTCGGTGCCGAGGCTTTCACCCTGGAGCTCGGCAAGGCGCGGCCATTCGGGCAGAACGCCGGGGTCAATGTCTCGCTGCTGGAGGCGCGCCTCAAGCAGATCATCGAAGGCACCGAGCCGCAATTGACTGACGAAGCGCTGGACGGTTTGCAGCTGTACAGCGTGGCACGGGAAATCATCAAGCACAGCGACAGCTTCCGCCTGAACCTGCCGGCGGACATCGAGAACTTTTCGGAGCTGGAAGTGGGTTATCTGCTGGCGGAAGACATCGCCAACACCCGCTGGATCATCGAGGAGGAGGGCGCCCGGATCATCTTCCCGAACCCCAAGGTGAAGAACGGTTTGCGTGCCGGCATCCTGGTCGTGCCGACCACCGACGAAAACCTGGCTTGACCCGGTCCCGGGCGCGACATAAACCCCTGTAGGAGCGGGCTTGCCCGCGAAAGCGGTGTCATAGTCACATCAATGTTGGATGTGCCGCCGTCTTCGCTGGCAAGCCAGCTCCTACAGGTCTTGCGTTAAACAGCTACCGCGCGCGGCTCGGTGCGACGCAGCGAACGGATCTTCATCAGCGTATCCGCACAGGTCTTCGCCGCTTCCTGGCCTTTATGCAGGAAATGCTCGAAGAAGAACTTCTGGTGCTCTTCGCCGGCATGGAAGTGGTGCGGGGTCAGGGACACCGAGAACACCGGCACTTCGGTTTCCAGTTGCACCTGCATCAGGCCGCTGACCACCGACTGGGCGACGAACTCGTGACGGTAGATCCCGCCGTCCACCACCAGGGCTGCCGCGACGATGCCGGCATAACGACCGGTCTTGGCCAGCAACTTGGCGTGCAGGGGCATTTCAAAGGCGCCGCCGACTTCGAAGAAGTCGATGTCGGATTCCTGATAACCCTGGGCAATCATTTCGGCGACGAAGCCTTTACGGCTCTGATCGACAATATCCTTGTGCCAGCAGGCCTGGATGAACGCAACGCGCTCGCCGTGATGGTTTTTGGCTTTGCTGTCAATTGCGGTGGGTTGCATGTTCTGACTCCTGTTTGTGTGAAAAACAGGGCGTTATGAATCGAAGGGGATTTGAGGGTACGCACGCTCGCACGAATGCCGGCGGACGGCCCTTTGTTGTCAATCCCGTTCTCTCTTCATCCGGACTATGACCGTCGGCCCCGGGATCACACCGGGTCTGCTGACCTTGCTGCCAGGCACCGCCGAAGCCGTGCTGTCACCAAGCGCTCGCGGGCTATGCGCATTGTGCGCAATTACCGCCGGTGGGGAGTTGCACCCCGCCCTGAGAACGTTTTTGCCGCCCAAATGTTTGGCGGCGCAGCGTTTTTATCACATATTTGCGGTATGCGCATGGCCCCTTTTGGATGATTGTCATCGACTTTTCCGTTGGATTAATCGGCCTTTTCCTGCGCAAGGGTTGATTAATCGTCGCCATGCCCGCAGTAATTCTTTCCTGAAAGGGATTTCCCCTGCTTACCGAGGCCGGATTCATGAGCGTTATCGATCTTCGCAGCGACACCGTCACCCAACCTTGCGCCGGCATGCTCGACGCGATGACCACTGCGGCCACCGGTGACGACGTGTATGGCGAAGATCCGACGGTCAATCGTCTGGAAGCTGAATTGGCAAAACGGCTGGGTTTTGCCGCGGCGCTGTTTGTGCCCACCGGGACCATGAGCAATCTGCTGGGTTTGATGGCCCACTGCGAACGCGGTGACGAGTACATCGTCGGCCAGCAGGCTCACACCTATAAGTACGAAGGTGGCGGCGCGGCGGTGCTCGGTTCGATCCAGCCGCAACCGCTGGAAGTGCAGGCCGATGGCTCGCTGGACCTGGCACAGGTCGCGGCGGCGATCAAGCCGGACGACTTCCACTTTGCGCGTACCCGCTTGCTGGCGCTGGAAAACACCATGCAAGGCAAGGTCCTGCCGCTGGAGTACCTGGCGCGGGCGCGCAGTTTTACCCGCGAAAACGGTTTGCAGCTGCATCTGGATGGGGCTCGCCTGTACAACGCTGCGGTCAAGCTGGGTGTCGATGCCCGGGAAATCACCCAGCATTTCGATTCCGTCTCGGTGTGCCTGTCCAAAGGGCTGGGCGCCCCGGTCGGTTCGGTGCTGTGCGGCTCGGCCGAGCTGATCGGCAAGGCCCGGCGCCTGCGCAAGATGGTTGGCGGCGGCATGCGTCAGGCCGGCATTCTGGCGGCGGCAGGCCTGTATGCACTGGATCACAACGTACAGCGCCTGGCCGACGACCACGCCAACGCACAGCTGCTGGCCGAAGGCCTGCGCGCGGCAGGCTACGAGGTCGAGCCGGTGCAGACCAACATGGTTTACGTGCAGATGGGCGACCAGGCCGAGGCCATCAAGGCCTTTGCCGCCGAGCGCGGGATCAAGCTCAGTGCCGCCGCGCGTCTGCGCATGGTCACGCACATGGACGTCAGCCGTGCGCAAATCGAGCAAGTCGTCGCGACATTCGTCGGCTTTTCGCGCAAGTGATAGCGTTAGCGCTCCAATTGAGCGTTTCTATCGTATAAACACGCTGTACCCCGCGCGCTGGGCCGATATAATGCGGCCCTTTGCCGTCGCTTCGTCTGTTGACGTTTCGAACAGGCCTTTGGCCGCAGCCTCCGTGGAAGAACCTAATGAAAAGCGCAGAAATCCGTGAAGCCTTCCTTCGCTTCTTCGAAGAGCAAGGCCACACCCGTGTAGCCTCCAGCTCTTTGATTCCGGGCAACGACCCAACCCTGCTGTTCACTAACGCGGGGATGAACCAGTTCAAGGACTGCTTCCTGGGCCAGGAAAAACGCGCGTACACCCGCGCGGTCAGCAGCCAGAAATGCGTGCGCGCCGGCGGTAAGCACAACGACCTGGAAAACGTCGGTTATACCGCCCGTCACCACACCTTCTTCGAAATGCTGGGTAACTTCAGCTTCGGCGATTACTTCAAGCGTGATGCCATCACCTACGCCTGGAACTTCCTGACGTCCGACAAGTGGCTGAACCTGCCGAAGGAAAAGCTCTGGGTCACCGTCTACGCCAGCGATGACGAGGCGTACGACATCTGGACCAAGGACATCGGCGTTCCGGCCGAGCGTATGGTGCGCATCGGCGACAACAAGGGCGCGCCGTACGCCTCCGACAACTTCTGGACCATGGGCGATACCGGCCCGTGCGGTCCTTGCACCGAGATTTTCTACGATCACGGCGCCGACATCTGGGGCGGCCCACCGGGCTCGCCGGAAGAAGACGGCGACCGCTACATCGAAATCTGGAACAACGTGTTCATGCAGTTCAACCGCACCGCCGATGGCGTGTTGCACCCGCTGCCAGCGCCGTCGGTCGACACCGGCATGGGCCTGGAGCGGATCAGTGCCGTGCTGCAGCACGTTCACTCGAACTATGAAATCGACCTGTTCCAGAGCTTGCTGACCGCTTCGGCCAAGGCCATTGGTTGCACCAATGACGCCCAGGCTTCGCTGAAAGTGGTGGCTGACCACATCCGTTCCTGCGGTTTCCTGATCGCCGACGGCGTGCTGCCGTCCAACGAAGGCCGCGGTTACGTGCTGCGCCGGATCATCCGTCGCGCCTGCCGTCACGGTAACAAACTGGGCGCCAAGGGCAGCTTCTTCTACCAGATCGTCGCAGCCCTGGTTGCCGAGATGGGCGAAGCTTTCCCGGAACTGAAATCCCAGCAGGCGCACATCGAACGCGTGCTGAAGGCTGAAGAAGAGCAATTCGCCAAGACCCTGGAGCAGGGCCTGAAGATCCTCGAGCAGGATCTGGCTGACCTCAAAGGCGACGTGGTGCCGGGCGACGTGGTGTTCAAACTCTACGACACCTACGGTTTCCCGATGGACCTGACCGGCGACATCGCTCGCGAGCGCAGCCTGACCATCGACGAAGAAGGTTTCGAGCGTGAAATGGAAGCCCAGCGCGTTCGTGCCCGTTCCGCCAGCTCCTTCGGCATGGACTACAACAGCCTGGTCAAGGTTGACGTGGCCACCGAGTTCACCGGTTACATCGCTCACAGCGGTTCCGCCAAAATCGTTGCGCTGTATAAAGATGGCCAGTCGGTCGACGTATTGAGCGAAGGCGATGAGGGCGTGATCGTTCTCGACAAGACGCCGTTCTACGCCGAGTCCGGTGGCCAGGTCGGTGATTGCGGTTACCTGCAGGCGGGCAGCGCGCGTTTTGACGTGCGTGACACCACCAAGACCGGCGGTGCATTCCTGCACCACGGTATCCTGGATTCGGGTAGCCTGATCGTCGGTACGCCGGTCGAGACCCACGTTGATGCCGAGGTGCGTCACGCCACGTCGTTGAACCACTCCGCGACTCACTTGCTGCACGCTGCATTGCGCCAGGTGCTGGGCGATCACGTTCAACAGAAAGGCTCGTTGGTCGACAGTCAGCGCCTGCGTTTTGACTTCAGTCACTTCGAAGCCATCAAGCCTGAACAACTGAAAGCGCTGGAAGACATCGTCAACGCCGAGATTCGCAAGAACTCCGAAGTTGAAACCGAAGAAACCGATATCGAAACCGCCAAGCAGAAAGGCGCCATGGCGCTGTTCGGCGAGAAATACGGCGACAACGTGCGTGTACTGAGCATGGGCGATTTCTCCGTCGAGCTGTGCGGCGGTATCCACGCCAACCGTACCGGCGACATCGGCCTGCTGAAAATCATCAGCGAAGGCGGTGTGGCATCGGGTGTGCGTCGTATCGAAGCCGTTACCGGTGCGCAAGCGCTGGCTTACTTGAACGCGGCGGAAGAACAACTCAAGGAAGCGGCCAGCCTGGTCAAGGGCAGCCGCGACAACCTGATCGACAAGCTGTCGGCTGTGCTGGAGCGCAACCGTCTGCTGGAGAAGCAACTCGAGCAGTTGCAGGCCAAGGCTGCCAGTGCCGCGGGCGACGATCTATCGGCCCAGGCGCTGGACGTCAAGGACGTGAAAGTGCTGGCCGTGCGTCTGGACGGTCAGGATGGCAAGGCGCTGCTGGCGCTGGTCGATCAACTGAAAAACAAACTCGGCCGCGCAGTGATCCTGCTCGGCAGTGTCCATGAGGAAAAGGTCGTTCTGGTTGCAGGCGTAACCAAAGACCTGACTGGCCAACTCAAAGCCGGTGATTTGATGAAGCAAGCCGCTGCGGCAGTGGGCGGGAAGGGTGGTGGTCGTCCAGACATGGCGCAAGGCGGCGGTACCGACGCTGGCGCACTGGATGCGGCACTGGCCCTGACCGTTCCGTTTGTAGAGCAGGGTCTATAAGGCAGTACTTGCGGCCCGCAGTCTAGTGGTGGGCCGCAATACTGTTCGAGTGATTATTTGGGCGCCCTTCATGGGCAGAGGCGGCTTTGAAATGGCTTTGATCGTACAGAAATTTGGAGGCACCTCGGTCGGCACCGTCGAGAGAATCGAGCAGGTCGCCGACAAGGTTAAGAAATTCCGCGATGCCGGCGATGACCTGGTGGTTGTGCTGTCTGCAATGAGCGGCGAAACCAACCGTCTGATCGATCTGGCCAAGCAAATCAGTGGCGACGGCCAACCGGTTCCGCGCGAACTGGACGTGATCGTTTCCACCGGCGAGCAGGTGACGATTGCCCTGTTGGCCATGGCGCTGATCAAGCGTGGCGTGCCGGCGGTGTCCTACACCGGCAACCAGGTGCGGATTCTGACGGATAGCGCACACAATAAAGCGCGTATCCTGCAGATCGATGACCAGAAGATTCGCGGTGACCTGAAGGCGGGTCGTGTGGTGGTTGTCGCCGGTTTCCAGGGCGTCGACGAGCACGGCAACATCACCACCCTCGGTCGTGGCGGTTCCGACACCACCGGCGTGGCGCTGGCGGCAGCCCTGAAGGCTGACGAATGCCAGATCTACACCGACGTCGACGGTGTCTACACCACCGACCCGCGTGTGGTGTCCGTGGCTCAGCGCCTGGACAAGATCACCTTCGAAGAGATGCTGGAAATGGCCAGCCTCGGTTCCAAGGTGTTGCAGATCCGCGCGGTCGAGTTCGCCGGCAAGTACAACGTTCCGCTGCGCGTACTGCACAGCTTCAAGGAGGGTCCGGGCACCCTCATTACTATTGATGAAGAGGAAACCATGGAACAGCCGATCATTTCCGGTATCGCTTTCAACCGCGATGAAGCCAAGCTGACCATCCGTGGCGTGCCAGACATCCCGGGCGTTGCCTTCAAGATTCTCGGCCCGATCAGTGCCGCGAACATTGAAGTCGACATGATCGTGCAGAACGTCGCGCACGATAACACCACCGACTTCACCTTCACCGTGCACCGCAACGACTACCAGGCGGCGCAGGCCGTGCTGGAAAAAACCGCTGGCGAGCTGGGTGCCCGTGAAGTCGTGGGCGACACCAAGATCGCCAAGGTGTCGATCGTCGGCGTTGGCATGCGTTCTCACGCAGGCGTGGCCAGCCGCATGTTCGAATCCCTGGCCAAGGAAAGCATCAACATCCAGATGATCTCGACCTCGGAAATCAAAGTCTCCGTAGTGATCGAAGAGAAGTACCTGGAACTGGCTGTGCGCGCTCTGCACACGGCTTTCGAACTGGACGCACCGGCCCGCCAGGGCGAGTGATGCGTTTGCCAAAAGGCGCGGTCTGACCGCGCCTTTTGTTTTTTTGAATGGCGTGACCCCCGAGCCTGTTCTTTTGCTCGCGCTAGTCAATACTCAGGCATGTAGGGCTGCGACCGCTCCGGTTGTGGGTCGAGTGCCTTTTTTTTGCAGACTGTTGTCCCTGAAATGTAATGCGTGAGGAGAAAGGTATGCTGATTCTGACTCGTCGGTGCGCAGAAAGCCTGATTATCGGTGATGGCGAAATCACCGTGACCGTGCTCGGCGTCAAAGGAAATCAAGTGCGCATCGGTGTTAATGCCCCCAAAGAGGTGGCTGTTCACCGGGAGGAAATTTACCTGCGTATCAAGAAAGAGAAGGACGAAGAACCAAGCCATTAATTTTTATCGTTTTTTATGTTTGCAAACGGGGAAGAAGCTGGTTAATATACGCCCCGTGTTGCGGAGAGCTGGCCGAGTGGCCGAAGGCGCTCCCCTGCTAAGGGAGTACACCTCAAAAGGGTGTCGGGGGTTCGAATCCCCCGTTCTCCGCCATTATTTGCGTAGTACGTTGTAATCTGGCTTTTTCGGTAAGTTGTTGAAATTACTAAAAAAAGTGTTTGACATAGAGATTAGACGGCCTATAATGCGCGGCAACAAATGCACTCGTAGCTCAGCTGGATAGAGTACTCGGCTACGAACCGAGCGGTCACAGGTTCGAATCCTGTCGAGTGCACCATTTAAGAGTTAGTTGCAGTAATGCAAGTAACTTGGTTTCAACCAGTTGTGGTCTGGTCTAAAAACACAAATTGCACTCGTAGCTCAGCTGGATAGAGTACTCGGCTACGAACCGAGCGGTCACAGGTTCGAATCCTGTCGAGTGCACCATACAACAGAAAGCCCGCATTTAATGCGGGCTTTTTGCCGTCCGGGATTTGGCTTTTCCTTTCGTGCATCCCCTCTCGTCGAACTCCACCTGTGCACTGCGACCTCGCAGGGTGTCGTAACGGTAGCTCGTGGCTGAATTGCGAATACTGATCTTGTCCGGCTTGCCGAGGGCGCTTTCGACGTCTTGCTGGCTCATGCCGGCGACCACTCGCTGATTGATGATTGCTTCACGGCGCTCCCTGGCACTGATCAGGTTTCCGCACTTGTCCTGCGCCTGACCGACCACGGTCGGGTCTTTCCTTTGGATTTTCATTCCTGATGTTTCACGGGGTTCGGCTGGTGGCATAAGCGCCATCGTGCTGCCGGGTGTAAAGGCACGTACGTCCTGAAGTGAAACGCTTTCTCCCGTGGCACAACTCAGTGTGGTGAAGGTAATGCGCCCATTGGCCGCCTCGCAGCGCTGAACGGTGGTGGCGAGCGCCAGGGGTAGGGGGCTGAGCAGGCCGAGCAGTAATAAGAATTGTGCAACTGATGGCATCAGGCATCCTCCATGACGTTCCTTTTCAAGGGTAGCGGCTACAATTTTCGAGGGGGGTGTGTTTTCTTTTCGGAATGCGTCGTCGCATTTTTGTGGATCAGGACGATGCTCAGGTTTGTTGTGCAAGCGCTTGTTTCAGCCAAGATTTTTTAACGTTTAAAACCGTCAGGCGGTGTATCATTGCGCCCGTCAGCCCCGCCGGGGCTTGTGGAATACCTCCATGGACTTACCCAGTAGTTACTCAGTACCCCGTTTTACCAATCATGAATTGACTGATTGATCCTTCCGGCGTGCCCCGCTGCTGGGAGTGGAGTTCGCCTATGTCCGATGTTGAAGTAAAGAAAACGCAGGAAAGCTTGCAGGATCGCCTGGCTCAGGTGGTTGAGTTGCTGCAGCGCCAGCGAGTGGTAGAAGACCTGACTCACCGCCAGGAAGGCCCGCATCATGACCGGGTCGAGAACCTGGTCCACCGGCAGAACCTTGTCGAGTTGCAACGCAAGCTCGATGACCTGCACTCCGCCGACGTCGCCTACATCCTTGAAGCCTTGCCGCTGGACGATCGTCTGACGCTCTGGCAACTGGTCAAGGCCGATCGCGACGGCGACATCCTTCTTGAAGTATCCGATTCGGTCCGTGAATCGCTGATCGCCGACATGGACGATCACGAGCTCCTGGCAGCGGCCAAGGACATGGATGCCGACGAACTCGCTGACCTGGCCTCCGAGCTGCCGCGAGACGTCGTCCATGAGCTCATGGAGACCCTCGACCAGCAACAACGCGAGCGTGTGCGTTCGGCTCTGTCCTACGACGAGGAGCAGGTCGGTGCGCTGATGGACTTCGAGATGGTGACCATCCGCGAGGATGTCAGCCTCGAAGTGGTCTTGCGTTATCTGCGCCGTCTCAAGGAGTTGCCGGGCCATACCGACAAGCTGTTCGTGGTCGACTACGGCGGCGTCCTCAAGGGCGTGTTGCCGATCAAGCGTTTGCTGGTCAACGATCCGGACAAACAGGTTTCCGAGGTGATGGCCAGCGATCCGGTGAGTTTCCACCCGGACGAAGACGCCTACGATGCGGCCCAGGCCTTCGAGCGTTACGACTTGATCTCCGCGCCTGTGGTCGACAAGAACGGCAAGCTGATCGGCCGTCTGACCATCGATGAAATGGTCGACCTGATCCGTGAAGAGAGCGAAAGCGAAGTTCTCAACATGGCGGGTCTGCGTGAAGAAGAAGACATTTTTGCGTCGGTCTGGAAGTCCCTGCGTAACCGTTGGGCCTGGCTGGCGATCAACCTGATTACCGCGTTCGTGGCTTCTCGGGTCATCGGTTTGTTTGAAGGTTCGATCGAGAAGCTCGTGGCGCTTGCGGCTTTGATGCCGATCGTGGCGGGGATCGGTGGTAACTCGGGTAACCAGACCATCACCATGATTGTTCGGGCCATGGCGCTGGACCAGGTGAGCACCGGCAATACCTCGCGCCTGATGCGCAAGGAATTGGCCGTCGCGTTGATCAACGGCGTGATCTGGGGCGGGGTGATTGGTGCGGTTGCCTACCTGCTCTATGGCAGTTGGTCATTGGGCGTGGTGATGACCGCCGCGATGACGCTCAACCTGTTGCTGGCGGCGTTGATGGGGGTCTTGATTCCGATGACCCTGGCGAAGATGGGGCGTGATCCTGCAATGGGCGCCAGTGTGATGATTACTGCCGTGACCGACAGCGGCGGCTTTTTCATCTTCCTGGGGCTTGCGACAATCTTCCTGCTCTAAAGTCCGTTTCACTAAAACCCGCCGTCAGGCGGGTTTTTTGTGCCCGGATTTCAGGCAAAAAAAAGCCAGCGATCAGGCTGGCTTGAGCTTTCTGGCTGAATCAGGACGCGTCGGCGGCCATTTCAGCGTCATGAGCGATCAGCGAAACCAGGGCGTTCTGCTGTCGGTGGGAAAGTTGGCGGAAGCGCTGCAGCAGCTCGCGTTCGTGCAAGGAAAGCTCCGGGCTGTCCAGGCGCATGCTCAGCTCTTCTCCCAGTGCACCTTCCTGAATAAGACTCTGCTCGAGGCGCGCAATGATTTCGGAGTTCATGCTGCGATGATGATTGCGAGCCACCTCGGCAATGCGTTCACGCATTCCGTCTGGCAGACGTACGACGAACTTGTCAGCCGTACGGCTGGAATAAATTGCCTGTTTCAATGGGCGCATATATTTAACCGGTTAGTTCAGGGGAGCGGTTTCGGGATTGGCCGCAGGATGTCTGGTAGGACAAGCGCTCTGACCAAATGTTCAACCTGAATTGATAGAGGCGCGCATCATGCCCCAAACAAGCCAGATCCTTGGCGTCAATTCTGTGACAAATATTGAACTGTATAAAGGCTTTATGCCAGCACCAATTATCAGAAATGCTGACTGGTTTGAAAAGTTCGACCGGTTCGTATCGCTTAACACATTCTCCACCCGACGAAAGGTTTCTGACGGGCAGCAAAAGCGGACTCGATCCCTGTTCCTTGCCTTTTACAGAATAGTGGCAAATGGCCGATTTACTAGGGAGAGTCGTATGGAGGGGGGGAATTCAGGATGGATGGCAGGCCTTTGCGCCGGATCTGCCATACCTGGATTAACGCAGGACCGGATCAAACTTGATCTTGCGTCCGGCAATCAGTGCGAGCACGAACAGAGCGCTGAATACACCACAGACAATCAGGGGGAGGGTGACGACCATGTCCTGGGTCAATGACAGATGAAAAATGCCGCTCAACAAGGCGAGGATGAAGAAACTCGCGGCTGGTTTGGACATGCTGTGCTCCTGGTGAGGGTCATTCAAAATACCAAGCGTTCGGCAGGCGGAGCCGGTACCAGGATGGTTTCCTGGCTGACCTCCTGACTGACAAAGCCGTGCTGGCTGCTCATCACGGCCAACTGCGGCGCTTTCTGCAGTTGAAGGTAATGTGGCATTCGCTGGGCAACCTGCGTAGCACCGCCCTCGTGGGTAAAATGAAAACCCGGCAAACCGTCAGAGCGATTGCACTCGAGAGTAAAAGGGCGCTGTTCATGAGGCGGCCTCCGTTGTTCTGTGAGAACAGTTGAAGTAGCTCGCATGCCAGAGTCTATCGACAATTAAATTCTTTAAAAACAACGGATTAAGATATTTTTGCGAAAGCCGGGTCTTGCATTTTGCAATGATGGCTTTTTGCAGTAATGCAATTTGTACGGTAAACAAGTCCGCGCCTGGCCGAGGCGTCTGCCTACACTTAAAAAGCCCAACGGACGACATGACAAAAGCCGGCCCGGCCGTTAACATGCACGCCGTCCATCGCGCTGCGTTTTCGTCGCGGCCGACTTGTGTCCCAGTAGCTCAATTGGATAGAGCATCCCCCTCCTAAGGGGAAGGTTGGCAGTTCGAACCTGCCCTGGGACACCATATAAATCAGGCAACTCGGGTTGTCTGCGTTGCTAAGCTGGTTTCTGAAGGGGGGCAAAACGCACTCCTTGGTGTTTGCCGGGCTGCCAGTCGGATGGCTGGCGTTTGATAGCTGGACTAGAGTTCAGTATATTTCCCCTACAGATAGAGTCACTGCCAGAGGTTTTTTATGCCGGCCAAGACATTGCGACTTGATGAGTTCCGCGAGAACCAGCGTCTTTCGTATGCTGAGGCTGCTACGCGTATTCACCAGGCAGCCCAAGCTGTATCCCAAGACAAAAAGTCAGCTAAAACCTTCCTCCAGCGGATTGGTATAGTCGATCAAAAAGGCGAGCTCAACGAAGCCTATCGTTGATGTATCAGCTTCTTCCCTCGTTCGTCCTGGGATTTCATGGGTGTGACCGAGAAACAGGCGAGATGGTGCTTTCCGGCAACACTCAGCTGAATCCCAGCAAAAACTCATACGACTGGCTCGGCAAAGGCGTTTATTTCTGGGAGAACAATCCAGAGCGAGCGCTGAACTATGCAACCTTTCTCCGCGATCATGATAAGCGCGCCATAAAGGCGATCAACAATCCGTTCGTTGTTGGGGCTGTGATTGATTTGGGGTTTTGCCTTAACCTCACCGACGAGAATGCTTTGATCCTTGTGCAGCAGGCGCATAGTGATCTTGCTTCTATTTCGGCAGATGCTCAAACCGCTATGCCGATCAATGAACCGGGCTTCAAGGGCGATCTGGACTTGCTCAAGCGGCATCTCGATTGCGCGGTCTTCGAGACTCTGCATGGGTTGCGTGAGGAGGGTCAGTTGGATCCGTTTGACTCAGTCCGAGCCCCATTCTGGGAAGGAGATGAGCTCTTTCCTGGAACACTGTTCCGTCAGAAGACACACATCCAGCTTTGTGTACGCAATTCTAGGCGCATTAAAGGTTATTTTCGGCCATTAGGCGAGGATGGTAGACCGCTTCAGCCGTGATCGTAGTCACCCTTTACTCGAGCGTTGGGTTTGTGGTGCTTCTCTGTTTGACGCATCCCCGTAATTGCTGGGTTGTCTCAAGTGGAGCCGCTTCTAATTTGACCCTCCTAAGGGGACGGTTGGCAGTTCGAACCTGCCCTGGGACACCATCATTTATCAGCACTTTGCTGTCCAGAAAAGCCCCGCCGGAAGATTGATTCCGGCGGGGCTTTTTTGTGCGCGATGTCTCGTTCTCAGTAACGCCTTCACCTATTCAGGGTGAGCGTTGGGGAAGGTTCTCAAGGGAACGCTGTTGCTGGCCGATAACCCGGGCTGTCAGGGACTTGTTCGTCTCTTCCGGTCGGCATGGGGGCTCATTGTCTATGCGAAGGTGTTTGATAGCCTAGTGCCACCCGTTATCATCTGCGCGCCAAAACAAGGGCTGCGAAGTTGAGTCCGTCCGTGTATTTGCCTTTGGGTTCTTCTTCTTACATTGCCTGGAAATCTTCGATGCTGTCGTATCACCAAAAGCGTTTTCTGATCGTCGATGATTTCTCGGACTTCCGCAGTTCGGTCAGGTCGATGCTGCGCGAACTGGGCGTCAAGGAAGTGGACACTGCCGATACCGGCGAGCAGGCGCTGAAAATGTGCTCGCAGAAGCAATACGACTTCATCCTGCAGGACTTTCACCTGGGTGACGGCAAGAAAAACGGCCAACAGGTGCTCGAAGACCTGATGGAAGAAAAGCTGATCAGCCATGAAGCGGTGTTCGTCATGGTCACCGCCGAAACCAGCCAGGCCATGGTGCTCAGTGCGCTGGAGCACGAGCCCGATGCCTACCTGACCAAGCCGTTCAACCGATCCAGCCTGGCCCAGCGCCTGGAGCGCCTGGAGCAGCGCAAGACCCTGCTCAAGCCGATCCTGCAGGCCCTTGATCGCGGCAAGCCGATGGAAGTGCTCAACGCCTGCATCGCCCTGTGCAAGCAAGACATCCGCTATTCGCCACTGTGCCTGCGCTATCGCGCCGATGCCCTGCGCGACCTCAATCAGAACGAAGCGCTGGAGCGCCTGTACGACGGCATCATCGCCGACCGCCCATTGCCATGGGCGTTTGCCGGGTTGGGCAAGTTGCTGTTCAAGCGCGGTCAGGTCGCGCAGGCCAAAGGCATTTACGAAAAAGCCCTGAAAGTCTTCCCGATGATGCCGTCGCTGTATGACGGCATGGCGGACGTGCTGGTCGCCGAAGGCGATACCAAGGGTGCACAGCGTGTTCTGGAGGAAGCGATTCGCCTGTCGCCGCTGGCGGTTCGCCGCCAGGCGTTGCTGGGCAAGCTGGCGATGACCAACGAGGATTTCGACACGGCGGCCAAGGCCTATCGCCAGGCTGTGAGCCAGGGTGCGCAGTCACGGTTCAAGGATGCCGAAAGCAACCTTGGCCTGGCCCACGCCTTGATCAGCAAGGGCAGCGAAAGGGGCCTGGACACGCGGACCCGTCTGGAAATCAACACCACGTTGAGCGCCGTGGCCAAGGAAAACCCTTCCGATCCGGGCCTGCAAATCCGCGCGCGCCTGATGAAGGCCACCAGCCTGTTGCTCAACGATGCCGAGACGGCTGACAAGCTCACCGAGCAAGCCTTGTTGCGTCTGGATGGCATGGAGCAATTCATGAGCGCCGAAGCGGCGTTGCTGGTGGCCAAGCAGCTGAAGATGCTCGGGCAGACCGAGGCCGGTACCGCGATGCTGAAAAACTGCGTGGAAATCTACGGCGATGATCCTGTGGTCATGAAGGACATCGCCAAGCAGACCGACGACCCGAGCATCCTCAACTCCGGCAACGCCGCGGCGGAACTCAACCGTCAGGGCGTGCGCGTGTACAAGACCGGCAATCTGGTGGAGGCGCGAGCGGTGTTCCGCAAAGCCCTGGCGATGCAGCCGAAGAACATCAGTATCGCCCTGAACCTGGCGCAGTCGTTGTTGCACGGCACCGATACCGGCGTTCCTTCAGCGGAGCTGGAAGAATGCCGGACCTGCCTGAAAATGGTCGGCCTGATGCCCGACTCCGACGCGCGTTATCCGCGTTACCAGAAGCTGAAAAGCAAGGCGTTTGGCCAATGAACGACAACCAACAGGCACTGGATTTTTCCACGGTGATCGCCTCTACCGTGCACGATATGAAGAACTCGCTGGCCATGCTGATGCAGGCCCACAGCCAATGGCTGGCGCGATTGCCGGAGTCGGCGCAACAGACGCCGGAGCAGGGCGTGATCGACTTCGAATTTGCCCACCTCAACGGCATGCTGGTGCAGTTGCTGGGGCTGTACAAGCTCGGCGTCAACCAGATGCCGTTGCAGCCGGCCTACCATGAACTGGACGACTTCATCGAAGCGCAACTGGCTTGCCATCAGGAAGTGTTCGCCAGCCGCGGCATCATGGCCACCTATGAAGTGGACCCGCTGAGCCCGTTGGGTTTCTTCGACCGTGAGTTGATCGCGTCGGTATTGGCCAACTGCATCAACAATGCCATCCGCTTTGCACGGCATGCCGTTTTGATCAGCGTCAGCGACGAAGCCGGGCAACTGGTGTTGACCATCAATGACGATGGCCAGGGGTATCCGGCGCAGATGATCGAGCACCAGGCCGATTACGTGCAGGGCATCAATCAAAGCACCGGAAGCACCGGGTTGGGCCTGTACTTTGCCGGACGAATTGCCGCGTTGCATCAGCGCAACGGTGTCGGCGGACGCACCGAAATCGGCAATGGTGGTCCGTTGGGCGGTGGGGTGTTCCGCCTTTACCTGCCCTGACTGGCAGCATATTTATCGACGCTGCTTGAAATTCCGAACACGCGGAGCCTATTTTGTACGGTCGCCGTTCGCGGCTCGCACAATAACAAGGATTGCGTCATGACCACCGTTGGCCTGAGTTCACTCGCGCAGCGATTGACGGGCATTGATGAAGTTGAGTGTGTCACGCCGGATTTGAATGGCGTTCCACGGGGCAAAGTGATGACCTGCGAGGGTTTTCTCGACGGTCGACGATTGCAGATGGCGCGGGGCGTGCTGTTGCAATGCATCATGGGCGGATACCCGCCGGCGCGTTTTTACGGCAGCGATGATGGCGACCTGGCGCTGATCCCGGACCCAGCACAAATCCACCGCTTGCCCTGGAGCCATCCACCGCGGGGCTTCGCCATTTGCGACGCGAATGAACTGGGCACCACCACCAGCTCCAGCCTGTCGACCCGTGGTCAGCTCAAGGCCGTGATTGCCCGTTACGCGGCCCGCGGCCTGGCGCCCGTGGTGGCGACCGAGCTTGAGTTCTTCGTTTTTGCGCCTAACACCGACCCGACTCAGTCGTTCCAGCCACCGCTGGGGCTGGATGGTCGTCGCGAGGATGGTCAGTCGGCGTTCAGCGTCAGCTCCAACAATGGGCTGCGCCCCTTCTTCAATGAAGTCTACGAATGTATGGCTGCGTTGGGGCTGCCCCGCGATACGTTCATGCACGAAATGGGCGTCAGCCAGTTCGAGATCAATCTGCTGCATGGCGATCCATTGCTGCTGGCCGACCAGACGTTCCTGTTCAAGCACTTGCTCAAGGAAGTTGCCCTCAAGCACGGCCTGAGCGTGGTGTGCATGGCCAAGCCGCTGGCGCATACGCCGGGCAGTTCGATGCATATTCACCAGAGTGTCGTCGAGATCGATTCGGGGCGAAACGTGTTCAGTGACAAGGCGGGGCGGGAGACGGCAACCTTCCGTCACTTCATTGCCGGACAGCAAGTGTGCATGGCCGACTTCACTGCGTTGTTTGCGCCGAACGTGAACTCCTATCAGCGCTTGTGCCACCCTTACGCCTCACCGAATAATGCCTGCTGGTCCTATGACAACCGGGCAGCCGGCTTGCGCATACCGGCCAGTTTGCCGGTGGCCCGCCGGGTCGAGAACCGCTTGCCGGGCGCTGATGCCAATCCGTATCTGGCGATTGCCGCAAGCCTGGCGGCGGGGTTGCATGGCATCGAGGACGCGTTAGAGCCGAGCGCGCCGATCCAGGGTGAGTTCGAAGTGCCAGACAATCTTTCGTTGCCCTGTACCTTGCATGCGGCACTGGAGCGTCTGAAACGTAGCCAGTTGGCCAAGGAACTGTTCGGCGTGGAATTCATCGAAGGCTACATCGCTTCGAAGACCCTGGAGCTGAGCAGTTTCCATAATGAAATTACTCCCTGGGAACGGCGTGTTTTAGCAGCCCAGGCCTGACGATCCGTCGACATCCGGCTATCGTTTAGCGATAGCCGATTATCACTGCAAGGAGCCGCTCGGAACGCCGATGCGCCAAATCTGGAAATCCTTTCGAGCACTGTATTTCGCCTCGCTGATGATGTTGATCGGTTCAGGCCTGTTGAGTACTTACCTGGGCCTGCGCCTGGCGGCCGACCATGTCGACAGCCTGTGGGTCGGTGCGTTGATGGCCGCCAACTACTTCGGCCTGGTGCTGGGGGGCAAGATCGGTCACCGGTTGATTGCCCGGGTCGGGCATATCCGGGCCTACTCGGCCTGTGCCGGAATCGTCGGCGCGGCGGTGTTGGGTCATGGCCTGATCGACTGGCTGCCGGCCTGGCTGTTCCTGCGGGTGATCGTCGGCCTCGGCATGATGTGCCAGTACATGGTGATCGAGAGCTGGCTGAACGAACAGGCCGAAGCCAAGCAGCGCGGGTTGGTGTTCAGCGGTTACATGATCGCCTCTTACCTGGGCCTGGTGATGGGGCAACTGATTCTGGTCATGCACCCGGCGCTGGGGCTGGAACTGCTGATGCTGGTCGCCCTGTGTTTCGCCCTGTGCCTGGTGCCCGTGGCGCTGACCCGGCGGATCCACCCTGCACCCTTGCATCCGGCGCCCATGGAGCCACGGTTCTTTATCAAGCGTGTGCCGCAATCATTGAGTACGGTGCTGGGGGCAGGGCTGATCGTCGGTTCGTTCTACGGTCTGGCGCCGCTGTATGCCTCGCAGCAAGGATTGTCCACGGAGCAGGTCGGCCTGTTCATGGGTAGCTGTATTTTTGCCGGGTTGCTGGTGCAGTGGCCGTTGGGCTGGTTGTCCGACCGCTACGATCGGGCCGTGTTGATCCGCAGTTTCGCATTCAGCCTGGCCCTGGCTGCACTGCCGCTGGCGATCATGCCGCAGGTGCCGTTGGAGGTTCTGTTTATCGCCGGTTTTGTCTGTTCGCTGGTGCAGTTCTGCCTGTATCCGTTGGCGGTGGCGTTCTCCAATGACCATGTCGAAGGCGATCGCCGGGTATCCCTGACGGCAATGTTGCTGGTGACCTACGGCGTTGGCGCGAGTATCGGGCCGCTGGTGGCAGGCGTGCTGATGAAGCTGTTCGGCAGCCAGATGCTCTATGCCTTCTTCAGTTTCTTTGCGTTGGTGCTGGTATGGCGGATTCGCCCGAAAGCTGTGACCAACCTGCATCAGGTGGAAGATGCGCCGCTGCATCACGTGGCCATGCCGGACAACATGACGAGTTCACCGCTGGTGGCCTGCCTCGACCCGCGTGTTGATGAGCAGGTGGTGCAGGATCAGATGCAAAATCCGGTGAGTACCGGGTCAGAGCCTGAATCAGAACCTGAGGCTGATGTAACCGAGGATGAAACCGATCAGCCACCGCAAGACCCTGATACAGGGCGAGACCCGAACTTCAGCGAGGCCAGGCCTTAAATCAGGGCATAAAAAAACGGGCAGTCACCGCAAGGGACTGCCCGTTTTTGTAGGAGCTGGCTTGCCAGCGAAGACGTCCGTTGTATCGATGCAAGGTTAAAGGACGCCTTCGCCGGCAAGCCGGCTCCTACAGGGGCCGTGCTACATCAGAGATCGTCTTTGTCGAAGCGACGCGCTTCGCGTTGCAACTGGTAGACGAAGCGTTCGACCTGACGCTGCACCAGCCCGCTCATGTTATGGAAGCGAACGCCGGCGAAGGTGGTGGAGATTTTTTCTTCGAAGTGCAGATAACGCAACTCGACCGGCGCGGTCATCTTGCCAAAGGGCAGTTCGGCGCTGAAGCGGTCGTAAACCTGACCCAGTTGCAGGCTGCCAGTGATGTCACCGTCGAAACGCAGTTTGCAGCCGGTAGCGGAAATATCCAGCAGCTTGCCGCTGATGGAGGCCTTGAGCCTTTCGCCGTCGAGGTTGACGTTGACCAGTTGTGCCAGCTTCAGTGCCGCACGGAACGCATTACGGCGCTGGTGGTACACCACTTCATCGGGCAGGGTGCCACGATAGCAGCGGCTGCCACCGGATTCGTCGATGTTCAATTGGCCGTTGCTTTCCCAGGCTATGCGTACGCCTTCGTGAAAGCCTTCGACCCTGAACGGCTCGCCCGCCAGCAGGTAGCGCTCGCCGTCACGGGGAATCATTTCGTCCAGGGCAATCATATTGCTGTCACGGTCCAGGTCCACCAGGTAGCTCTGGAAGCGCTGGCTGCGCTCGTGGAACGTAATGATCAGCGGGTCATGGCTTTCGAGCAGCTGGCGCAGGTTGCTGGAGATTTCCAAGGGCGTGGAGAGCACCTTGGGTGGCTGCGGAGCATCATCCACGGATAAGGCATTGGACACGGTTAATCAATCTCCAGACAAAATTTGACTACGGCAGGCTAGCAGTTTGCCAGTATGTTGCGCGTCTTGATAGAGCGGGGGCATTGACCGGTTCATGCCTGACTGAGCGGGCGCGGCTTGGCAAGCTTGGAGAATGTTCCGCTGGCATCGTAAAGCGCCGGGGTTTCACCGCCGGTGAGGATTTTCAGCTGGGTGGCCGTAGCGGCCTGCTGAGTGAGGATCGACTGGCCGTTGTTGGCGTTGATGGCCTGACACTGGGCCAGGAGATCGGTCAGCACGTCACTTTGCGCCAGCAACTGCTCGCCAATGCTCGACTGGCTGGCCAGTTGCTCCAGACCGCCACGGTTGGTCGGCAGGTTGAGGCTGGCGAGGACTTCACTGCGCTTGCGGCCATGCTGTTCGAGCAAAACGACCAATGCCTGTTTCTGCGCCAGGATGTCCTCGAGCAATGGCATGTCGCGGCCATGCAATGCGAGGGATTCGGTCTGCAGCAGTTCCAGCAGGTGTTGCGCTGGAGCAAAGTCGTCGGTGATCAGTTGCAGTAAATGAGTGTCGTGCATGGCTGGCCTTGGGTTTTAAGCGTCCAAAAGCCTGGCGCTGGCGGTGGCCTAGCGCTGGGCTTCGAAGTTGAGCAGTTTGTTGGCTACACGGTTGCTGTCGACTTTATAGCTGCCATCGGCAATCGCTGCTTTCAACTCGGCCACGCGGGCGTTGTCGACGGCGGGTTGATCGCGCAGCTTGTCAGTGACCTTCTGCAACTGTTGAGCCTCATCGCTGAGATGTACCGATTCCCCGCTTTTGACGGTACCGGCCTGTTCGGCCGCGGACTCCAGCGGCAAGGATTTGCCGGCTTCGGCGCTTTCCTTGCTGGCGCTGGTACGTGTACTGCCCGTAAGGGACGAGGAGCTGTTCAAACGGCTGAAATCGATGACCATGATAAAAAACCTCTGGGAATTTGGACGCTTGCCATGGTTTCGGCCATTCCCTGGAAAACTTTAGGCCCATTTATCAATGAACCTTGCGCGCGCCAGCGCTTACCGTGCCTGGAACACAGTCTAGGGAACAGCCGCGGCAAGTGCCACATTCCGATGAACTGAGCGCCTTACATGGACACTTCCACCTGCCCCGGCGCCATGACCTGCGCCTTGATGACCCTTTGGGAATTGAGGTTCTTCACCCGAATCTGTTCGCTCAGGCTGCCGTTTGACAGGGCTTCGCCCGGCATGCGCACGCTGAGTGTGCCGCTGCGGGCGGTAATCACCACCTGATCACCCTTGCGGATGACCTCGGCCTGTTCGATATGCACCAGGGTAATCACCTGGTCGGCGACCATTGGTCGGGTCAGTCGCTGCCCGATCGCCTGATCGAGAGAGGTCAGGTAGCCCTGGCTGATGAGGCTGATATCGCGCTCGCGCAGGACCACATCCCCAGGTTCGACAATGGCTGCGCGGCGCAGTGGCCGGGCGCTGGTCACGACATCGCGAAACAGGCGGACTTGAGCGGGTACGAAGACTGTCCAGGGGGAAGCGCCCTCGCAGCGGACCTTGACCGTAACCCGTCCCAACGGCTTGGGACTCTCAAGGGTTGCTGTCAATTCCTTGTCGCACATGGGCATGTGCATACGCGGATCGAGCGGGTTGATCTGGATCTCGTAGCGACCTTCCGTTTGGCTGGTAGCCAGATAGTCTTCTACGGTGAATTCAAGAAAGCCCTGAGTGACGCCGATAAGCATGTCAGGCAAGGTAACCGCGTCAGCAAGGGCAGGGCTGCCAGCGTTGAACAGGCAAACAGCCGCCAGCACGCCGAGCAATTTTCGGCAGGGTGTGGTCAGGCGTCGGAAAAATGTCGGTTCTGTGTTCATAACGATTAAAAAAGCAAGCGCCGTGCCGTTTAGTGATGAAGGCGCGTCGCAACAACACTTGGCGTTGGTGTAGGAGTCTGGGCATGGCTGGTGTAATGGATTCGGTAAACCAGCGCACGCAACTGGTGGGGCAGAATCGCCTTGAGCTGTTGTTGTTCCGTCTCGACGGCCAGCAGCTGTACGGGATCAACGTGTTCAAGGTTCGGGAGGTGCTGCAATGCCCCAAACTGACGCTGATGCCCAAGTCCAGTCCTGTCGTGTGCGGCGTGGCGAACATCCGGGGGGCGACCATTCCGATCCTTGATCTGGCAATGGCGACTGGCTCCGGTGCGTTGAAGGACAAGAACAATCCGTTCGTGATCATCACGGAGTACAACACCAAGACCCAGGGTTTCCTGGTTCGCTCGGTGGAACG
Source organism: Pseudomonas sp. P4_B3 (assembly GCF_056402295.1). Classification (NCBI taxonomy): domain Bacteria; kingdom Pseudomonadati; phylum Pseudomonadota; class Gammaproteobacteria; order Pseudomonadales; family Pseudomonadaceae; genus Pseudomonas; species Pseudomonas sp. P4_B3. Next base: position 424,805 of record NZ_JBFUHR010000007.1, read on the forward strand.
CATCGTCAACATGAACTGGGAGGAGATCCATCCGCCGCCCAAGGGCACCGGGCGCGATCACTACCTGACGGCGGTGACGCGAGTCGACAATCAGTTGGTCGAAATCATCGACGTCGAGAAGGTGCTGGCGGAAGTGGCACCGACGCCGGAAGCGATTTCCGTGGGTGTGGTGGATGTCGAAACCCGGCACAAGGCGCTTTCGTTGCGAGTGCTGACGGTCGATGACTCGTCGGTGGCGCGCAAGCAGGTCACGCGTTGCCTGCAAACGGTCGGCGTCGAAGTGGTGGCGTTGAACGATGGTCGGCAAGCGCTGGATTACCTGCGCAAACTGGTCGACGAGGGCAAGAAACCGGAAGAAGAGTTCCTGATGATGATCTCCGACATCGAGATGCCGGAGATGGACGGGTACACCCTGACGGCGGAAATTCGCAACGACCCGCGCATGCAAAAGCTTCATATCATCCTGCATACTTCGTTGTCGGGGGTATTCAATCAGGCGATGGTCAAGAAGGTCGGTGCCGATGACTTCCTGGCCAAGTTCCGTCCTGATGACCTGGCATCCCGGGTAGTCGACCGGATCAAAGCAGCAGATATCAGCTAGGGGTTCGCACCCCAGGCAGTCAACACGATTTAAGAGGCGGCATCATTGTCTACGGGTAATTTGGATTTCGAACAGTTCCGGGTATTCCTGGAAAAAGCCTGTGGCATTTTGCTCGGTGAAAACAAGCAGTACCTGGTCTCCAGCCGTCTCAACAAACTGATGGAACAGCAAGGCATCAAGTCTTTGGGTGAGCTGGTTCAGCGCATGCAGACGCAACCGCGCAGCGGTTTGCGCGAGCAGGTGGTGGATGCCATGACCACCAATGAAACCCTGTGGTTTCGAGACACCTACCCGTTTGAAGTCTTGAAGAACAAGGTCCTGCCCGAAGCGATCAAGGCCAGTCCCGGCCAGCGCCTGCGCATCTGGTCGGCGGCATGCTCGTCGGGCCAGGAACCCTATTCGCTGTCGATGTCCATCGACGAGTTCGAGCGGGTCAACATGGGTCAGTTGAGGATGGGTGTGCAGATCGTTGCCACCGACCTGTCCGGCACCATGCTGAACAACTGCAAGACCGGTGAGTACGACAGCCTGGCCATCGGCCGCGGTCTGTCGCCCGAGCGTCTGCAGCGTTATTTCGACCCGAAAGGACCGGGACGCTGGGTGATCAAGGCGCCGATCAAGAGCCGCGTGGAATTCCGTTCCTTCAACCTGCTGGACAGCTACGCGAGTCTGGGCAAGTTCGACATCGTGTTCTGCCGCAACGTGTTGATCTACTTCTCCGCCGAGGTGAAGAAGGACATCCTGTTGCGCATCCACAGCACGTTGAAGCGGGGCGGTTACCTGTTCCTCGGTGCTTCCGAAGCGCTGAACGGGTTGCCGGATCATTACCAGATGGTCCAGTGCAGCCCGGGGATCATTTACCAGGCGAAGTGATGCAAAAGCGCCAGGCATAAAAACGGGAGCCCTTCGGGGCTCCTTTTTTATGCCTGGYGCTTTTGCATCACGTAGGAGCTGCCGAACGCGGCCCGAGCCTTCGGCAGCTCCTACAGGGGGGACGTGTTGCGTAGGACAAGCGGCAGAAAAGCGGCATGCGGCGGAAAACCGTTGCCGCTTTTCTGGCATTGCCGCGTTGCCATGGCCGGCAAAGCCCCGGTTTCCGGGCTTTTTTGAATTGGCATGGGGCTTGCTAAGTTGATCCTACGAAAAATCAGGTCACCCGAAGGTTTCCCGACATGAGTATCAGCTTCGATAAAGCGCTCGGTATCCACGAACAAGCCCTGGGCTTCCGCGCCCAGCGTGCCGAAGTCCTGGCCAACAACATCGCCAACGCCGATACCCCGAACTACAAGGCTCGGGACCTGGACTTCTCGAAAGTGCTCGCCGAGCAGAACGAGAAAACCAAAAGCGGCACCTTCGCCTTGAACATGACCAACAGCCGTCACATCGAGGCTGAAGGCCTGGGCAATGGCGACGAGTCGTTGCTGTATCGCACGCCGATGCAACCGTCGATCGACCAGAACACCGTGGACGCCCAGCTGGAACAGTCGAACTACGCGCAAAACGCGATCGGCTTCCAGGCCAGCTTCACCCTGCTCAACAGCAAATTCAAAGGGCTGGTATCAGCCCTGCGCGGAGAGTAAGCCATGTCTCTATCCAGTGTTTTCAACATTGCCGGTAGCGGCATGAGTGCGCAGACCACGCGTTTGAACACCGTCGCTTCGAACATCGCCAACGCCGAGACGGTTTCGTCGAGCATCGACCAGACCTACCGCGCGCGTCATCCAGTGTTCGCCACCATGTTCCAGGGCGGCCAGAGCGGCGGCAGCGACTCGCTGTTCCAGAACCAGGATGCCGCCGGTCAGGGCGTGCAGGTGCTGGGTGTGGTCGAAGACCAGAGCAACCTCGAGGCGCGCTACGAGCCGAACCATCCGGCGGCCGATGCCAAGGGCTACGTCTACTACCCGAACGTCAACGTGGTTGAAGAAATGGCCGACATGATTTCTGCGAGCCGTTCGTTCCAGACCAACGCCGAAATGATGAACACCGCCAAAACCATGATGCAGAAGGTCCTGACCCTCGGTCAGTGATAAGGGACGACTCAGATGAGTGTTACCGATTCCACCAGCGGTTTGAGCCTCAACGATATCCTGGCCAATTCCTCGATCAAGACCAACGCCACGACTGACGGCCTCGCGTCGGCAACCGGCAGCGCCACGGGCAACCAGGCCCTGGGCAAGGATGCGTTCCTGCAGTTGCTGGTGACCCAGCTGAAAAACCAGAACCCGCTGGAGCCCCAGGACAACGGCGCGTTCGTGGCCCAGTTGGCGCAGTTCAGCAGCCTGGAAGGCATCACTACGCTCAACAACACCGTGAGCGGCCTGGCCAGCAACTACAACTCGTCCCAGGCCTTGCAGGCGTCGTCGCTGGTGGGCCGTTCGGTCATCGCGCCGGGCGACAAGGCTGTGGTCGATACCACCAAGAGCCTCAGTGGCACGGTGGTGGTTCCGTCTTCGGTGGTGTCCGCCACCCTGAAGATCACCGACGCCGACGGCAAGACCGTGCGCACCATCGACCTCGGTTCGCAGAAGGCCGGCAACGCCAGCTTCATCTGGGACGGCAAGAACGATGCGGGTGAGACGGTACCTGCGGGCACCTACACCTTCGGCGCCACGAGCACGATCGATGGTCAGTCCGTCGCGTTGATCACCAACCTGCCGGCGACCGTCAACAGCGTGACCATCAGCCAGACCGGCGGTGAGTTGATGCTCAATCTGGCCGGGCTGGGCAGCGTTGCCCTGTCCAAAGTACAAACCATTGGTATGTAGAGCCGACTAACACGGCACAAAGGAGTGGATGATGTCTTTCAATATCGGCCTTAGCGGTCTCTATGCAGCCAACAAACAACTGGACGTGACCGGCAACAACATCGCCAACGTCGCGACCACTGGTTTCAAATCGTCCCGTGCAGAATTCGAAGACGTGTACTCGGCGACCCGCCTGGGCACCGGCAGCAAGACCGTCGGCAACGGCGTGCGCCTGGCCAACGTTTCCCAGCAGTTCGGCCAGGGTGACGTAAGCAACACGGGTAACGTGCTCGACATGGGTATCCAGGGCAACGGTTTCTTTGTCCTGAGCAACAACGGTTCGCTGACCTACACCCGTGCCGGTACATTCAAGACCGACAAGGAAGGCTACGTCACCAACAGCGACGGTACGGCCCGCCTGCAAGGTTACGGTGTGGATGCCAACGGCAAGATCGTCAATGGCGTGCTGACCGACCTGCGCATCGATACCTCCAACCTGGCACCGAAATCCACCAGCACCGTGTCGTCGACGATCAACCTGAACTCCACCTCGGCGGTGATCGACCAGACGGTTGCGGCGAACAAGTTCGACCCGTCCAAGACCGAGACCTTTACCAAGTCGTTCAGTACCCCGATCTTCGATACTCAGGGTAACCAGCACACCATGGATCAATACATGGTCAAGACTGGAGCGAACACGTGGGACACCTACACGCTGATCGATGGCCGTAATCCGGATGGCAGTGATCCTACCGTTACCGCGCCGGTTGCTTCGACCATGTCGTTCGATTCCACCGGCAAACTGACCTCGGTCAGCACACCGGTGACGCCGCCAACCACGCCGCCGACTTCGGTGATCAGCAGTGACCTGAAAATCACCAACTGGACTCCGGGCAGTGTCACCAATGGCGTCTGGACAGCCAACGGCGCCGCAGCCGATCCGGCTGGATTGACCATCGCCATGGCCAACACCACCCAGTTCAACGCCGACACCGCGCGTTCGATTCCGGCGCAGAACGGTTACGCCACTGGCCAGATCACCAACCTGACCATCGACGGCAGCGGTGTGTTGCTGGCCAACTTCAGCAACAACCAGACCAAGCCGATCGGCCAGATCTCCCTGGCCAGCTTCACCAACGAACAAGGCCTGCAGCCGGTCGGCGGCACCAGCTGGAAGGAAACCTACGCGTCGGGCATCCCGGGCTACGATGCGCCGGAGACTGGCACCCTGGGTTCGATCGTTTCCAACTCCCTGGAAGAGTCCAACGTCAACCTGACCAACGAACTGGTCGACCTGATCAAGGCGCAGAGCAACTACCAGGCGAACGCCAAGACCATCTCCACCCAGAGCACCATCATGCAGACCATCATTCAGATGGCTTGATGCTGGATTGTGCTGTATGAAAAGCCCCTCGGAAGAGGGGCTTTTTTGTGGGTGGCAGATAAAGATCTTAAGGCAGACAAAAGAAAACCCCCGACAAGCCAGAGGCTCATCGGGGGTTTCAGATAAGCGCCTTTCAGCGCTTACCGGCTCAGCTTATTGGCAAGCTTCGCAATCCGGCTCGTCGATGGCGCAAGCCTTCGGCACTGGAGCAGGACCGGCAGGCGCTGCCAGGACCGAGTCGTCACCGTGGTTGCCGCCGCTGGAAACAGCGTTCAGCTTGCCGGTGTTGATGGTCGACTTCTCGGTGCTGGTCGCGGCCAGGGCACGGAGGTAGTAAGTGGTTTTCAGGCCACGGTACCAGGCCATGCGGTAGGTCACGTCCAGCTTCTTGCCCGAAGCGCCAGCGATGTACAGGTTCAGCGACTGAGCCTGGTCGATCCACTTCTGACGACGGCTTGCCGCGTCGACGATCCACTTGGTGTCCACTTCGAAGGCGGTCGCATAGAGCTCTTTGAGTTCTTGCGGGATGCGCTCGATCTGCTGCACCGAACCGTCGTAGTACTTCAGGTCGTTGATCATGACCGAGTCCCACAGACCGCGAGCCTTCAGGTCGCGAACCAGGTACGGGTTGATCACGGTGAATTCGCCCGACAGGTTCGATTTCACATACAGGTTCTGGTAGGTCGGTTCGATCGACTGCGAAACGCCAGTGATGTTGGCGATGGTCGCGGTCGGTGCGATGGCCATGATGTTGGAGTTACGAATGCCTTTCTGTACACGGGCGCGAACCGGTGCCCAGTCCAGGGATTCGTTCAGGTCGACATCGATGTACTTCTGGCCACGGGCCTCGATCAGGATCTGTTGCGAATCCAGCGGCAGGATGCCTTTGGACCACAGCGAGCCCTGGAAGGTGTCGTAGGCGCCACGCTCATCGGCCAGGTCGCAGGACGCCTGGATCGCGTAGTAGCTGACCGCTTCCATCGACTTGTCGGCGAACTCGACGGCAGCATCGGAACCGTAAGGGATGTGCTGCAGGTACAGCGCGTCCTGGAAGCCCATGATGCCCAGGCCGACCGGACGGTGCTTGAAGTTGGAGTTCTGCGCTTGCGGCACCGAGTAGTAGTTGATGTCGATCACGTTATCGAGCATGCGCACGGCGGTGTTCACGGTGCGTTGCAGCTTGGCGGTGTCCAGCTTGCCGCCCACGATGTGGTTCGGCAGGTTGATCGAGCCCAGGTTGCAAACGGCGATCTCGTCCTTGTTGGTGTTCAAGGTGATCTCGGTGCACAGGTTCGAGCTGTGGACCACGCCGACGTGCTGCTGCGGGCTGCGCAGGTTGCACGGGTCCTTGAAGGTCAGCCACGGGTGGCCGGTTTCGAACAGCATGGACAGCATCTTGCGCCACAGGTCTTTGGCCTGGATGGTCTTGAACAGCTTGACCTTGCCCGGGTACTCGGTCAGGGCTTCGTAGTACTCGTAGCGCTCTTCGAAGGCCTTGCCGGTCAGGTCGTGCAGGTCCGGTACTTCGGACGGCGAGAACAGGGTCCACTTGCCGTCATCGAAGACGCGCTTCATGAACAGGTCCGGGATCCAGTTGGCGGTGTTCATGTCGTGGGTACGACGACGGTCATCACCGGTGTTCTTGCGCAGCTCGATGAACTCTTCGATGTCCATGTGCCAGGTTTCCAGGTAGGCACATACAGCGCCTTTGCGCTTGCCGCCCTGGTTAACCGCTACGGCGGTGTCGTTCACTACTTTCAGGAACGGCACGACGCCCTGGGACTTGCCGTTGGTGCCCTTGATGTACGAACCCAGCGCACGCACCGGTGTCCAGTCGTTGCCCAGGCCGCCAGCGAATTTCGACAGCATGGCGTTGTCGTGGATCGCGTGGTAGATGCCCGACAGGTCATCCGGCACGGTGGTCAGGTAGCAGCTCGACAGCTGTGGACGCAGGGTACCGGCGTTGAACAGGGTCGGAGTCGAAGCCATGTAGTCGAAGGACGACAGCAGGTTGTAGAACTCGATCGCGCGGTCTTCTTTGTGCTTCTCTTCGATTGCCAGGCCCATGGCCACACGCATGAAGAAGATCTGCGGCAGTTCGAAACGCACGCCATCCTTGTGGATGAAGTAACGGTCGTACAGGGTCTGCAGGCCCAGGTAGGTGAATTGCTGGTCGCGCTCGTGGTTGATCGCCTTGCCCAGTTTTTCCAGGTCGAAGGTGGCCAGCACAGGGTTCAGCAGTTCGAACTCGATACCTTTGGCGATGTAGGCCGGCAGCGCCTTGGCGTACAGGTCGACCATTTCGTGGTGGGTGGCGCTTTCGGCGACGCCGAGGAAACCCAGGCCTTCGCCGCGCAAGGTGTCCATCAGCAGGCGCGCGGTCACGAACGAGTAGTTCGGCTCGCGTTCAACCAGGGTACGGGCGGTCATCACCAGGGCGGTGTTGACGTCGTTCAGGGCCACGCCGTCGTACAGGTTCTTCAGGGTTTCGCGCTGGATCAGGTCGCCGTCGACTTCTTCCAGGCCTTCGCACGCTTCGGTGACGATGGTGTTCAGGCGGCCCATGTCCAGTGGCGCCAGGCTGCCGTCGGCACGGGTGATGCGGATCGACGGGTGAGCGTTGACCGCTTCCTCGGCCGGTGCGTGGGCAGCGCGTTCTTTCGAACGACCGTCACGGTAGATCACGTAGTCGCGAGCGACTTTCTGCTCGCCGGCACGCATCAGGGCCAGTTCGACCTGGTCCTGGATTTCTTCGATGTGGATGGTGCCGCCCGATGGCATGCGACGCTTGAAGGTCGCGGTGACCTGTTCGGTCAGGCGGGCAACAGTGTCGTGGATTCGCGACGAGGCAGCAGCGGTGCCGCCTTCAACTGCGAGGAACGCTTTGGTGATGGCGACGGTGATTTTGTCATCGGTGTAGGGAACGACAGTGCCGTTACGCTTGATCACGCGCAGTTGGCCAGGCGCGGTGGCGGACAGATCCGAATTCGAATCAGCGGCCTGCGGCAAGGTGCCCTGCGGGTTCTCGCGAGTTGTGTCGGTTTGCATGGGGGAGTGTCTCCACATTCTCTATGTTTGTTTGGGCACCATCACGGTGCCCACCGTTCCGTCCTGAAGCACTACAACCGGCGAGCGCCGGGCATAACGACTTCGGGACAGTAGGAAGGGGGCTTTATCGAGCGCCGCTTCCATGCCGAAGTCTTTGGTCTCACGCCTTGGGCCTGAAACCTTGGTCCATTGCAGGTGACAGTTGGGACTGCAACACCCGTACCGTTTTCACCACTCGGGGCCGAAATACAGTAGCCATCCGCATGCGCGGTTTGGTCTTTCGAAAATACGTTTGGTTCAACCGGACAGAGGCAGTAAAAGCGCTTGAAACTGGTGTCTGGTTTGTGTTTGGTTTTTCGCGCAAAACCCTATATCTAGGGTTTTTTTAGCGCCGGGCTACAAGATAATGCGTTTTAGGGGGGGATTGCAACGTACTACCTGTGGATAAACCTGTGCGTAAATTGTGTGTGAAAGAGGGAACCGGCGTGTAGGCCGCGACACTGCTGGACCGGACCTTTTTTCAGGGATTTTCTACGATCGAAAACGCTCGATCGGATTTTTAAGGGCGCGAACCCTATCACAAAAAACCGCTTCGTCCGAACGCATTTACCTGCTTGTGTTCTCGACGGGCGGCGTTTATACAATCGGCCCAGCGTGTATACATATTTGTCCCCCCGAATCATTACAAAAAAGACGGGCGGATCCTTCCTTATTGGTGTTTTTGGCAAGCAGAGGTCACCCGTGGAGCAAGAAGCCTGGCAGGTATTGATTGTGGAGGACGACCAGCGACTGGCTGAACTGACCCGCGATTACCTGGAAGCCAATGGCCTGCGTGTATCGATCGAAGGCGATGGTGCACTCGCTGCGAACCGCATCATCAAGGAACAACCGGACCTGGTGATCCTCGACCTGATGCTCCCCGGCGAAGATGGCCTGAGCATTTGCCGCAAGGTCCGCGCCCGCTATGACGGCCCGATCCTGATGCTCACCGCCCGCACCGATGACACTGACCAGATTCTCGGCCTGGACCTGGGGGCTGACGACTACGTGTGCAAACCGGTACGCCCGCGTCTGTTGCTGGCGCGCATCCAGGCCCTGCTGCGTCGCAGTGAAGCACCCGAAGCCGCCCCGGAAAAACAGCGGCGTCTACAGTTCGGCCCGCTGATCGTCGACAACGCCTTGCGCGAAGCCTGGTTGCAGGGCAACGGCATCGAGCTGACGAGCGCCGAATTCGACTTGCTCTGGCTGTTGGTGGCCAATGCCGGGCGCATCCTCTCCCGGGAGGAGATCTTCACCGCACTGCGGGGCATCGGCTATGACGGTCAGGACCGCTCCATCGATGTGCGCATCTCGCGCATCCGCCCGAAGATCGGCGATGACCCGGAGCATCCACGGCTGATCAAGACCGTGCGCAGCAAAGGCTATCTGTTCGTTCCCGAGGCTTGCGTAGACCAGACCCTGTGAACTCGATCTTCCTGCGTATCTATGGCGGCATGTGCGCCGCGCTGATTCTGGTGGCGGTGCTCGGTGTGCTGGCGTTGCACCTGCTCAATCAGGTGCGCAGCGAGCAATACCGCGAGCGTCTGGCCCACGGCACATTCACGCTGATGGCCGACAACCTGCAACCGATGAACCAGACCGAGCGCCACCGGGCCTTGCTGGTGTGGGAGCGGCTGCTGGGGATTCCGCTGGCGCTAAAAACCTTTGCCGGGACCGACCTCGACCTGGCCCAGCGCACCCGTGTGTTGCGTGGCCAGGCATTGGTGGAACAGACCGGGCCGCACGCGGCGAAGGTATACAAGCTGGTGAGCGACAAGGAACAGTTGATGCTCACCGGGGAAGTGCAGCAGATCAGCGAGCAACTGGCCCGGGCGACCATCTACCTGTTGACCGATGAACTGGTGCGCACCCCGGTAGCCGATCAGCCCTTGCGCCTGGCGCAATTAAAGGAAAGCAAGGGCTTCGGCTTCGACCTGCGCCTGGTCACGGTTGACGAGGCGGACATGGACGAAGACCAGCGCCGCCGGGTGTCCGAGGGCGACACTGTGATGGCGTTGGGCAAAGGCGGCGATTCGATCCGGGTATTTGCTGGCATGGTCGGCACGCCGTGGGTCCTGGAAATCGGCCCGTTGTATCAGATGAATCCTTATCCGCCGGAATGGCTGGTGCTGATCGCCGCGCTGGGCCTGACGCTGATCGGCTTGATCGTCTATCTGCTGGTGCGTCAGCTGGAGCGACGCTTGCGTGGCCTCGAGGCCGCCGCCACGCGCATCGCCAAGGGCAGTCTGGAAACCCGCGTGCCTGCGCGCGGCGCGGATTCTGTGGGGCGGTTGGCGTCGGCGTTCAACGGTATGGCCGAGCACTTGCAGCAGTTGCTGGCGATCCAGCGCGAACTGGTGCGCGCGGTGTCCCACGAATTGCGCACGCCGGTGGCCCGCCTGCGCTTTGGCCTGGAGATGATCGGTTCGGCCACCACGCCGCAAGCCCTGGAAAAATACTGCCAGGGCATGGACCACGACATCGAGGATCTCGACCGGTTGGTGGACGAGATGCTGACCTACGCGCGGCTCGAACAGGGTTCGCCGGCGCTGAACTTTCAGCGGATCGATCTGGATGCCTTGGTCAATCAGGTGATCGAAGAGCTGGCGCCATTGCGTGCCGATGTCACGGTGCAGCGGGGGTTGTGCCTGTCGGCGGCCGATAACGACGACGCCTGGGTCGAGGCCGAACCGCGTTATCTGCACCGGGCGATCCAGAACCTGGTGAGCAACGCTATGCGTCATGCGCAATCACGGGTGACTATCAGTTATCAGGTGGGGCAGCAGCGATGCCGGGTGGATATCGAGGATGACGGGCCGGGTGTGCCGGAGTCGGCGTGGGAGAAGATCTTCACGCCGTTCCTGCGACTCGACGACAGCCGCACCCGGGCGTCTGGAGGCCATGGGTTAGGCCTGTCCATTGTGCGACGCATCATCCATTGGCATGGCGGGCGGGCATTGATTGGCAAGAGCAAGAGCCTGGGCGGGGCGTGCTTCAGCTTGAGCTGGCCACGCAATCAGGAGAAGCGTTGAGCCTTGTGTTGTCTGATATGACCTCATCGCGAGCAGGCTCGCTCCCACAGGGATTTGTGGTGAGACATAGATCCAATGTGGGAGCGAGCCTGCTCGCGAAGGGGCCCGAATGTGCGCCCAAAAAACTCAGGCCTTGATGCTGACCAGACTCAACAACTGCCCATCCTTGACCCCGAACTGCGCATCCAGCTCGGTGCCGTTGCGCCATTCGCTGGACAAATCAGTAAGCAATCGCAACCGCACCTCACCCGACTCACGCCATTCCAGCACTTCGGCGTGTTCGAAGTAAAAACGTTGCTGAACGATCGGATAGAGCGCCTTGAACAGGCTTTCCTTGACCGAGAACGTCAGGGTGACCAGCAACGCCCGTTGATCGTGATCACCGGCCGCCATGCGCTGTAGCTCCGGCGGGTTGAGGATTTCCCCGGCCAGGCGTTCGGCCCGTTCGGCATTGAGCAGGTTTTCCAGATCCATGCCCAGGCCGCGCCAATGGCTTTTGTTCGCCACGATCGCCGCGGCCCGGCCAGTGCTGTGGGTGATCGAGCCAGTGATATGAGCAGGCCAGACCGGTGCCCGGTCTTCACCGATGGCCGGAATGAAGCTCAAACCTTCGAGCCGCTGTAACGCAGCCCGGGCACACACCCGCCCGGCGAGAAACTCTGCCTGTCGTTTGGCGACCGAGCGCTGGATGCTCGCCGGCGCTTCGACAGCGCTGCGCTGAAAGTCATCGCTGGCCAGTCGGACGCTATCGAAGTGAGTGCTCAACAGGACCGTATCGGGCAGCACAAACGGCAGCGGCCAATGGTCATCGAGGGGCGTGCAGCAGACGGGCAGGGCGGGGGCTGAATTCATGGGGGGCATTTTGCCGGGTTGCCTTGGGACTGGGTAGTGCAAAGCTTCAGATCGGTGTTGCTGCCTTCGCGAGCAGGCTCGCACACAGTGGATTTGTGTCGCTGCACAATTCCTGTGGGAGCGAGCCTGCTCGCGAAGCGGTCTACCGGCTCAGCTGAAGATCTTCTTGAAAAACGCCTGCATGTCCGCCCAGGATTTTTCATCCGCGGCCTTGTTGTAGCCGATGTCCGGCCCGCCATGATCGCCATGGCTTAACCGGTCGGCATCCGGGTTGGTGAAGCCGTGCCTGGCGCCGTCGAGGCTGACGAATTTGTAGTCGGCGCCGGCCTTGTCCATCTCGTTCTTGAAAGCCGTGATGTTTTCCGGGGTGACGATGCTGTCCAGCGACCCGTGTTCCACAAGGATCTTCGCCTTGACGCTGCCTGGCGTTGCCGGCGTGTTGGTCGCCAAGGCGCCATGGAAACTCACCACGCCTGCCAATGGCACGCCCTGTCTTGCGGCGTTGAGCACCACGCCACCACCGAAGCAGTAGCCGATGGCGGCGATTTTATGCGGATCGGTTTGCGGTTGTTTTTTCAGCAGGTCGAGCCCGGCCTGAAACCTCGCGCTCGACACGGCACTGTCTTTTGCCACGGCTTGCATGAACGCCATGGCGTCTTTGGGGTGCTCGGTATTTTTGCCATCACCGTACATGTCAATGGCCAGGGCGCTGTAGCCCAGGCTGGCGAGATCCCGGGCGCGGCGCTTGGCGTACTCGTTCAGGCCCCAGAACTCATGCACCACCACGACCCCGGGGCGCGGGCCCTTGATCGCATCGTCATAGGCGTAATAGCCGATCATTTTCGTGCCGTCGGCACTTTGGTAGGGGATTTCCCGGGTCTGGATGGCGGCCTGGCTGAGCCCGCACAAGGCCAGTAGGAGGACGGCGAAGAACATGCGCATGGTCGAAACTCCTGTTGAAACGTGTCGAAACATTCGGGAAAGGGCGGTTCAGCCCAGGTTCAGAGTGCGTTCAGGGGGAGTTCAGGACCCGCTGCGTAACCTTGCCCCGTACCCAAAAAACAAACGGCACATGAGGTAACTCCCCAATGACTGCATTCAAAAAACTGCTTCTGGCAATCACGGTTCTGGGCGCAAGCTCCGCAGCCTTCGCGTCCGACGACAACTTCGCCAGCCTTACTCTTGGACAGACCAGCGACAAGGTCAAAAAGTCCCACGCCCTGAACGACAACCTCAATCACCCGAACGCCGATGGCGTGATCGGCAAGGACACCACCTGGGGTGTTCGTCTGGGCCAGCAAAATACCAAGGGCCGCTACTACGCCACATACGACAATGTATCGGGCTCGCACAACGGCATTAAACTGCGTCAGGAAAACCTCCTGGGCAGCTACGATCTGTTTTACCCGGTGGGCGGCAGCACCAGGCTGTTCGGTGGTGCCACGGCCGGCCTGACCAAAATGACTCAGGAATCGCCAGGCTTCAGCCGCGACAGCAATATTGGCTACGCCATCGGTGGTCAGGCGGGTGTGTTGCAACAGGTTTCGCAGAACACCTCGGTTGAACTGGGTTACCGTTACCTGCGCAGCAACGCCAGCACTGAGATGAGCGAGCGCGGTGGCAACAAGCAGGGTTCGCTGGACCTGACCAGCAGCGCCCAGACTTACCTGTCCGCCAACTACGCTTTCTAACAAGGGCATGCGCCAACGTGAAACCTGTAGGAGCGAGCTTGCTCGCGAAAGCGGTGTGTCAGGCAACATCAATGTTGACTGTGCCACCGTCTTCGCGAGCAAGCTCGCTCCTACAGTGACCGTTGCCATGTTAGCTATTGAGGTGAGACGTTGTGCTTTTGGAGATGTTGATTTGCCCGGGAGAGCGTTATGAAACTGCTGGTCGTCGAAGATGAAGCGCTGCTGCGTCATCACCTGAAAACCCGCCTGACGGAAAGCGGCCACGTGGTCGAGTCGGTGGCTAACGCCGAGGAGGCGCTGTACCAGACCGCGCAGTTCAACTTTGACCTGGCGGTGATCGACCTCGGACTGCCGGGCATGAGCGGGCTCGACCTGATCCGCCAGTTGCGCTCAAGCGGCAAAACCTTCCCGATACTGATCCTCACCGCGCGCGGCAACTGGCAGGACAAGGTCGAAGGCCTGGCCGCCGGCGCCGACGATTACGTGGTCAAGCCGTTTCAGTTCGAAGAACTGGAGGCCCGCCTGAATGCCTTGTTGCGCCGCTCCAGCGGATTCACCCAGTCGACCATCGTTGCTGGCCCGTTGCTGCTGGACCTGAACCGCAAGCAGGCGTCCCTCGACGAACAGCCGCTGGCACTGACCGCGTATGAGTACCGCATCCTCGAATACCTGATGCGCCATCACCAGCAAGTGGTGCCCAAGGACCGCTTGATGGAACAGCTCTACCCGGATGACGACGAGCGCGATCCGAATGTGATCGAGGTGCTGGTCGGCCGTCTGCGCCGCAAACTGGAGGGGCCGGGCGGGTTCAAACCGATCGACACCGTGCGCGGCCTGGGCTACCTGTTCAATGAGCGTTGCACTTGATCCGTTCGCTGCGCATTCGCTTGATGCTCGCTGCCACGCTGTTGGCGGTGTTGTTCATGTTGGCGCTGCTGCCGGCGATGCAAGGTGCCTTCAGCCTGGCGTTGCAGGACTCCATCGAGCAGCGTCTGGCTTCGGACGTGACCACGCTGATCTCTGCCGCACGGGTGGAGAACAACAGTCTGCAGATGCCGGCGCAATTGCCTGACGAACGCTTCAACCTCACCGACAGCCGGCTGCTTGGCTACATCTATGACCGTGAAGGGCATCTGGTCTGGCGTTCGAAGGCGACCCAGGAAGAACGCATCAATTACAAGCCGCGCTACGACGGGCGTGGCAACGAGTTTGCGCGGATCCGCGAAGCCAATGGCCAGGAGTTCTTCGTCTACGACGTCGAGGTCAAGTTGCTCGGCGGTAAAAGTGCAGCCTTCAGCATCGTGGCGCTGCAGCCGGTTCGCGAGTACGAACTGACCCTCGAAGGCTTGCGGGAAAATCTTTATCTGGGTTTTGGCGCGGCACTGCTGGTGCTGCTGGCGTTGCTGTGGGTCGGACTGACCTGGGGCTTGCAGGCATTGCGGCGCTTGAGCCAGGAACTGGACCAGATCGAAGGTGGCACCCGCGAAAGCCTCAGTGAGGAACATCCCCGTGAATTGTTGCGCCTGACCGGTTCTCTCAACCGTTTGCTGCACAGTGAACGTGAGCAGCGCAGTCGCTACCGTGATTCCCTCGATGACCTGGCCCATAGCCTGAAAACGCCGCTGGCGGTGTTGCAAGGCGTCAGTGAAGACCTGGCCCAGCGTCCTGAGGATCGCGATCAGGCCTGGGTGTTGCAAACCCAGATCGAACGCATGAGCCAGCAGATCAGCTACCAATTGCAGCGCGCCAGCCTGCGTAAAAGCGGTCTGGTACGTCATCAGGTGCGCTTGCACCCGGTACTGAAAAGCCTGTGCGACACACTGGACAAGGTCTATCGCGACAAGCGGGTGCACGTCGCGTTCGATTTGCCCGACCCGTGTTACGTACCGATCGAGCAAGGCGCTCTATTGGAGATGATGGGCAATTTGCTGGAAAACGCCTATCGCCTGTGCCTGGGCGAAATACGCATCAGCGTGCGTGAAACTCTCAGCGGCACCGAGTTGTGTGTCGAGGACGACGGCCCCGGCGTACCACAAAATCAGCGCGCACGGATTCTCGAGCGAGGAGAGCGCCTGGATCGCCAGCACCCGGGGCAGGGCATCGGCCTGGCGGTGGTCAAGGACATCATCGAGAGCTACAGCGCCAAGCTGACCTTGGGTGATTCACCGATGGGCGGTGCGGCGTTCCGGATTCTTTTTCCGGTGGTTTGACCTGAGGTTTGATAGTGTTCTTTCGAGCCTCTTCGCGGGCTTGCCCGCGAAGAGGCCAGTGAAGACACCAAAAAATTCAGCCTTGAACCTCAGTGTTCCTGCGCCCGATAAGCCCCCGGTGTCAGCCCCGTCCACTTCTTGAACGCCCGGTGAAACGCCGACGGTTCGGAAAACCCCAGCTGCTCGGCGATCTGTTGCAACGACAGGTCAGCGCGGCTCAGGTGATAAATCGCGATGTCCCGGCGCAACTGGTCCTTCAATTCCTGAAAGCTCGAACCCTCTTCCCGCAAATGCCGGCGCAAGGTCTGCGGGCTGATGTGCAGGTGGGCGGCCACGGCTTCCAGGTCGGGCCAGCGTGAACTGTCGCGACTGAGCAAGCGCCGCAGGCGGCTGCTCAAACTGTCGCCGTCATCCGGACGCGAGAGCAGGTCGGCGGGGGAGCGTTCGAGGAAATGCTTGAGGGTGCGTTCGTCCTGCAACAGCGGCATGGCCAGGTAGCGGCTGTGAAACAACAGGCTGCTCTGTGGCCTGGAAAACTCAAGCGGACAGGAAAACAACAGGTCGTACTCGGCGCCGTGTTCGGGCCGGGGGTAGCTGAACGAGGCCTGTTCCAGGCGAATACGCTGGCCGATCAGCCAGCTGCCGAAACGGTGCCAGATCACCAGCAGGCTTTCGCTGAGGAAATGGTCCGGGTCCCAGAGTTGCGAATCGTCCAGGCTCAGGCGCACCCATTCATCTTCTCGGCTCAGGGTCAAACGCGGAGCCCCGGGGAATAGGCTATAAAACAATAAGCCGCGATTGAGTGCCTTATCCAGATTGCGACAGTGAATCACGGCATGGCACATCATCGCGAAGCTGCCCGGCCTGCTTGGGGCTTGCCCGAACCCCAGGTACTCGTCGTCCAGCGCCAGCCATAACGCCTGGATCAGTTGGGTGAATTGCTCAGGCGCGATGCGTGCCCGGGGCTCGTCCAGCAACTCGGGGCTGATCCCCAGTTGTTGTAGCACGCCGCAATAGTCGTAGCCGTGCCGACGCGCACCACCAAGGGCAGCGCGGGCGAAATGACTGGCGATGGTGCGTTCGCGCATGGCAGCAGATCTGACCGTTGATCGACGGATGTTAGCTGCGCACCGTGGGCATGAACAGGGCGGATATCCGCCAAATAGCAGGACGACTTTTAATGGAAGGGCGGAAATCCGCCACATGCTTGTAGCCGTTCGGTGACAGGGGATTCGCTGCAACCCCGGAGATCAACAGGCTTGCAGGGATTTTACGGAAGGTGGCACGGGCCTTGCGATACAACGTGCAGATGCCTGCCGTTGCGCAGCTCGAAAAAACAAATCCCTCCAGTGCAGGAGGGTTCGCAATTGCGGTGTTGCGGGCAACAGATGGATGTTGTCACCGGGCACCCTTGAGGAACTTTGCAATGACGACTCGTCAGCCACTGTACAAATCCCTGTATTTCCAGGTGATCGTTGCAATTGTCATCGGTATTTTGCTCGGTCACTTCTATCCGCAGCTCGGTGTGGCGGTAAAGCCGCTGGGTGACGGGTTCATCAAACTGATCAAAATGATCATCGCCCCGATCATCTTCTGCACCGTCGTCAGCGGTATCGCCGGCATGCAGGACATGAAAGCGGTCGGCAAGACTGGCGGTTACGCACTCCTTTACTTTGAAATCGTTTCGACCATCGCTTTGCTGGTGGGTCTGGTCGTGGTCAACGTCGTGCAGCCAGGTGCTGGCATGCACATCGACGTAAGCACCCTGGATGCCTCCAAAGTCGCTACCTACGTAGCGGCTGGTGCTGATCAAAGTGTCATCGGCTTCCTCCTCAACGTGATCCCGGCCACCATCGTTGGCGCATTCGCCACGGGCGACATCCTGCAAGTGCTGATGTTCTCGGTGATCTTCGGTTTCGCCCTGCATCGCCTGGGTGCCTACGGCAAGCCGCTGCTGGACTTCATCGATCGCTTCGCCCATGTGATGTTCAACATCATCAACATGATCATGAAGCTCGCGCCGATCGGTGCCTTCGGTGCCATGGCGTTCACCATCGGTGCCTACGGTGTCGGCTCGCTGGTGCAACTGGGTCAACTGATGGCCTGCTTCTACATCACTTGCCTGCTGTTCATCCTGATCGTGCTGGGCTCCATCGCTCGCATGCATGGCTTCAGCGTGCTGAAGATGATCCGCTACATCCGTGAAGAACTGCTGATCGTGCTCGGTACTTCTTCTTCGGAATCGGTGCTGCCACGCATGCTGGTCAAGATGGAGCGTCTGGGCGCGAAGAAATCCGTGGTAGGCCTGGTGATCCCGACCGGCTACTCGTTCAACCTCGACGGTACCGCGATCTACCTGACCATGGCGGCCGTGTTCATTGCCCAGGCAACTGACACCCACATGGACATCACGCACCAGATCACCCTGCTGGTGGTGTTGTTGCTGTCCTCCAAAGGCGCCGCCGGTGTGACCGGTTCGGGTTTCATCGTACTGGCTGCGACCCTGTCCGCCGTGGGCCACCTGCCGGTTGCCGGCCTGGCGCTGATCCTCGGCATCGACCGCTTCATGTCTGAAGCCCGTGCCCTGACCAACCTGATCGGCAACGCCGTTGCCACTATCGTCGTGGCCAAGTGGGTCAAGGAACTGGACACCGACGTGCTGCAAGCCGAGCTGGCTTCGGGCGGTCGCGGCATTGCCGACGAGCCTAAAGATGATGTTCTGGGCCACGTCGAAGGGGCAACCCCGACGAACGCCAAGTAAGCCTTGTTGTAATGAAAAACCCGCTTCGGCGGGTTTTTTCATGCCCGGAGATTGAGCGTAACGGTCACTGCGCGTGGCGTATAAGGTGATTGCTGCAAAGCAATCGGCTGCCTAGGCTGTGGGCATCGTTAAGGGAGAACGCTCATGCTCGGTCCACTGGCATCACTCAAGGTTCTGGATTTCTCGACACTGCTGCCGGGGCCGTTCGCCTCGTTGCTGCTGGCGGACATGGGCGCCGAGGTGCTGCGCATCGAATCACCGACGCGCATGGATCTGCTGCGAGTGTTGCCACCCCATGATCAAGGCGTGTCAGCCAGTCATGCCTACCTCAACCGCAACAAACGCAGCCTCGCCCTGGACCTCAAACAGCCTGAGGCCCTTGAGGTGATCAGGTCGTTGCTACAGGACTACGACATTGTGCTCGAGCAGTTTCGCCCGGGTGTCATGGAACGTCTGGGCCTGGGCTACGAAGCCCTGAAGGCGATCAATCCCAAATTGATTTATGTGTCGATCACCGGCTACGGCCAGACCGGCCCCTACAAGGACCGCGCCGGCCATGACATCAACTACCTGGCCCTGTCCGGGCTGGCGAGTTACACAGGTCGTGCCGACAGTGGGCCGCTGCCGTTGGGCATGCAGGTGGCGGATGTCGCCGGTGGTTCGCTGCACGGGGTGATTGGCTTGCTGGCGGCGGTCATTGCCCGGCAGCAAACCGGTCAGGGCCAGCACCTGGATGTCAGCATGACCGACTGCTCGTTCAGCCTGAATGCGCTGGCAGGTGCCGGGTACCTGGCCTGTGGCGTCGAGCCGGGGCCGGAAGACCAGGTGCTCAATGGCGGCAGCTTCTACGATTACTACCAATCCCGGGATGGGCGCTGGCTGTCGGTGGGCAGCCTGGAACCGGCATTCATGAAACAGTTGTGCGCGGCGTTGGGGCTTGAGGAACTGGCCGGCCTCGGCCTGTCTGCGGCGCATCAGCAACAGCTTAAAGCCGCGCTGAAGGTCGAATTCGAAAAATATGACTTTGCCGAGTTGTGCGCGCTTTTCGCGGAGCTGGATGCTTGTGTCGAGCCGGTGTTGAGCCTGGGGGAGGCGCTGAGTCATCCGCAGTTGCAGGCGCGGGAGTTGGTGACCGATGTGCCCCGTGGCGATGGCTCGACCCAGGCACAGATGGCTTGTCCGCTAAAGTTTTCGCAAGGTTTGCCTGAGCCCCGGCATATTGGCGCGGCGTTGGGGCAGCATACGGATCAGGTGTTGGGGGAGTTGGGGTTCAGTGCTGAGCGGATTGCAGAATTGCGGTTTGCCAAGGTGATTCTCTAGCTTCTGCTCCGGCCTCTTCGCGGGCAAGCCCGCTTGTGTCTAGATCCAGGAATAGACTTCGAGGTGAGAGAGGTGAATGGCAAGCTGTGAGTCCGCGGTGAGGCCAGTACAGCCACCACACATCCCGCTACTCGACCCGCATTTCCCCACTGAACACCAGGGTATTGCGGCACCGCCGGCACAAATACCGCCGACCTTGCCGAACCAGGCTGTGGCGCTGGGCGGAAAACGGGAAGTCGCTGTCGGCGCACGGGCATTTGTAGATGTAGCGGGTCACGCGGCGGCGTTTGACGTCATAGGTGTGGCAGCGGTTGGGCGGCAGTTCGTACACGCCGCGCATGATCAATTGCCACTCTTCGCCATGGGGCTGAATGCGGTCGCCGAACAACTGATGGGCGATCAGGTGCGCGACCTCATGGGCCACGGTCTGCTTGAGGAAGTCTTCGGTGTTTTCCCGGTACAACTGCGGATTGAAGCGCAGCAGGTTCTCGTGCAGATGCGCGACACCGGCTTTTTGCCCGCGCAGCTTGAGGCTCACCACGGGGCGTTTGAAAGGTCGTTTGAAAAAGGATTCGGCTTGTTGGAAACAGTCTTCGACGCGGGTATTGAGTTGCTCGGGCATGCTCGATGGATCTCCAGAGACGTCGAGTATGCCGCAACCCTCGGGCCTTGCGAATCGCCAAGGTGCCGAATGGTCGTATGCCTGCTCGTTGCTGAAGAATGAAAAGGCCGCCTTGCGGCGGCCTGTGTCGGTCGTTTCTGATTATCAGTGATGAGCGGCTAACTGGTATAGACCGGCCCCACGCCGAGTCCCCAGACAATTACGGTGAACGCCATGATGGCGACCAGCACCACCAGGCCTACGGCGAGTACCGAACTTGAAAACAGGAAGCCCTCGTCAGATGGAATGTTCATGAACGTCGGTAAGCCCACGTACAGCAAATACACCGTGTAGCAGATGGCGGCGGTGCCGACGATCATCCCCAGCCACAAGTGCGGGTACAAGGCGGCGAGGCCGCCGATGAACAGCGGTGTAGCGGTGTAGGTTGCAAACGCAATGCAGCGGGCCAGGCTTGGGTTGGCGTCATAGGTGCGGGCCATCCAGTGGATGAATGCGCCCATTACCGCGACACCACCGAGCATCGCCAGGTAGGACATGACCGTCATCCATATCGCGCTTTCTACGGTCAGCATCACGGGAGCCCGATTGCCGATGACCCAACCGACCTGTGTGGTGCCAATAAAGGCAGACACGGCGGGGATCGCCGCCAGGATCAGCGTATGGGTCAGGTACATGTGGCTGATGCTTTCCTCCTGGTCGCCACGGATTTCTTTCCATTCTTGGTCAGGATGGGTGAAGAGCCCCACTACGTGATGGATCATGCCAGTCACTCCTCTTGTCTTTACCGTCGCCCCCCAGTGGAGCGCCTACGGGCCAATGCGGCCAAGCAAGTCACAGGTCTGAAATTCGTATACGACCTTATGTCGCAGTATAGGGAGGAGTTTCCCCAGAGGGAGTAGGGGCTTTAGAGCAAATCGCGCTGTAAACCCGGTTGTTAATCGCCGTCGGGTCTGTGCCGAACAGCCCTTTTGGCGAGGCACTTCGCCCCTGAGGGGTTTTTGCGTAAAATGCCGGCCTTTCGTCACACCTCACGGATTTCGCGTCATGGGCACTCTCACGGTCAACCAGAACAAACTGCAAAAGCGCCTTCGCCGACAGGCCGGTGAGGCGGTTGCCGATTTCAACATGATTGAAGACGGCGACAAGGTCATGGTCTGCCTGTCCGGTGGCAAGGACAGCTACACCATGCTCGACGTGCTGATGCACTTGCAGAAGGTCGCGCCGATCAAGTTCGAGATCGTGGCCGTGAACATGGACCAGAAGCAGCCGGGATTCCCGGAGCACGTGCTGCCGGCCTACCTCAAAGAACTGGGTATCGAGTACCACATCGTCGAGAAAGACACTTACTCGGTGGTCAAGGAGCTGATCCCGGAAGGCAAGACCACCTGCTCGCTGTGCTCGCGTCTGCGTCGCGGAACGCTCTACACCTTCGCCGACGAAATCGGCGCGACCAAGATGGCCCTCGGTCACCACCGCGACGACATCGTCGAAACGTTCTTCCTGAACATGTTCTTCAACGGTTCGCTCAAGGCCATGCCACCGAAGTTGCGCGCTGACGATGGCCGTAACGTGGTGATCCGCCCGCTGGCCTACTGCAACGAAAAAGACATCCAGGCCTACTCGGACTTCAAGCAATTCCCGATCATCCCGTGCAACCTCTGTGGCTCCCAGGAAAACCTGCAGCGTCAGGTGGTCAAGGAAATGCTGCTGGACTGGGAGCGCAAGACCCCGGGCCGTACCGAGAGCATTTTCCGCAGCCTGCAGAACGTGATCCCGTCGCAACTGGCGGACCGCAACCTGTTCGACTTCACCAGCCTCAAGATCGACGAAAGCGCGGCTTCGCGATTCGTCAATGTGGTCAATCTCTAGTCAAGAACTGTAGGAGTGAGCCTGCTCGCGATCGCGTAGTGTCAGTCGACATCAATGTTGAATGACTAACCGCGATCGCGAGCAGGCTCACTCCTACATTTGTTTATTGTTTCAACCTCCAGGAGAGGGCATGCGCGACTACAAGTGGCTGAACGAGTACTGCTTGAACCGTTTCGGTTCAGCGGCTGAACTGGAAGCCCACCTGCCCGTTCCCAAGACTCCCGCGCAACTGCGCAAGATCAGCGACGATCGCTACCTCTCGATGATGGCGCTACGGGTATTCCGCGCCGGGCTAAAGCACAGCCTGGTGGATGCCAAGTGGCCGGCCTTCGAAGAAGTGTTCTTCAAGTTCGACCCGGAGAAAGTCGTGCTGATGAGCGCCGAACACCTGGAGCGGCTGATGCAGGACACGCGGATCATCCGTCACCTGGGCAAGCTCAAGAGTGTGCCGCGCAATGCGCAGTTCATGCTGGATGTGGCCCATGAAAAGGGCAGCTTCGGCGCGCTGATCGCCGATTGGCCGGTGACCGATATCGTCGGGCTCTGGACCTTTCTGAAAAAACGCGGACATCAGTTGGGCGGTCTGTCTGCCCCGCGCTTCTTGCGGATGATCGGCAAGGACACCTTTGTACCGAGCTATGACGTGGTGGCGGCGCTGAATGCGCAGGACATCATCGACAAGGTGCCGAGCAGCCTGCGCGACCTGGCATTGGTGCAGGACGTGTTCAACCAGTGGCATGAAGAAAGTGGCGGGCGGCCGATGAGCCAGATTTCGATGATGCTGGCTTATACCGTCAATCATTGAGGGTTTGGGTGGCCCCAAAAGATCGCAGCCTTCGGCAGCTCCTACAGGGGAATGTGTAAGCCTGTAGGAGCTGCCGAAGGCTGCGATCTTTTCTGTCAGGCGACGGAAACTTCGTCCTCGCCAGCCAACTTGCGATTCAACTGATACCGCCAGCGCACATACAACAACGCTGAACAGAACACCGCCAGGCTCGCACCCATCTCCAGCAAACCGAAGATTTGCCGGTTCGGGTCATAGGCAGCCAACGCGCCCTTGATGAAATACAGGTTCACCACAAAGCACATCCACGAATGCCCGCGAGGGCTGCCGACGATCATCCCCGGTGCCAGGATTAGCAACGGCACCAGCTCGATCAACAGAATCACCCATGGCCGGGCGCCGTGCAGGTCGGCGACCAACAGGTAGTAGATGCACAGCAATCCCACCAAGCCGAAAAAGCACAGCAGACTGATGACACGCATCGCCTTGACGCGTGGCTCGAGCCATTCGAGGGCGGGAAGAATCTTCGGCTTTTTTGCCACCTCAGCTCTCCAGTTTCTGTGCAGTCTTCGCCAGGCGCATGCCCAGCGCGCGGCACAGCGCCACTTCATGGGTATCCAGACCGCTTTTGCCGTCGGCACCGGCGTGGTGGCTGGCGCCGTAAGGCGTGCCGCCGCCCTGGGTTTCCAGCAGTGCCGACTCGCTGTACGGCAGGCCGGTGATCAGCATGCCGTGGTGCAGCAACGGCAGCATCATCGACAGCAGGGTGGTTTCCTGGCCACCGTGCAGGCTCGCCGTGGAGGTGAATACACCCGCCGGTTTGCCCACCAGCGCACCGGTCAGCCACAGGTTGCTGGTGCCGTCGAGAAAGTACTTGAGCGGCGCCGCCATGTTACCGAAGCGGGTCGGGCTGCCGAGTGCCAGGCCGGCGCAGTTCTTCAGGTCGTCGAGGCTGGCGTACAGCGCACCTTCGTCGGGAATCTCCGGCGAAACGGCTTCGCACTCGCTGGAAATCGCCGGCACCGTGCGCAGGCGGGCCTCAAGCCCGGCCTGTTCTACACCGCGGGCGATCTGCCGGGCCATTTCGTTGGTCGAGCCGCTGCGGCTGTAGTACAGAACCAGAATGTACGGTGCACTCATGGCAACAGTTCCAGGATCTGCTCCGGTGGGCGGCCGATGATGGCTTTGTCGCCGACTTCGAGAATCGGTCGCTCCATCAGTTTCGGGTGGGCGGCGATAGCGGCGATCAATTGCGCTTCGCTCAGGCTGTTGTCGGCCAGGTCGAGGGTTTTGTACTCGTCCTCGCCGGTGCGCAGCAAATGCCGGGCGCTGATCCCGAGTTTGCCCAGCAGGCTCTGGATTTGCGCGGCGTCCAGCGGAGTGTCCAGGTAACGGACCACGGTAGGCGTCAGGCCACGGGCTTCAAGCAGTTCGAGCGCACCGCGGGATTTCGAGCAGCGCGGGTTGTGATAAAGCGTCAGATCGGTCATGAGCGGGTCGCATCTTGCGTAAGGTGGCGGCTATTCTAACTGTGCAGCGCGCAATCCAGAACCGTGAGAGGCGATGGGTCGCAGGCGCATTCAATTTTTGACAAGGAACACGACATGACAAGGCGACTGGCAGCGGCATTGGCGATCATCGGGGCGTTGATGCTGGGGGGCTGCGGGAATGACTATGGCATCGACCAGGACGGCCACAAGATCGCCGCCGACCGACTGGACGGCAAATGGCTGGTACTTAACTACTGGGCAGAATGGTGCGGGCCTTGCCGTACCGAGATCCCGGAGTTGAATGCCTTGGCCGAGCAGCTCAAGGACAAGAAAATTGGTGTGTTCGGGGTCAACTTCGACAACGTCCAGGGGCAAGAGCTGAAGGGCGCGAGCGAGAAGCTGGGAATCAGGTTCACCGTGCTGGCGCTGGACCCTACCGAGCTGTTCGAGCTGCCGCGCAGCGAGGTGTTGCCGGTGACGTACATTATCGATAACAAGGGCAAGGTGCGTGAGCAGTTGATGGGGGAACAGACGGCGGCGGGGGTGATGGCGAAGCTTGAGGCATTGCAGGCGAAGAATTGAGTTGTTCTTGAGAGAAAAGATCGCAGCCTGCGGCAGCTCCTACAGGGTGTACGACAATCCATGTAGGAGCTGCCGCAGGCTGCGATCTTTTAGGGGATCAACCCTCCTCAAGCCACCAACGCAGCGGCTTGCCTTCGGCTGGCCAGAAGCGCATCTGCTCGATCGGGGAGACGTCCCAGCGCTGGACGTTTTCCAGGGCCTGGAGGAAGCGTTTTTCCTGTTCCATCAGCGCCGGCGCGCACAGTTTGCGGGTGCTGCCGATTTTGCCGAAGGTCAGTTTGTCGCCATCGAGGGTGTACGGCGCGAACCAGTGATTGCAGCCACCATTGCCGTAAGCCCGGCCGTCTTCAGCGAGGGTGATGGTCAGGTGGCTGTAGTCCATCAACGGCCGTTCGCCGATCCATTCCAGAATGTAGCTGCGGTTTTGTTGCAACTGCACCGGCTCGGCGGCGCAGCCCAGCAGGCTGGCACCGGCCATCGCGCTCAGAGCGAGGCGTTTCATCACGCAGGCTCCTGGCATTTCGGGCACAGGTGTTTCTCGCCAACGGTGGTCCAGCCCAGCTCGGCAATCCGCGCAGTGGCGGCAGGCTTTTCGGCCTTGTTGGCCAGCTTGGCATCGACGGCGAACTCGAAGCTCAGCTCTTTGGCGCAGCTGTCACAGTTCACTTGCCAGGTATGAATCGCCAGTTCGCCGAATACCGGGCCACTGGCCACCGCGACCCATTGACCGGGCGGGTTGATCAGGTGGCGAACCGTTTCGACGGTCAGGCGCATGGACAAGTCCTTGGCACCCTTGAGGGTCACGACCAGCACGTCGTTGTTGCGAATCGAGCCACCGTTGCCGGTGACCTGATAGCGCCCTGGCACCAGGGCGCGGCATTCGGTGAGGGTGTGTTGCGGGTTCATCAGGCTGTAGCGGAAATCGTGTTCGACCATGGGTCCTCCAAATATGCGCGATATGCTATCACGGGCTTGGACACCGCATCGCGCAGGCAGATGACCTTCGATCCGTTTCAGTCTCCCGTCACCTGGTTTTCCGGGGTGCCCGCCGTCCAGGCTGCAATGTTGCGCAACGTGGTGGCGGCTATCGCGTCCAGCGCTTCGCGGGTCAGAAAGGCCTGGTGTGCGGTGACGATCACGTTAGGGAAGGTCAGCAACCGGGCCAGTACATCGTCTTGCAGCGGCAGGTCGGAGCGGTCCTCGAAGAACAACTGCGCCTCTTCCTCATACACATCCAGCCCCAGGTAACCCAGGCGACCGTCTTTCAGGGCATCGATCAGCGCCGGGGTGTCCACCAGGCCGCCACGTCCGGTATTGATCAGCATTGCGCCCGGTTGCATGTGCGCCAGGGATTGGCGGTTGATCAAGTGCTTGCTCTGCTCGTTGAGCGGGCAGTGCAGGCTGATGATCTGCGATTCGGCCAGCAGCTGCGGCAGGCTCAAGTAGCGCGCGCCGAGGGCTTCGACCTGCGGGTTGGGGTAGGGGTCACAGGCCAGTAACTGGCAGCCAAATCCGCTCATGATTTTGGCGAAGGTGGCACCGATCTGACCGGTGCCGACCACGCCGACGGTCTTGCCCACCAGGTCGAAACCCGTCAGCCCCTGCAGTCTGAAATCCCCTTCGCGAGTGCGGTTGTAGGCGCGGGGCAAGCGGCGGTTGAGTGCGAGGATCAGCGCCACTGCATGTTCGGCCACCGCGTGGGGCGAATAGGCCGGGACGCGCACGATGGCCAGTCCCAGACGTTTTGCCGTCGGCAAGTCGACATGGTTGTAACCGGCCGAGCGCAGGGCGATCAGGCGAGTGCCACCGGCGGCCAGGCGTTCGAGTACCGCCGCGCCGAGGTCATCATTGATGAACGCACAGACCGCTTCATACCCCTGGGCCAGCGCCACTGTGTCGAGGCTCAGGCGCGCAGGTTGAAATTGCAGCTCGATGCCGACCGGTTGTTCGGCAGCTAGAAAACTGTCGCGGTCRTAGTTCTGGCTGCTGAAAAAAATCGTACGCATGATGTCCTCTCTGTCCCGTTTCTGTAGGAGCTGGCTTGCCTGCGAAGAGGATCTCAAACCCTGTGCTGTCTCTGAGGCCACCTTCGCTGGCAAGCCAGCTCCTACAGGGTTTGCGCTGAGCTTACGCTGATGTTTGATTGACGCAGTTGCGCTGCATCAAGCATTCATGCGCGCCTGGGCCGCCAGGCGATTGATCGCCCGGTCGAGTTCCTCCAGTGCCACGCCGGCATTCGGGTCCTGTTGCTTGAGCAGGGTTTCGCTGCGTTGGCAGGCCGCACGCAATTGCGGTACGCCGCAGTAACGCGTCGCGCCATGCAGGCGATGGACGCGTTCGATCAGGGCGTTGTGGTCGTTGCTTTGCTGTGCGAGGCGGATGGCTTCGCGGTCAGCCTCCAGGGACGCCAGCAGCATCGCCAGCATGTCCGCCGCCAGATCAGCCTTGCCGGCGGCCAGGCGCAATCCTTCGTCGTGGTCGAGTACCAACAGGTCGTGGGCGCCAGCATGCCCATCGCCGGAGCGTTCCGGGCTGTGATTGCGCAGCGCCAGGCCGCTCCATTTCAGCACCACCTGCGCCAATTGCCGTTCGCTGATCGGTTTGGTCAGGTAGTCGTCCATGCCGCTTTGCAGCATCGCGCGTTTTTCGTTGGCCATGGCATGGGCGGTGAGGGCCACGATCGGCAGCGGCGTGCAATGGCGTTCGCTTTCCCATTGGCGGATCGCCTCGGTGCTCTGGCGGCCGTCCATGCCGGGCATCTGCACGTCCATCAACACCAGATCGAATGTCTCGTTCTGCACCGCCTTGATGGCGGCAAAACCGCTTTCCACCGCGAGCACATTGGCGCCCATGTCTTCGAGCAGGGTCTGCACCAGCATCAGGTTGGCCGGATTGTCGTCGACGCAAAGCACCTTCGGTGCACGGCTGGACAACGGTTCGCCCGGCTCGCGGCGCATCGGGCGCGGGTTGACCAGATCAGACAGGGAGCGTCGCAACTTGCGGGTACAGGCCGGTTTCGCCTGGAGCTGGCTGTGGGGGTTGGGCACGGAAAGATGGAACAGCGTCTGTTCCGTGGTCGGGCACAGCACCAGCACTTTGCAGCCAAGATGCTCGAGGTCCCAGATGTGCTGGTTGAGGCGTTCCGGCGGCATGTCGTTGCTGGTGATGCCGAGCACTGCAAGTTCGATCGCCTGATCGGTCTGGTGGGCGGCGGTGACGCCATTGGTCAGGCTTTCCAGGGTGTTGAACGGTGTGGTGTTGAGGCCGCAGTCTTCCAGTTGATGCTGCAACGCCTGCCGGGCCAGTTCGTGGTTTTCCAGCACCGCCACCCGGCGCCCGAGCAGCGGCGCGGCGGGCAGGTCTTCGGCATCGTCACGGGTTTTCGGCAGGCTCAGGCTGATCCAGAATTCCGACCCTTCCCCCGGCGTGCTGTCGACGCCGATCTCGCCGCCCATCTGTTCGATCAGGCGTTTGGAAATCACCAGGCCCAGGCCAGTGCCGCCCGGTTGCCGCGATAGCGAGTTGTCAGCCTGACTGAAGGCCTGGAACAGGGCGCGTACGTCCTGGCTCGACAGGCCGATGCCGGTGTCCTGAATGCTGATGCGCAGCTGCACGGTGTCTTCGTGTTCTTCTTCGAGCATGGCGCGGGCGACGACGGTGCCTTCGCGGGTGAACTTGATCGCATTGCTCACCAGGTTCGTCAGGATCTGCTTGAGCCGCAACGGGTCGCCTACCAGTGACAGCGGCGTGTCCCGATACACCAGGCTCACCAGTTCCAGCTGCTTGGCGTGGGCGGCCGGGGCGAGGATGGTCAAGGTGTCCTGGAGCAGGTCGCGCAGGTTGAACGGAATATGGTCGAGCACCAGCTTGCCAGCTTCGATTTTCGAGAAGTCGAGAATCTCGTTGATGATGCCCAGCAGGCTGTCGGCGGATTTTTCGATGGTGCCCAGGTAGTCGAGCTGGCGTGGGGTGAGCTCGCTTTTTTGCAACAGGTGGGTGAAGCCGAGAATGCCATTGAGCGGCGTACGGATTTCATGGCTCATGTTGGCCAGGAATTCGGACTTGATCCGGCTCGCTTCCAGGGCCTCCTTGCGCGCCAGATCCAGCTCGATGTTCTGGATCTCGATGGTTTCCAGGTTCTGGCGCACGTCTTCGGTGGCCTGGTCGATGCTGTGCTGCAATTCTTCCTGGGCATTTTGCAGGGTGCCGGCCATGCGGTTGATGCCGGAAGCCAGTTCATCCAGTTCCTGGCTGCCGAGGGGCGGCAAGCGGGTCTCCAGGTGGCCGTCCTTGAGTTGGGCCACGGCCTGCTTGATCTGGCTCAACGGCCGATTGATCGTGCGGCCCATGCGCAGGGCCAGCAGCGCCGCACCGATCAGTCCCGTAGCGATCAACATCAAGCTGGCGAACAGGCTGCGGTAACCGCGCAACAGCATGTTGTTATGGGACAGTTCGAGCTCGACCCAGCCAAGCAGGCGGTCTGCTTCTTCGGGAATCACGTCTCCGGCCAGATTGCGGTGTTTGCCGAATACCGGCAGCAGATAGCGGGTCGCATCGCTGCCGCTGTGGCGCAGCATTTGCGTGCCACTGCCAGAGGGCGTCTGATTGAGCATGGTCGGGCCGGCGTGGGCCAGCAACGTGCGGTCGGGAGCCAGGAAGGTCACTGCCCGTACATCGGTTTGCTCCAGGGCCTGGGTGGCGATGCGTTCGAGCAGTTCGTTGTCCTGATGGCCCATGGCTGGCGCCGTCAGTGGAGCCAACTGCTCGGCGATCATTTCGCCGCGCTGCATGAGTTGGGTTTGCAGGTCAGCCTGTTGCATCCAGGTAAAATACCCCCCCAGCACCAACGCCATCAGGCTGGTTGGCAACAGGGTCAGCAACAGCACGCGGCCTTTGATTCCCAGTTTCTTGAGCACGCATCTCTCCTGCATCCCGCTATTTATAGACCCGTACATGCATCCGCCATGCACCACTTGCGCAGTGTAGCGATTTGCTCGCGGGCAATCTTCGTAAAAATGGTGCAGTCATTCGTCGGCCCGGGCGACTCTTTGGCGATACGGACAAACCGTGGGTTGCCCCTGGCGAGGCAATCTTGAATAATCGCTCAACTGAGAATTGTTTGCAGATAGTCATGACTCCCATCACTGCTGGCCTCCCCCGAATCCTGTCCATCGAAGACGACCTTGTGCTCGGCGCCTACGTTCACGAGCACCTGGACCGCAGCGGCTTCCAGGTGACCTGGTGCCAGAACGGCCAGGAAGGCCTGGACATTGCCCGCCGGCAGCCTTTCGACGTGGTGTTGATGGATATCCTGCTGCCGGGCATGGACGGCCTGGCGGTACTGACTCAATTGCGCCAGAGTCATTCCACCCCGGTGTTGCTGATGTCGGCCCTCGGTGCCGAGGCCGATCGCATCAGCGGCTTTCGCCTGGGGGCCGATGATTACCTGCCAAAGCCCTTCAGCATGGTGGAGTTGCGGGTGCGCATCGAAGCCATTCTGCGGCGGGTGGCACTCGACCGCCGACCCGCACCGGCAGTGCCAGCCCCGTTGATGGACAGCCTGCGTTTCGACGATGAAAGCTTCGAGGTGTTTTATGGCGAACAGGCTGGCGGCCTGACCCGCAGCGAGTATCGGCTGCTGGAGACGCTGCACCGCAGCGTCGACGAAGTATTGAGCAAAGCCTTCCTCTATCAACAGGTGCTGCAACGCGGTTATGCGGCCCATGACCGCAGCCTGGACATGCACATCAGCCAGATCCGCCGCAAGCTCAAGGCCATTGGCTACACCGAGCGCGAAGTGCGTACGGTATGGGGCAAGGGTTACATCCTGAGCGCCGCCGATGAAATGTAACGTGCCGGGCAGGCACTCGCTGTTCTGGAAACTGGCTTGTCTATTGGTCGCTTTCTGTCTGCTGATGATCTGGTTGAGTTGGTCATGGGGGCGTTACATGGAGGAGCGAAACCAGTTCCTCTCCGATGAGGCCCGCGGCACCCTGTCCGGTTATGCCGCCGAAGCCGAGCAGGCGTGGAAGCAGCGCCAGAGCGCCGGTGTCGATGACTGGCTGCAAGGCATGGGTCAGCGGGAAAAAGGCTGGGTCGGTGTCATCGGTGGTGATTTGCAGTCCTTGAGCAACCAATCGCTGACGGACAAGGAAGTCGAACGCCTGACTTTTTTGCGCGGCCTCGATTGGCCCATTCACAAGAAAGGCCGGCCGTGGATACGCATACCGTTTCCCGGCGACCCGTCCACTGGCAGCCTGGTGATCGAACTGCCCGAACGCTTTTTGCCTGGGCAATACCGGGTGTTCTGGCGGGTGATCACCAACGGCGTGATTCCGGGGTTGTTCACTTTGCTGCTGTGCGTCGGGCTCTACCGTTTGCTGGTAGTGCCGCTCAATCACTTGCGTGAGCAGGCCAATGCCTGGCGTGCTGACCAACTGAATGTGCGCCTATCGAGCCGCACCACCAATCGTTCCGATGAATTGGGTGAGCTGGGGCGGGCGTTCGATCACATGTCCGAGCGCCTGCAAAGCACTGTGGCCTTGCAGCAGCAACTGTTGCGCGACCTGTCCCACGAATTGCGCACGCCTTTGAGCCGCCTGCGGGTGGCCAGTGAAAGCGAGCAGGGGCTGGAGCCATTGCGCGAACGTATCGGTCGTGAGGTCGATGGCATGCAGCGCCTGGTGGAAGACACGCTGCAACTGGCATGGCTGGACACCGAGCGCACCCGGTTGCCCGACGAGGCGATTCAGATCCAGGCCCTGTGGGAAATGCTCACGGAAAACGCCTGCTATGAAAGTGGCTGGCCCGATACGCAGTTGCAATGCACGGTGGATGCATCCTGCTGGGTTCGCGGTCATCTCAATACCTTGGCCCAAGCGTTGGAAAACATTCTGCGCAATGCCATTCGTCATTCGCCGACGGGAGGCATCGTCCAATTGGGCGGACGGCGTGATGGCGATTTCTGGCACCTGTGGCTGGAGGATCAGGGTGGTGGAGTGGCGCAAGCGGATCTGGAGCGGATCTTCCTGCCGTTCACCCGGCTCGACGGTTCGCGGCCGGGGGATGGTGGGTTTGGGTTGGGGTTGAGCATTGCCCGGAATGCGGTGCAGCGTCAGGGTGGACAGCTGTGGGCGCAGAACACCGGGACCGGGTTGCGCTTGAATATGCGTCTGTTGGCGGATGATGGTGGTGCCCGTGACGACGCCATCGCGAGCAGGCTCGCTCCCACATTGACTGTGTTTCAAGCGAAAAATATGTGATCACCTCAGTCCCCTGTAGGAGCGGGCTTGCCCGCGATGAGGCCCTCATGTTCACCGCAAAATATCTGCTTATTCCCATAAACCATAAGCACCACACTTTGCGTGATATGGCCTGCGAACGTTTGCCGGTATGATAGTCGCCCCCGCAGTCTGGATTGCGAATACGCCATGACCTTGCAGTACCCAACCATCGCCGATTGCGTCGGCAACACTCCGCTGGTCCGTTTGCAGCGCCTGCCCGGCGCCACCAGCAATACCCTATTGCTCAAGCTCGAAGGGAACAACCCGGCGGGTTCGGTCAAGGACCGTCCGGCGCTGTCGATGATCACCCGCGCCGAACTGCGCGGGCAGATCCACGCCGGCGATACACTGATCGAAGCGACCTCGGGCAACACCGGGATCGCCCTGGCCATGGCCGCTGCGATCAAGGGTTACAAGATGATCCTGATCATGCCGGACAACTCCAGCGCCGAACGCAAGGCAGCCATGACCGCCTATGGCGCCGAGCTGATCCTGGTCAGCCAGGAGGAGGGCATGGAAGGTGCCCGCGACCTCGCCCAGCGCATGGAAGCCGAAGGTCGCGGCAAGGTACTGGATCAGTTCGCCAACGGTGATAACCCCGAGGCGCACTACACCACCACTGGCCCGGAAATCTGGCGTCAGACCCAGGGCACCATCACCCATTTCGTCAGCTCCATGGGCACCACCGGGACCATCATGGGCGTGTCGCGCTACTTGAAAGAGCAGAACGACAACGTGCAGATCATCGGCCTGCAACCAATGGAAGGTTCGGCGATCCCGGGTATCCGTCGCTGGCCTCAGGAATACCTGCCGAAGATCTATCAGGCTGATCGCGTGGACCGGATCGTCGACATGGCCCAAAGCGAAGCCGAAGACGTGACCCGTCGCCTGGCCCGTGAAGAAGGCATTTTCTGTGGCGTGTCCTCGGGCGGCGCCGTGGCGGCAATGCTGCGCCTGTCCAGAGAAGTTGAAAATGCGGTGATCGTCGCGATCATCTGCGACCGCGGCGACCGTTACTTGTCGACCGGCATTTTCGACGCGCCCAACTG
The DNA here is from genome assembly GCF_056402295.1 of Pseudomonas sp. P4_B3. Taxonomy (NCBI): domain Bacteria; kingdom Pseudomonadati; phylum Pseudomonadota; class Gammaproteobacteria; order Pseudomonadales; family Pseudomonadaceae; genus Pseudomonas; species Pseudomonas sp. P4_B3. The sequence continues at coordinate 458,166 of NZ_JBFUHR010000007.1, forward strand.
ATGGCCAAACATGAAAGAGGCCTGCGCTTCCAGCCCACCGGCGGCAGCAAGGCCCCGCAAATCCCGACCGGCAAAAAACAGCGCCTGACCATCGAGCGCCTGGCCAATGACGGTCGCGGCATCGCGTTTTTCGAAGGCCGTACCTGGTTCGTCATCGGTGCGTTGGCCGGCGAAGAAATCGAGGCTCGCGTACTCGGTGCCCACGGTAAAGTGGTCGAGGCGCGGACCGAGCGGGTGTTCAACGCCAGCGAGTTGCGCCGCCCGGCACCGTGCGCCCATGCCGGCCGTTGCGGCGGCTGCAGCGTGCAGCATCTGCCCCACAACGAACAACTCGCCCTGAAACAGCGCATGCTCGCCGAGCAATTGTCCAAGGTCGCCGGTGTCGCGCCCGAGGAGTGGGCCGAACCATTGACCGGTCCGGAATTCGGCTACCGTCGTCGCGCCCGTGTGGCGGTGCGCTGGGACATGAAGGCGAAGAAACTCGAAGTCGGGTTCCGCGCCGCCGGCAGCCAGGACATCGTTGGCATCGATGATTGCCCGGTGCTGGTACAGCCCTTGCAACCAATCATGACCCGCCTGCCCCAGATGCTGCGACGCTTGAGCAAACCTCAGGCACTCGGGCATGTGGAGTTGTTCAGCGGCTCGACGTTGGCGATTTTGCTGCGGCACATGGCGCCGTTGTCCGACGCCGACCTGACGATCCTCAAGGATTTCTGCGCGTTCCACGAAGCCCAGTTGTGGCTGCATGGCGACGGTGAACCGCAGCCGGTCGAGGCCGATCAGTCGTTGGGTTATCGTCTTGAACAGTGGGGTCTGGAGCTGGCATACCGTCCCGGGGATTTCATCCAGGTCAACGCCGCAGTCAACGAAGCGATGGTCGCCCAGGCGCTGGACTGGTTGAAGCCGACAGCGGATGAGCGCGTACTCGATCTGTTCTGTGGTCTGGGCAACTTTGCCTTGCCACTGGCCAAGGCCGCTCGCGAAGTGGTGGCGGTCGAAGGTGTGCAGGTGATGGTCGATCGGGCAGCGGCGAATGCGGCTAGCAATAATCTGCATAACGCGAAGTTTTTTCAGGCCGATTTATCCCAGCCTTTGACGGACGCCGAATGGGCCGCCGAAGGCTTTTGTGCGGTACTCTTGGACCCACCGCGTGACGGTGCTTTCGAGGTTGTTCGCAAGCTCAAGACCCTGGGCGCCGAACGGTTGGTGTACGTGTCGTGCAACCCGGCCACTCTGGCGCGTGACACGGTCGAATTGATCAAGCAGGGCTACCGGTTAAAACGTGCCGGGATTCTCGATATGTTTCCTCAAACGGCACATGTCGAGGCCATGGCGTTATTTGAAGCGAGCTAGGATGCTCGTCTGGTCCGACTGGCCCGCCCGTGCAGCCGCGCACCCAGCCCGATGTGGGCGCACGGGCAACGAAGGTCAGCGATTTGACGCATTGAATCTGCGTCGTAGGGAAGGTAAGCAAGATGGTACAGGTGAGAGCACACCAGCCGATCAACACCGACGGCAGTATCAATCTCGAGGCTTGGCTCGATCACGCGGTGAGTGTCGATCTGGCACTGGATCGCGAAGCCTTGAAAGAGGCCTGCGAGTACGCTCGCGAGGCCGAACAACAAGCCAATGCGGCACAGAATCTGTGGTCGGAAGGGAACTCCACGTTCCGTACCGGCCTTGAGATCGCCGAGATTCTCGCCGATCTCAAACTCGATCAGGACTCACTGGTCGCCGCGGTCCTGTACCGGGGCGTGCGCGAAGCCCAGATCCCGTTGCCGGCAGTCAGCCAGCGCTTCGGCCCGGTGGTGGCCAAACTCATCGACGGCGTGCAACGCATGGCGGCGATCAGCGACAGCCTGAGTCCGCGCAAATCCATGGTGATGGGCACCCAGGGCCAGGTGGAAAACCTGCGCAAGATGCTGGTGGCCATGGTCGACGACGTTCGCGTCGCCCTGATCAAACTGGCCGAGCGTACATGCGCCATCCGTGCGGTGAAGACCGCCGACGACGAAAAACGCAACCGCGTCGCCCGTGAAGTCTTCGACATCTACGCGCCACTGGCCCATCGCCTGGGTATCGGTCACATCAAGTGGGAACTGGAGGACTTGTCCTTCCGTTACCTGGAGCCGGACCAGTACAAGCAGATCGCCAAGTTGCTCCACGAGCGGCGACTCGATCGCGAGCGCTTCATCAGCGACGTGATGAGCCAGCTGAAAAACGAATTGCAGGCCACCGGCGTCGATGCCGACATCAGCGGCCGGGCCAAACACATCTATTCGATCTGGCGCAAAATGCAGCGCAAGGGTCTGGAGTTCAGCCAGATCTACGACGTTCGAGCCGTTCGCGTGCTGGTGCCGGAAATGCGCGATTGCTACACCGCGCTCGGCATCGTCCATACCCTTTGGCGGCACATTCCGAAAGAGTTCGACGACTACATCGCCAACCCCAAGGAAAACGGCTATCGCTCGCTGCACACAGCGGTGATCGGGCCCGAGGGCAAGGTGCTGGAAGTGCAGATCCGCACCCATGCGATGCACGAAGAAGCCGAACTCGGTGTGTGCGCGCACTGGCGCTACAAGGGCACCGACGTCAAGTCCGGCTCCAATCACTACGAAGAGAAAATCTCCTGGCTGCGCCAGGTACTCGAATGGCACGAAGAGCTGGGCGACATCGGTGGCCTGGCGGAACAGCTGCGGGTCGATATCGAGCCCGACCGGGTCTACATCTTTACCCCGGACGGTCACGCCATCGATTTGCCGAAGGGTGCGACGCCGCTGGACTTCGCCTACCGTGTACACACCGAAATCGGTCACAACTGCCGTGGCGCCAAGATCAACGGGCGCATCGTGCCGCTCAATTACAGCCTGCAAACCGGTGAACAGGTCGAGATCATCACCAGCAAGCACGGCACCCCGAGCCGCGACTGGCTGAACCCGAACCTGGGTTACGTCACCACATCGCGGGCGCGGGCGAAGATCGTTCACTGGTTCAAGTTGCAGGCCCGTGACCAGAACGTCGCGGCCGGTAAAACGCTGCTTGAGCGCGAGCTCAATCGCCTCGGTCTGCCCGCGGTGGATTTCGACAAGCTGGCCGACAAGGCCAACATGAAAACCGCCGAAGACCTGTTCGCCGCCCTCGGCGCCGGGGATCTGCGCCTGGCGCAACTGGTCAACCTGGCGCAGCAACTGGTCGAGCCGGAGCGTGGCAACGAGCAGCTGGAACTGATTCCACGCAAGGCCACCGGCTACAAGCCGGGCAAGCGCGGCGATATCCAGATCCAGGGTGTCGGCAACCTGATGACCCAGATGGCCGGCTGCTGCCAGCCGTTGCCGGGCGATGCAATCGTCGGTTACATCACCGTGGGTCGCGGCGTGAGCATTCACCGCCAGGACTGCGCCTCGGTGCTGCAGCTGGCCGGGCGCGAGCCCGAGCGAATTATCCAGGTCAGCTGGGGGCCGGTGCCGGTGCTCACCTATCCGGTGGACATCGTCATCCGCGCCTACGACCGTTCCGGTCTGCTGCGTGACGTCTCGCAGGTGCTGCTCAATGAGCGGATCAACGTGCTGGCGGTCAACACCCGCTCGAACAAGGAGGACAACACCGCGTTGATGTCCCTGACCATCGAGATTCCGGGGCTGGACGCATTGGGGCGGTTGCTGGGGCGGATTTCCCAGTTGCCGAACATCATCGAAACCCGGCGTAACCGTACGCCATGACCCACCCCTCTCTGTAGGAGCCGGCTTGCCGGCGAAGGCAGCCTTGAGCCTTGCGCTGGCATGACGAGCGCCTTCGCTGGCAAGCCAGCTCCTACAGGGTGTTTGACGAGAGTCGCAGATGTACAGCCTTGAAGATTTGTTGCACCTGATGAACCGCCTGCGCGACCCGCAGTACGGTTGCCCGTGGGACATCAAGCAAACCTGGGCCACCATCGTCCCGCACACCCTCGAAGAAGCCTACGAAGTCGCCGATGCCATCGAGCGCGGCGACTTCGATCACTTGCAGGGTGAGCTGGGTGATCTGTTGTTCCAGGTGGTTTATTACAGTCAGTTGGCTCGGGAAGAGGGGCGCTTCGAGTTCGCCGGCGTGGTCGACGGCATCACCCGCAAGCTGATCCGTCGTCATCCCCACGTGTTCCCCACCGGTGACCTGTATGCGCCGCTGGATGTCCCGCGTTTGAGTGAAGAGCAGGTCAAACAGCGTTGGGAAGAGATCAAGGCCGAGGAGCGCGCGGAGAAATCTTCAGCGCCCGAACAGCTATCGTTGCTCGATGATGTTCCCGCCGCACTGCCAGCGTTGTCCCGTTCGGCAAAATTGCAGAAGCGCGCGGGGCAGGTCGGGTTCGACTGGCCAGATGCCTTGCCGGTGCTCGATAAAGTGCGTGAGGAGCTCGATGAAGTCCTCGAAGCGATGTCGGAAAACGATCCCGAAGCCGTGGCCGACGAGATCGGCGATCTGCTGTTTTCCGTGGTCAATCTGGCGCGGCATCTCAAGGTCGATCCGGAAGCCGCACTGCGTGGCGCCAACGGCAAGTTTGAACGACGCTTTCGTTTTATCGAACAGGCATTGCGCGACACCCGCCGTCCCATGGAAGATTGCACCCTCGAAGAGTTGGACGCCTTGTGGGGCGAAGCCAAACGTCAGGAAAAGAATTTGCCCAGCTGCGGTTGAGCAGTGGCCTAAGTGAGTAATAAGCACCATGAGCATTTCCCTTCGCGACCAGTTGCTCAAAGCAGGGCTGGTCAACCAGAAGCAGGCCAAGCAGGTCAGCAAAGACAAGCAGAAACAACAACGCCTGGCCCACAAAGGCCAGATCGAGCTGGATGACTCCCAGCAGCGCGCGGCGCAGGAAGCCATGGCCGAGAAGGTCAAGCGCGACCAGGAACTCAACCGCCAGCAGCAGGAGAAGGCCGAGGCCAAGGCCCGTGCCGCGCAGGTCAAGCAATTGATCGAAGTCTCGCGCCTGCCGAAATTGACGACCGAGGATTACTACAACTTCGTCGACGACAAGAAGGTCAAGCGCATCAGCGTCAACACCCTGATGCGCAACAAGCTCAGCAGCGGTTCGCTGGCCATCGTGCATCACGCTGGCGGCTACGAAGTGATTCCGCGCGAGGCGGCACTGAAGATTCAGGAGCGCGACCCTCAACGTATCGTGCAGCTGAATGTGCAAACCGAAGAAGTGAGTGTCGAGGATGATCCGTACGCCGCCTATAAGATCCCTGATGATCTGATGTGGTAACACGCTGAAGGCTGCAATACGACAAACCCCGCTCATGGTGGGGTTTGTCGCTTTCAATGCTGTGTTTGCCTATGCGGAACGCAATTCGCGTTGCTGCTCCAGGGTTTCCAGTTCGGCCTTGTAGTTTTGCGCATCGGTCTCGGAATGGAACATCCCGACCAGCAGGTCTTGTTGATGCACATCCCAGATCCGGATACCGGCGGCTACCCCCTCGTGGGATTTATGTGAATCGTCGCGTTCAGTTACTTTTACAGTCATCTGCTAGCTCCAATCTCTGTTATCTGCAGCAAGGCGTGTGCAGGCCTCTGTTATAGAGTTTGGTAGCTTGCTAAGTAAACGACTGAGTTTGGTAATGGTTTTTTGCAAAAACGGAAACAGTGCTGCAGCCCGCGGAATCCGCGACATTCAGTCGCAGGGCGTTAAGTTTCATGACAAAAGCTTCATCTCCAGAGGCCTCACGCCCCCCTGTAGGAGCTGCCGCAGGCTGCTCCTACAGGGTTTTGTGTTTGCCGCGCGAATTTCTCCAGGCAAAAAAAACGCCCCGAACCAGTCGGGGCGTTTTCATGTGCGGCTCGGCAGCGGGAAATTACTTACCTTCCCAGCGCTTCAGTACCAGGGTGGCGTTGGTGCCACCGAAACCGAAGCTGTTGCTCATCACGGTGTTGATGGTGGCGTTTTCGCGGGTCTTGGTCAGCACCGGCAGGTCGGCCACTTCAGGGTCCAGCTCGTCGATGTTGGCGGAACCGGCAATGAAGTTGCCTTCCATCATCAGCAGGCAGTAGATCGCTTCGTGAACGCCGGCGGCGCCCAGGGAGTGACCCGACAGGCTCTTGGTGGAGCTGATGGCCGGAGCCTTGTTGCCGAACACTTCACGCACGCCTTTCATTTCCGCGACGTCGCCGACCGGGGTCGAGGTGCCGTGGGTGTTCAGGTAGTCGATCGGGGTATCGACGGTGGACAGCGCCTGCTGCATGCAGCGGATCGCGCCTTCGCCGCTCGGGGCAACCATGTCGTAGCCGTCGGAGGTCGCGCCGTAGCCGACGATTTCCGCGTAGATCTTCGCGCCGCGGGCCAGAGCGTGTTCCAGCTCTTCAACCACGACCATGCCGCCACCGCCGGCAATGACGAAACCGTCACGCTTGGCGTCGTAGGCACGGGAAGCTTTTTCCGGGGTTTCGTTGTACTGGGTGGACAGGGCGCCCATGGCGTCGAACAGGAACGATTGGCTCCAGTGTTCTTCTTCACCGCCGCCGGCGAAAACGATGTCCTGCTTGCCCAGCTGGATCTGTTCCATGGCGTTACCGATGCAGTGAGCACTGGTGGCGCAAGCGGAGGAGATCGAGTAGTTCACACCCTTGATCTTGAACGGCGTGGCCAGGCAGGCGGAAACGGTGCTGCCCATGGTCCGCGTGACGCGGTACGGGCCGACGCGCTTGACGCCTTTCTCGCGCAGGATGTCCAGTGCTTCCATCTGGTTCAGGGTCGACGCGCCACCGGAGCCGGCGATCAGGCCGGTACGCACGTTGGAAACCTGCTCTTCGGTCAGGCCGGAGTCGGTGATGGCGTCTTTCATGGCCAGGTAGGCATAAGCTGCCGCGTGGCCGACGAAGCGATAGATCTTGCGATCGATCAGTTCTTCAAGGTTGAGGTCAATGGAGCCGGAAACCTGGCTACGCAGACCCATTTCGGCATATTCCGGGTTGAACCGGATGCCAGGGCGGCTTGCACGCAGGTTAGCGGAGACGGTCTCTTTGTCATTGCCCAGGCAAGAAACGATGCCCAGACCAGTGATAACGACGCGGCGCATGCGGATAACCCTTAGAAGTTGTCAGTGGAGGTGAACACGCCGACCCGGAGGCCTTCGGCGGTGTAGATTTCGCGACCGTCGACAGTGACCGAACCGTCGGCGATGGCCAGGTTCAGCTTACCCTTGAGGACGCGCTTGATATGAATGTTATAGGTGACTTTTTTGGCGGTCGGCAGGACCTGGCCGAAGAATTTCACTTCGCCCGAACCCAGCGCACGGCCGCGGCCCGGCAGGCCTTGCCAGCCCAGGAAGAAGCCGACCAGTTGCCACATGGCGTCGAGGCCCAGGCAGCCCGGCATCACCGGATCACCTTCGAAGTGGCAGGCGAAGAACCACAGGTCCGGATTGATATCCAGCTCGGCGACCAATTCACCTTTGCCGTACTTGCCACCTTCTTCGCTGATCAGGGTGATGCGATCAACCATCAGCATGTTCGGGGCGGGCAGTTGCGCGTTACCAGGGCCGAACAGCTCACCGCGACTGCAGCGCAGCAGGTCTTCCCGGGTAAAGGCGTTTTGTTTGGTCATGCGAGCTCCTCAATAGTCCCATGCGGCAGGTGGGGCAAATCTTCCCGGCCGATCGAAGCGTTCATGCCTCGAACCGGCAGCCTACTCATAGACTATTGCGTTGTGGTGAAAGTCACAGCACCAAGGACATGAATGTACACTTGTGCACTGAAATTATTATTCAAGCCCCTTTTCGGGCCTGTTCGGGTGCCTAAGACTGCCGCACTTTCGCATTTCACGCCAGTCGCAGATGCTCGAAAGGCCTGTACTACTGCACCCATCGCTGCAGAATTTGCTGCAGATCAGTCCGTTTGAACGGCTTGGCCAGGTAATCGTTCATCCCCGCCGACAAACAGGCTTCGCGGTCACCCTGCAGGGCGTTGGCAGTCAGCGCGATGATCGGCAGGTCGGTGCAACCGGGTAATTGGCGGATCTGTCGGGTGGCTTCATAGCCATCGATGACCGGCAAGCGGCAATCCATCAGGATCGCTTCGAAAATCAGGCTCTCGGCACTGCGAACCGCCTGCGCGCCGTCTGCCGCGAGACTGACCTTGAAGCCCAGGCTGCGCAACATGGCTTCGATGACCGTCTGGTTGACCGGGTTGTCTTCGACCAGCAGCACATTGCGCCCTTCGCCGTTGCTGTTGCGCGATTGCGCGCGAGGGGGCGACAGCGGTTGAGTCTGCTGGTGCAGTGCCAGGGGAATTTCCAGGGTGAACACCGAACCGCGGCCTTCCTCACTCTGCGCGCGCAAGGTGCCGCCCATGCGTTCGGCGAGCGTACGGGCAATCGGCAGGCCTAGCCCGGTGCCGCCGTAGCGCCTTGAAATGGAGCTGTCGGCCTGCTGGAAAGCGTTGAACATCAACTCCAGGCTTGGTGCCGGGATGCCGATGCCGCTGTCGCGCACGGTGCAGGTGAACCACAGTAACTCGTGGTCCAGCGACTGCCACTGTGCCTCGATGGTGATGCGGCCCTGCTCGGTGAACTTCAGCGCATTGCCGATCAGGTTGACCAGTATCTGCCGGATCCGCGTCGGGTCGCCCTTGGCCTGCAAGCCGCGCATGTCATCGGGGACCATCAGTTGCAGGTCGAGGCCGCGTTGCGCGGCGCTGTGCTGGAACGACTGGGCGCAACTGCCGATCAGTTCGACGAGATTGAACGCAATGTGCTCCAGTTCCAGCTCTGAACGTTCGATCCGCGAGAAATCCAGAATGTCGTTGATGACCTTGAGCAAGTGCTCGGTAGATTCCGAGGCCAGCGCCGCGTATTCCACCTGCTCCTCGGTCATGTCGGTGGTTTCCAGCAACTGCAGCATGCCCAGCACGCCATTCATCGGTGTGCGCAGTTCATGGCTCATCATGGCGAGGAAGTCGGATTTGGCGTTGTTGGCCTTTTCCGCTTCTTCGCGGGTCTGGATCAACTGCGCCATGGCCTGATGCTGTTCGCGACTGGCCTGCTCGAGGCCGCTGGCGAGGTTGTTGATGTGTTGCGACAGCGCCCCCAGCTCGGTGTCGTCGACAATGGGCAGCGGTGTTTTGTAGTCGCCGTCCTGGATCGCCTTGACCGCATTGCCGATATCACGGATTGGTTGCGACAGGCTGCCCGCCAGACGCCGGGCCACGAAGAAGGTAAATAGCAGGGCAAACAGCACCAGAATGGCGGCCTTGAGCACGATTTCCTGCTGGCGTTGGCTGAAGGCATCGTTGGACAGTCCGACGATCACCCGGCCGAGATAGTCTTCGGTGGGGGCCGCGTTGGCGGTTTTGCTGCTCTGGAAAAAATCATTGTGCAACGCGATGCGCTGGAGCCGTATCGGTGCCTGGAACACTTCGAGCTGTTGCGCGCGATTGTAGTGTTCGCTCGGTTGTTCGACGTACACCAGAACCCGGTTGGCGCTGTCCTGGATTTCCAGAAAGCTCACGTTGGGCGTGGCCAGTGTCGCCTTGAGCAAAGTTTCGAGCACTTCGATGTTGCCCGAAATCACTCCGTACTCGGTGGCCGGGGCCAGTTGATTGGCGATCAACTGCCCGGTGTGGGTGATTTCCTGACGCAGATCCTGGATGCGCACGAACGTGAAGAAGCTGATCAGCAACAAGGTCAGCAGCAGTGCAGGGCCGAGGCTGATGAGTTGGGTGCGAGTGTTGATGTCCCAGCGACGGCGCAAGTTCATGGACGGCGTTCTCCTTCAGCCAGCAACGTGGCGACCGACGCTTCGTTTATCTGTTCGATACCCAATGAACGCGCCACCTGGGGATTGCTCGCGACCTTGAATCGATGGGGATAGTGCGTGCGCGGCCAGGTGGCCGGTGGCCGGTCGAGCAACTCGTCGAGGATCGCCAGCCAGTCGCTCTGATCGCTGTAGGTGCTGGCCAGGCTTGCGGCCTTGACGAAACCTGCGTTGGGTCCGATCAGCGCCATTTGCCGTGAGTAGCTGCTCAGCAGCAGGTTCTTTGCGGTTTGCGGGTTGTACAGGTCGGCATCGTCCAGGCCCAGCAACACGTCGCTGTTATTCAGCAGGGCCTGTAACGGATGACTGTCGTGAATGTTGTCCCAGCGCTGGGTGACCACCTCTAGACCCAAGAGGAGGGCGGCATTACGCAGCTCAGTCAACAGAAATTCACTGTGGTTGTGGTAGAGCACGCCGATGCGTTTGGCTTCGGGCAACAGGGTGCGGGTCAAGCGCAACTGGCGGTCCAGTGGTGGATCGCTCCATAGCAGGGAAAGGTGTGCAGGCAGCGTGTTGTTCAAGCGTTGCCGGGCTTGCAGGCGGCTGATGCGCAACACCAGTGTCGCCGGGCCCCGGGTGTCCTGCAGGCGCCAGTCGAGGCTGGGCAGGTCGAGCAGTATCAAGCGGATGTTTTCCGGCAGTTTGTCAGGAATCGGCAAACTCGCCAGTGTCTGGAAGCGTACGTTATCGTTCGGTCGCAACTCGCTCAGGGCCTGGGTAAACGCCCGCGCGTCGGGGCTGTCTTCGGCACCCGTGAGCAAAATGTCGGCCGCGTTACCCGGCAGGCTACCGAACAAGCTGCTGAACAATAGACAAAGCACGGCCAGCAGCCGGCGCAGGGGCGGCGTTTTCCAGGCTGGGCAATACGACATATTAAAGCTCCAGCCCCGGCGAGCTGAAAATCAGCGCCAGTACCTGAGGCGAATGCGGTGAAGGAGCACCCGGAGACACAACACATCCCAGTCAGTGATTGATGGCGCGCATGTTAACCGAGCCGAATGACTTTTCCATTCACGATGTCCGCATTTTCCTCGGTTTTATTGCTCTTCTTCCCACAACTGCTGGTATTTGACGCCGGGGCTGGCCGCCGATGGGCTGCCCCGTATAATGCCGACATCGCCACTGGTATGGATTAACGGATTGCATATGACTGAACAGCGCCCGATTGCGGTCCTGGGAGGCGGAAGTTTTGGAACCGCCGTGGCCAATCTGCTGGCCGAAAATGGGCTTCAGGTCCTTCAGTGGATGCGTGACCCCGAACAGGCCGAGGCCATGCGGGTCAATCGCGAAAACCCGCGTTACCTCAAAGGCATCAAGATTCTGCCCGGCGTCACACCGGTCACCGACCTGCAAGCCACCCTGGACGCCTGTGACCTGTGTTTTGTCGCATTGCCCTCCAGCGCGCTGCGCTCGGTGCTGGTGCCGCACGCCGAACGGTTGACCGGTAAATTACTGGTGAGCCTGACCAAAGGCATCGAAGCCCACACATTCAAACTGATGAGCGAGATCCTCGAAGAGATCGCCCCGCAGGCCCGCATCGGCGTCCTGTCCGGACCCAACCTGGCCCGTGAAATCGCCGAACATGCACTGACCGCCACGGTGGTCGCCAGTGAAGACGAAGAACTCTGCCAGCGGGTTCAGGCCGCGCTGCACGGCCGCACCTTTCGTGTTTACGCCAGCGCCGACCGTTTCGGTGTGGAGCTGGGCGGGGCGTTGAAAAACGTTTACGCGATCATCGCCGGCATGGCGGTGGCGCTGGGCATGGGGGAAAATACCAAGAGCATGCTGATCACCCGGGCATTGGCGGAAATGACCCGCTTTGCGGTGAATCAGGGCGCCAACCCGATGACCTTCCTGGGGCTTGCGGGCGTGGGCGATCTGATCGTGACCTGTTCATCGCCCAAGAGCCGCAACTATCAGGTCGGCTTCGCCCTCGGCCAGGGCCTGAGCCTGGACGAGGCCGTCACGCGCCTGGGCGAAGTCGCCGAAGGGGTCAACACCCTTAAAGTGCTCAAGGCCAAGGCCCAGGAGGTTGGCGTGTACATGCCGCTGGTCGCCGGGCTGCACGCGATCCTGTTCGAGGGGCGCACGCTGGAGCAGGTCATCGGTCTGCTAATGCGTGGAGAGCCGAAAACCGACGTCGATTTTATTTCCACCAGTGGTTTCAACTAATCACGCTTGCCAGAAAAGCAGGGAGTTGCGCATGAACGATCCAAAAGTAGAAGCCAAATACGAGTCCATCCTGCTGCGTGTGTTGTGGATGATGGTCTTCGTGCTGGTGTGGCAAGTAGCGCAGTTCATCCTCGGCGCCGTCGTGTTGGTGCAGTTGATCTATCGTTTGTTCTATGGCGCCCCGAACGCCAGTTTGATGAATTTCGGCGACAGCCTGAGCCAGTTTCTGGCGCAGATCGGTCGTTTCGGCAGCTTTCACAGCGACCAGAAGCCTTGGCCGTTCGCCGATTGGCCGACGCCGCGTACGCCGGAAGGTGAAGCGCCGCATGTCGTGGCACCGGCACCGCATTCGGCTCGAGATGAGGAACCCAAGCTATGAAACTCTGGGTATTACGTCATGGTGAAGCCGTGCCACACGGCTCCCGTCCCCACGATTCGGAGCGGGAACTGACGGATAACGGTCGTAAGGAAGTATTGAAAGTCGCCGCAGAGCTAGTGGGTCAGCCGCTGACCGGCATTTACGCCAGCCCGTACCTGCGAGCGCAGCAAACAGCGCAACTGGTACGAGATGCATTGGGTTTCGAACCGGAAATCCGCACCGTCGAGTGGCTGACACCGGACACGGAGCCGGACAAGGTGGCCGAACAGATGGTCGCAGTAAGCAACGTGTTGCTGGTCAGTCACAATCCGCTGGTGGGGAATCTGCTGAGCTACCTGCAACATGGTGCCGGACATCCGCCGGAAAAGGTCAGCACTGCCGGTCTGGCGGAGCTCAAGGGTGATGAGCTGCTGGTCGGGTCAATGAAGCTTGACAGCATCAAGCACCCATAAAAGCAAAGATCGCAGCCTGCGGCAGCTCCTACAAGATGCACGCCATTTCCATGTAGGAGCTGCCGCAGGCTGCGATCTTTTGATTTTGTTTTTCTGTTAAATAATCGACCAAGCACTTGCTTGGTTGACTACGCTTGCTCCAGACCAAAAAACAGGAGCGAGTCATGTCTGCTGCTTTTCGTTTGCCGCTGGACGTTTTCTACGAGCGTGAGGCCCGTCATCCCCGCCAGCGCTTTCTGGTCCAGCCTGTCGCAGGCGCCCAGGTCGAGACCTTGACCTGGGCGGACGTCGGTCACCAGGCCCGTTGCGCGGCCCATTGGTTGCGGGCACAGGAACTGCCGCAGGGCAGCCATATCGCCCTGATCTCGAAGAACTGTGCGCACTGGATCATTGCCGACCTGGCGATCTGGATGGCCGGGCATGTCTCGGTGCCGTTGTACCCCAACCTCACCGCCGAGACCGTTGCCCAGGTACTCGAACATTCGCAAGCGACGCTGGCATTCATCGGCAAGCTCGACGACTGGCCGGGCATGTCCCGTGGCGTCAGCCCCGATCTGCCGACCATCAGCCTGCCGCTACATCCACCCGGTACGTTCGATTTCAGTTGGGCCGACCTGCAACGCAGCTCGCCGATCCAGGACGATCCCAAACCTGCCGCCGATCAACTGGCGACCATCATTTACACATCCGGCACTACTGGCATGCCCAAAGGCGTGATGCACAGTTTTGGCACCCTGGGGTTCGCCACCACTCGTGGCACTTCGTTGTTCGGCCTCAACGAGTCGGACCGACTGCTGTCCTATTTGCCGCTGTGCCACGTTGCCGAACGGATGTTCGTCGAACTGGCATCGATTTACACCGGCCAAACGGTATTTTTCGCCGAGAGCCTGGACACCTTTCTCACCGACCTGCAACGTGCGCGCCCGACCGCACTGTTTGGCGTGCCGCGTATCTGGACCAAATTCCAGATGGGCGTGTACAGCAAGATCCCGGCAAAACGCCTCGACTTTCTGCTCGGCCTGCCGATCATCGGCAAACGGGTCGGGCATAAAGTCCTCGCCGGGTTGGGCCTGGATGCGTTGCGCATTGCGCTGTCCGGTGCTGCACCGGTGCCGCAGACCTTGTTGCAGTGGTATCGCAAATTGGGGTTGGATGTGCTGGAGGTCTACGGCATGACCGAGAGTTGCGGCTATTCCCACATCGGCATGCCGGGCCAGAACAAACCGGGCTGGATCGGCAAGCCGTGCCCGGAAGTCGAAGTGCGGATCGCCGAGACAGGGGAGGTCATGGTGCGCAGTGGCGCGACCATGCTCGGGTATTACAAGGAACCGGAAAAAACCGCCGACACCATTACCGGGGACGGCTTCCTGCGCACCGGTGACAAGGGCGAGGAGGACGCCGAAGGCAATCTGCGCCTGACCGGGCGCCTGAAGGAAATCTTCAAGACCAGCAAAGGCAAATACGTGGCTCCGGCGCCGATTGAAAATCGTCTGGCCGTGCACTCGCGCATCGAACAGGTCTGTGTGGTGGGCGATGGCTTGGGTGCGCCGTTGGGCTTGTGCGTGTTGTCGGCGGTCGGCCAGCAGGATGCCGGCGGGGCCGCGCGCGCCGGCTTGCATTCCAGCCTGGAAAAACTGCTGGAAGAGGTCAATGCTGCCCTCGACAAACATGAACGGCTGCGGCGCCTGGTGGTGGTCAAGGACAGTTGGGCCGTGGAAAACGGTTTTCTCACCCCGACCCTGAAGATCAAGCGCAATGTGATCGAAGCGGCTTACGGTGAGCGCTTTGAAGAATGGAGCGAGCGCAGCGAAGCGGTGCTGTGGCAGGATTGATCCACGAACAAAACCAACAAGGAAACTCTGCGATGAGCCTGTGGCGCACCACTCCCAACATCGAACAGTTGAACGCTATCCAGAAAAACACCATCGGTGAAGTGCTGGACATCCGTTTCGAGGCCTTTGACGCTGAGTCCCTGACTGCCAGCATGGTCATTGACCATCGCACTCACCAGCCTTACGGCTTGCTGCACGGCGGTGCCTCGGTGGTGTTGGCCGAGTCGGTCGGCTCCATGGCCAGTTACCTGTGCATCGATGCCAGCAAGTTCTATTGCGTGGGCCTGGAAATCAACGCCAACCATTTGCGCGGCCTGCGCAGCGGGCGGGTGACGGCGGTGGCCAGGCCAATCCACATCGGCCGCACGACCCATGTCTGGGACATTCGGCTGACCAGCGATGAGGGCAAGGCCAGTTGCGTGTCGCGGCTGACCATGGCAGTGGTGCCGTTGGGTGAGAATCCGCCGGCGCGTTAAGGGGTACTCGAAGCATGGCGACGGAACGTTGTCATTTCAATGCTGTTGCCAGTGGGCATGTCCGGGTGCCCCGTCCACTCCCTGTTTGGTTGGGTGAAGTGGTCCAGGGTGAAGTCCGCATCGTCATATCTGAACAACTGGGCGGTGCCGCGCTGCACATGTTGTCCCAAATAGGTTCGGGCTTCTGTGGGAGTAGCCATTGCACCAATGGCTCCCGTCCGCAGATTGGGGTTTGCAATGGCGTCGGTCAGCGGGGTGGACAGGAGTGTCAGCGAGGCGGTCAAGCCTGACCCGGCCGTGCGCGTAGCCCAGCCATACAGCACTTCCATGGCATTCGGTCTGCTCAACTCATTAGTGCCCTGGGTGAAGGTTCCTCCACGCCAGGCGTTGATCATGACGATGGATGCGCCATCAAGACCTTCGACGGCGGCATTGATGGCGACGCCGGCCAGAGGCGCAAGCTGCGCGCGAATCATTCCGCCGGCGAACAGCAATCCTCCATAGGCGCCTGTGCGCAGGGCAGTCGCGACACCTGAGGGCGCGAGCGTAAGCCTGGGGCCCAGTTCTGCGCTGATGCGTTGCCCTGTTTCCCTTGTCAGATTGCCGGCCACGCTGGTGATGAGGCTGATGGCCACTTCATTTAACCCTTCAGGGTTGCTCAGATAGGCATAGAGCGGGGCAGCGGCACCTGCTGCCGCGCCCACCAGTCCACCCATGGCCGCGCCGATCCACTGCGCAGCGCGGTTTTCGCTGTATCGGGAAACGATATTGCTTCCCGCGCCCATCCCCATGGATCCGCCCGCCAATGCCCCGACCGTCGCACCTGTTACGCTCAGCGCCAGATTGACGCCGGGGTCAATCATCTGGATATCCGGATCATCCGTGGGTGTGCTTGCCAAGTGTGTCAGTCCTTGCCCCGCAAAGTACCGCACAGCGCCACCAGCCAGGGCACTCACACCGTCACGGCCAATCGTCGCGAGGGCTGCGCTGAACACTTTTTCCACGGTGATCAGCCCCTGAAAATCCACGTGTCCGATCGGATTGCCATGCACCATCGCATACAGATTCAACCCGTCCGCGGTGCCTCCAGGGTCCGCGTTCAGCCAGCGTTGGCACCAGGGTACGTAGTAGCGCAACCCGTAGTAGTACAACCCGGTGGCATCCCGTTCCTGGCCGCAATAGCGCAGCGTCTTGTAGCCGGCTTCGAGCTTGTTGCGACCGGCCCACCAGCAAGTTGCGCCGTAGGGGTAGTAACTTTCCCGGGAGATGAGCAAGGCCGCTTCGTCCAGCTCCAGGGCGCTGGAGCCCAAATGATCGGAAAAACTGTAGCGATGCTGGTTCTGGGGAATGCCGGCTGGCGGCTCAGTCTGCCAGTGCAGGATTTGCACCGTGCTGCGTCCGGCCTTGATCGTCACGACATGCAAGGTCTCGTCGGCAGAAGTGCGGACTTCCACACCTGGCAAATAGCGGGTTTCGTGGGTGCGGATCAATGTGCCGGTGTAGGCCTGACGGATTTTTCGCTGACGCAGGCCACTGCCGTCGTACACATAAAACTCGCAATCGTCCGGTTCATCTTCACGCACTACCTGGTCGACCTGCCGCAGTTGGTTGCGCAGATCCCATTGCAGGGTTTGCCCCGGTTGAAGCCCGATACGGTTGCCGTTGAGGTCATGACCGACGGTAATTTCCTGTTCGTCGGGCAGCTCGCCATCAGGCTTTTCGGGCAGACTGCGATTACTGAACCGGGCGACGGCTGTGCGTTCGGTACGGCTGGCGCTGTCGGCCTGATGCTGCATGACCGTCAGGTTGCCGGCTTCATCGTAGCGGTAGAAACGCGTGTAATTTTCCAGTTGTCCGGGGTCGGCGGTGGACTGGAACTCCGGTAGTTGTGGTCCACCCGGCGCGTTGCGCCATTGCCGACCGCTGGCCTCGATCAGGCGGTAGAGGCTGTCGTAGCGGTAGCGACTAACTGGCTCGATGCGCTGGTTACGGTGAAATTGAGTTGCTTGAGCAGCGTCGGTGATGCAGGTGGCATTGCCCGCCGCGTCGTATTCATAAGTCAGATCTTGCAGGGCCGGTTGACCTGTTACATAGGCTTTCAGGTGCTCCAGTCGGCCATCGTCGGGCCTATAAGTCGCACATGAAACAACACCGTTTCCCGCACATTGTTGTTCGATCTGGCCGAAGGCGTTGTAGTGAATGTCTCGGACCAGGGTTTTTTCCTCGGCCTGCCCGGCGAGTTTCAGACGAACCTCACGCAGCTCGGCTGCACAGGTATGAATGAACGTCTGGCGGTTGCCCAATGCGTCGGTCTGGCTGACGGTCTCACTGGCGGCGTTGCAGTGAAGGCGAGTGATGGCTGGCCCGTTCTCCAGCAAGGCGTCGCGTTCAGGCTCTGACTCGGGCCAGTCCACCAGCCATTGCGGATCGGCGATGAAGGTGCGGCCGTGCTGCAGCGGTGTAGCGTTCAGACTGAACTCGGTGAAGCGTAGGGTGCCGGCGGTGTCGTCGTGCCGAGTCAACCGACCGCGCAGGTTTTGACCGGCATCGGCGTCGGTATCGGCATAGGTGAATCGTGCGATACAGCGTTCCGAGCCTTGCCATGCGCGCTCGAACGTAGCGATCGGGCGGCACTGAGGGTCATAGTCCACGCGGCTCTGGCTTAGCTTCTGATCCCAGCCTTCAACACTTTGCCCGTGCGCGCCGAGCAATCCCAGGCGCCAGCCGGCGTCGCTGTTTTGCGAAAACACCACAGCGCCCGACAAACTGAAGACGTTTTGCTGATTGGCTGCCGTCTGACCGTCTTGATGCAAACGGAACAGACGTGGATCACGAATCAGCACAGCGCGACCGGCGCCGTCATATTCCTGCTGGGTAATGCAAGGCTCCGGTGCCGACGCGCGCTCGCGCCGGTGATACGCCACACCGCGCACGCTCAGCCCGCGCGGGTCAAATACCTGGATGGTCGGAGTATTGGCATGGGGCATCGTGAGTTTGCCCATGATTCGGCGGGACAGCCCTTCTTATCCACTGGATGCTGGTTGGCAGTCAACTGTCAGAAATAACAGGTGCCGCCCGCAGTGACGTCATAGCCACGGCAGGTCTGTCATCATTCCTGGCAGTTACGGTCATTGCCGCAGGACGCGCTCTTGCGGACAATCAATGCCTGTTCTCGCTCATGGATTTGCAGGTATGTCGCAACAGATCTTTTTCGCCCACGCCAATGGTTTTCCTTCGGGGACCTACGGCAAGTTGTTTGCGGCGCTGGCACCCGAGTTTCAGGTGACGCATCTGGAGCAGCACGCCCACGACCCGCGTTTTCCGGCGGACGACAACTGGTACAACCTGGTGGATGAGCTGATCCATCACCTGCAACAACAGGCCGAGCCCGTGTGGGGCGTCGGTCACTCCTTCGGTGGCGTGTTGCACCTGCATGCGGCCTTGCGCTGTCCTGAGTTGTATCGCGGGGTGGTGATGCTCGACTCGCCAGTGCTGACCCGAACCGATCGATGGGTCATACGCGCGGCCAAACGCTTCGGTTTCATCGACCGCTTGACCCCGGCCGGGCGGACCCTCGGTCGTCGTGAAGAGTTCGCCGACCTGGAAAGCGCGCGCAGGTATTTCGCCGGTAAAACCCTGTTTCGCGGCTTCGACCCGGAATGCTTCGATGCCTACCTGCAACATGGCTTGCACCAGGTCGATGACAAGCTGCGCCTGCGGTTCGACCCGGCCACGGAAATCAGCATCTATCGCGGCGTGCCGCACACCAGCCCGGGCAGCACCCGGCAGTTGCAAGTGCCGCTGGCGGTGGTTCGCGGGCACAACAGCCGCGTGGTGATGCGCCATCACGCCAGTTCGGTCGACCGCCTGCCGTTGGGCGAGTCGTTGACCATGCCCGGTGGCCACATGTTTCCGCTTGAACGTCCCCTTGATACCGCTGAAATGCTCAAAGGCCTGTTCTACCGCTGGGACGGCCGTCGACAACAGGATTGCGCATGAGCCACGCCGTCGAAGAAGTCCGCCTGAGCCTGCCGCACATCGAACTGGCGGCGCACCTGTTTGGTCCTGAAGACGGTTTGCCGGTCATTGCCTTGCATGGCTGGCTGGACAACGCCAACAGCTTTGCCCGTCTGGCGCCCAAACTCAAAGGCCTGCGCATCATCGCCCTGGACATGGCCGGTCACGGTCATTCCGGGCATCGCCCGCCGGGCGCCGGTTACGCCATGTGGGACTACGCCCACGATGTGCTGCAGGTCGCCGAACAGCTTGGACTGCGCAAATTTGCGCTGATGGGGCATTCGATGGGCGCCATTGCTTCGCTGATCATCGCCGGGTCGATGCCCGAGCGGGTCACCCACCTGGCGTTGATCGACGGCATCATTCCTCCTACAGACAAAGGTGAAAACGCTGCCGAGCGCATGGGCTTGGCCCTGCAGGCGCAACTGGATCTGCGGGAAAAGCGCAAACCGGTCTACGACACCCTCGACCGAGCCATCGAAGCGCGCATGAAGGGTTTGGTCGCGGTCAGCCGCGAAGCCGCCGAGTTGCTGGCCCAGCGGGGCTTGATGCCGGTACCGGGCGGTTACACCTGGCGCACCGACAATCGCCTCACGTTGCCATCGCCGCTACGTCTTACCACCGAACAGGCCATGGCCTTCGTCCAGCGTATAGGGTGTCCCGCAAAGCTGGTGGTTGCTGCCGACGGCATGCTCGCCAAACACCCGGAATTGCTGGAGCGTCTACCCTTTAGCCGGGAACAGCTGCCAGGCGGCCACCATTTGCACCTCAATGACGAGTCCGGTGCCGATCTTGTCGCAGACTGTTTCAATCGGTTTTTCACCATTCCTTGACTTGCGTCGGGCAACTGTCGAGGCTTGGCGGGTTGAAAAGGGAGACAACCATGATAGATCTCTACACCGCTGCGACCCCGAATGGCCACAAGGTCTCTATCGTGCTCGAGGAACTCGGCCTGCCCTACACGGTGCATGCCCTGAGTTTCGACAACAAGGAACAGAAGTCTGCGGACTTCCTCAAGATCAACCCCAATGGCCGGATTCCGGCGATTGTCGATCGCGCCAACGGCGATTTCGCCGTGTTCGAATCCGGCGCCATCCTGATTTACCTCGCTGAACAGACCGGAAAACTGCTGCCGAGCGACCCGAAGGGACGTTCGCTGGTATTGCAGTGGCTGATGTTCCAGATGGGCGGCATCGGCCCGATGCAGGGCCAGGCCAACGTGTTCTTCCGCTACTTTCCGGAAAAACTCCAGGGCGCCATCGACCGCTATCAGCATGAAACCCGTCGCCTCTACGAAGTGCTCGACACGCGGCTGCAAAGCGTGGAGTTCCTCGCCGATCAGTACAGCATTGCCGACATCGCCACCTTTCCATGGGTGCGCGGCTACGAGTGGTCGGGCGTCTCGGTGGAGGGCTTGACGGCGCTGCAACGCTGGATGGCAACCCTGGAGGACCGGCCGGCGGTGCAGCGTGGTTTGCAGGTACCGGAACGCGCCGATGAAGCCAGTGTCATCAAGGGTGCCCAGGCCATGCTGATCCGATGAGTCTATCCATGCGTTCATTCAGTTTGCTGGTGCTGTGCAGTGTCAGTCCCTTGTTATTCGCCGCTGATATTCCGGGCAGTCAGGACCTGCCAATAGTGCCGCGCATGACCGACGCCCAGATTGTCGACTATCGCCCCGCAGCCGAACTGGAGCGGATCTATCCCTTGGGTTCGATCCGCAAGATCAGTGGCCAGTTACGTTTCGACGGTCAGGTCAGTGCCCGTGGCAACGTCACTTCGGTGACCTACGAGTTGCCATCGGAGCATCCATCCATCGAGGCGTTCACCGCTGCCCGCGAGGCCTTGCAACAACAGGGCGCCGGGTTGCTCTTTTGGTGCCAGGCGCGCGATTGCGGTGAAAGCAGCCTCTGGGCCAATCAAGTCTTCGGCAACGCCAAGCTGTACGGTGCCGACGATCAACAAGCCTATTTGCTGCTACGGCTTGCCGCTCCACGGGACAACACGCTCGTTGCGCTGTACAGCATCACCCGCGGTAATCGCAAAGCCTACCTGCATGTCGAACAGTTCGACGCTTCGGCGCCGCTGGGCGAGTTATTGCCGACCTCCGCGACCTTGCTGCGTGAACTCAAGAGCACCAGTGAACTCGACTTTCCCACATTGAGCGACGCGCCTGACGAGACCTGGCTACGCCTGATTTCTCGCGGACTGAATCTGGACACCACCTTGCGGGTCAGTATTTCCGGAGCGAACGCCGAAGCCTGGCGTCAGGCCCTGATTGGCCAGGGCGTGCGTGCCGCGCGGATGGAAACCGGCAGTGCCGAAGGCTCTGGCCTGCACATCGAGTTATTGCGCTAGGCTGTACCGGGCGAACGTGTACGCCGCGTTCGCCTACTCTTTTGCGGACTGATTTTTTCGAGACTTTTGATGATCAATAATGATCGCCTGTTGGTGCAGATCCTGCTCGTGGTGTTGTTCGGCGCGAGTTTCTGGGTGATGGCGCCGTTCTGGTCGGCGATGTTCTGGGGGGCGGTCCTGGCATTTGCCAGTTGGCCGCTGATGCGCTTGCTGACCCGTTGGCTCAATGGCCGCGAGTCGCTGGCGGCGGCATTGTTGACGCTGGGGTGGATGGTGCTGGTAGCGGCACCGCTGGTGTGGCTGGGTTTCAACCTTGCCGATCATGTGCGAGATGCCACGGCATTCATCAAGGATGCGCAGGTCGAGGGGCTACCCGAAGCGCCGGTGTGGCTGGGTTCGATTCCCCTGGTGGGCGAGCGGCTGGTCGGGATCTGGAACAGCATCGATGAGCAAGGCGCGGCGATGATGATGTCGCTCAAGCCTTATCTGGGGCAGGTGGGTAACTGGTTGCTGGCGCGCAGCGCGCAGATCGGCGGCGGTATTCTCGAATTGACCCTGAGCATCGTCTTCGTATTCTTTTTCTATCGTGACGGGCCGCGCCTGGCGGCGTTTGTCCACACGTTGCTGGAGCGGCTGATCGGTCAACGGGCCGGCTACTACATTGAACTGGTGGCGGGCACGGTACAGCGGGTGGTGAACGGTGTGATCGGCACCGCGGCGGCCCAGGCGACCCTGGCGCTGATCGGGTTCCTGATTGCCGGTGTACCGGGTGCATTGGTGCTCGGTATCGTGACGTTCATGCTCAGCCTGATTCCGATGGGCCCGCCGTTGGTATGGATTCCAGCGACCGCGTGGCTGGCCTGGAAAGGCGAG
The DNA here is from genome assembly GCF_056402295.1 of Pseudomonas sp. P4_B3. Lineage (NCBI taxonomy): Bacteria > Pseudomonadati > Pseudomonadota > Gammaproteobacteria > Pseudomonadales > Pseudomonadaceae > Pseudomonas > Pseudomonas sp. P4_B3. The sequence continues at coordinate 480,507 of NZ_JBFUHR010000007.1, forward strand.
TACGGGATGGCCATATTCCTCGGGATCTGGGGCACATTCGTCATCAGCGGTGTCGACAACGTGCTCAAACCGTACCTGATCAGCCGTGGCGGTAATCTGCCGCTGGTCATTGTGCTGCTTGGGGTGTTTGGCGGGTTGATTGCCTTTGGCTTTATCGGCCTGTTCATTGGCCCGACATTGCTGGCGGTGGCCTACAGCCTGTTGATCGACTGGAGCAAGACCCAGGCACGGGTTGAAGATCGCCGGCCCTGAGATTTGTATTCTGCTTAGGGCCTCTTAGTCGGAACAGGCAATGGTCATGCCCAGGCCAACGCCACCGGAAGTGCTGTTGCAAGGACCTGTTGCGGTTGCCGAGGGTAGCGGGCCCGGGTGTTGCGGGCGTGTCGTGTATGTATCGGACTCGACACAATGGCCTCAAGGGCTAGTCTTGCCTGAGCCGTCGCGACGATTTACCGATCATCGGGTCCCGCAGCGGCGCTGGTTCCGCTACAATGCGCGCCGATTTCGACTTGCCTGAGAGCCCACTCATGTCCGCCTGCCAGACTCCTATCATCGTCGCCCTGGATTTCCCTACCCGTGACGCCGCACTGAAGCTGGCCGATCAGTTGGACCCGAAGCTGTGCCGGGTCAAAGTCGGCAAGGAGCTGTTCACCAGCTGCGCTTCGGAAATCGTCGGTACCCTGCGTGACAAGGGTTTCGAAGTGTTCCTGGACCTCAAGTTCCACGACATCCCGAACACCACCGCGATGGCCGTCAAGGCAGCTGCGGAAATGGGCGTGTGGATGGTCAACGTGCATTGCTCCGGCGGTCTGCGCATGATGGCCGCGTGCCGTGAAGTGCTGGATCAGCGCAGCGGTCCGAAACCGCTGCTGATCGGCGTGACCGTGTTGACCAGCATGGAGCGTGAAGACCTGGCGGGTATCGGTCTGGACATTGAGCCGCAAGAGCAGGTCCTGCGCCTGGCCGCCCTGGCGGAAAAAGCCGGGATGGACGGCCTGGTGTGCTCGGCCCTGGAAGCCCAGGCCCTGAAAACGGCGCATCCGTCGCTGCAACTGGTGACCCCGGGGATTCGCCCGGCGGGCAGCGCCCAGGACGATCAGCGCCGTATTCTGACGCCACGCCAGGCGCTGGATGCCGGTTCCGACTATCTGGTGATCGGTCGTCCGATCAGCCAGGCGGCGGATCCGGCCAAGGCACTGGCTTCGGTCGTGGCTGAACTGGCTTAACCACCAAACCTGTAGGAGCCGGCTTGCCGGCGATTGCAACACCACGGTTTACCTGAGTAACCGCGGTGCCTGCATCGCTGGCAAGCCAGCTCCTACAAGGGCTGCGTCAAACCTTCAACACCAACTTCCCGAAATTCTCCCCGCTGAACAATTTCATCAGCGTCTCCGGGAAAGTCTCCAGTCCTTCGACGATGTCTTCCTTGCTCTTGAGCTGCCCCTTGGCCATCCAGCCGGCCATTTCCTGTGCGGCGCTGGCGTATTGGGCGGCGTAGTCCATCACCACAAAACCTTCCATGCGCGCGCGGTTGACCAGCAGCGACAGGTAATTAGCCGGGCCCTTGACCGCCTCCTTGTTGTTGTACTGGCTGATGGCACCGCAAATCACCACCCGCGCCTTCATGTTCAGGCGGCTCAACACCGCGTCGAGAATGTCGCCACCGACGTTATCGAAATACACGTCGACGCCTTTCGGGCACTCGCGCTTGAGGCCGGCAAGGACGTCTTCGCTCTTGTAGTCGATAGCACCATCGAAACCCAGTTCATCGATCAGGAACTTGCACTTGTCCGCGCCGCCGGCGATGCCCACCACACGGCAGCCTTTGATCTTGGCAATCTGCCCGGCGATGCTGCCCACGGCGCCAGCCGCACCCGACAGCACCACGGTGTCACCGGCCTTCGGAGCGCCGACGTCGAGCAGGGCGAAGTACGCCGTCATCCCGGTCATCCCCAGTGCCGACAAGTAACGTGGCAGAGGTGCCAGTTTCGGATCGACCTTGTAGAAGCCTCGCGGCTCGCCGAGGAAGAAATCCTGCACGCCCAGGGCGCCGTTGACGTAATCCCCGACCGCGAACCCCGGGTTGTTCGAGGCAATGACTTTGCCCACACCCAAGGCGCGCATGACTTCGCCGAGCCCGACCGGCGGGATGTAGGACTTGCCCTCATTCATCCAGCCACGCATGGCCGGGTCCAGGGACAGGTATTCGTTTTGAACCAGGATCTGACCCGCCTCCGGTTCGCCGACCGGCACTTGCTGATAAGTGAATGTCTCACGGGTCGCCGCGCCAACCGGGCGTTTGGCGAGCAGGAATTGGCGATTGGTCTGGGAGGTCATGGCAGGCACTCAAGATGAATGAAGCCTTGTTGATAGCCGGTCAGCGACGATGCCGCAAGTTCGGCTGATGCGGCGAATGCAGGTTGATCCAGTGCAGTGATAGTTGGTACGGCAGTTCCATCACTGCAAATCATGGGCGCCCAACCGGAGCCTTGATAGTGCTGCCGTGTTCAAGACCTTCATGACTAGACTGGCCCTAGCGCATTCTTCTCTTCGAGGACATAACAATGAGCATGACGTTTTCCGGCCAGGTGGTTGTGGTGACAGGCGGGGCGGCCGGTATCGGCCGCGCGACCGCCCAGGCATTTGCCGCCGAGGGCCTGAAGGTAGTGGTGGCCGATATGGATACGGCGGGCGGTGAGGGCACGGTGGCGCTGATTCGTACAGCCGGTGGCGAAGCGACCTTCGTACGCTGCAACGTTACCCTGGAAAGCGATGTAAAAAATTTGATGGATGAGGTGATCAATACTTACGGTCGTCTCGACTATGCCTTCAACAATGCCGGCATCGAAATAGAGAAAGGCAAGCTGGCCGAAGGTACGCTCGACGAGTTCGACGCGATCATGGGTGTCAACGTCAAAGGCGTCTGGTTGTGCATGAAATACCAATTGCCGCGGCTGCTGGCGCAAGGGGGCGGTGCGATCGTCAATACGGCATCGGTGGCCGGCCTTGGGGCCGCGCCGAAAATGAGCATCTACGCCGCCTCCAAGCATGCGGTGATCGGCCTGACCAAGTCGGCGGCCATCGAGTACGCCAAGAAAAAGATCCGGGTCAACGCGGTGTGCCCGGCGGTGATCGACACGGATATGTTCCGTCGCGCTTATGAAACCGACCCGAAAAAAGGCGAGTTCGCCAACGCCATGCATCCGGTCGGTCGCATCGGCAAAGTCGAAGAGATCGCCAGCGCGGTGCTGTACCTGTGCAGCGATGGCGCGGCGTTCACTACGGGTCACTCATTGGCCGTGGACGGTGGCGTTACCGCGTTTTAAGCGACGCGCCGATACCGAGTACACCCGGAACCTGTGGGAGCGAGCAAGCTCCCACAGGTTTTTTGGTTTCACAAAGGCACCGGGCAATGTGTTTCAAATGATTAGAGCAATGGGTTTTGGCGGCGTTGTCGCACATGTATTCGAACACTCCTGTGATTAACTGTTGCTCGCAAAATCAACAGGAGTTTGCTTGCTCATGGAATTGAGAATCGACCGACAGGCGCTGGTGCCCGTCGTACAGCAAATTGTTGACGCGCTGACCTGTTGGCTTCGTTCCAGCGGGGTATCGCCCGGTACGCGCCTGCCTTCGGTGCGACAGATTGCGTGGATCAATTTGCTCAGTCAGTCAAGCGTTGCCCAGGCCTGCGAACGGCTGGTGACGCAGGGGATGCTGGTGTCAGGCCATGGGGCCGGCTATAGGGTTGCCGACCCGGCATTGACTACGGGTGCAAGGCACGAGCCTGTGTGGTTCGAGGGGGCTGAGCCCGAGAACGGGCCTTATTCGAGTGAGTTGAGGCTGGGCTGTGGCGGGCTGCCTGAAAGCTGGCGCGAGACGGACGATCTGATTTATGCGATTCGGCAAGTCAGTCGTACCGATACGGCCAGCCTGTTCAACTACAGCACGCCGCTGGGATTGCCAGCCTTGCGACAACAGATATTCAAGCGCCTCAGGCAGCTGGATATCCCGGTGCAGGACAACCGGATCATGACCACGGCGGGGGCCAGTCAGGGGCTCGACCTGATTGTGCGGACACTGTTCAAGGCCGGTGACTGTGTGGTCGTGGAGAGTCCCGGTTATCCGGTGCTGTTCGATCTGCTCAGGCTGCACGGCATCCACATGGTCGAGGTGCCGCGAACACCGCGGGGGCCGGACGTGGACATGCTCGAATCGGTGCTGGTCAAACACCGGCCTCAGGGGCTGGTCATCAATAGCTTCTATCACAACCCGACGGGCAGCAGCCTTGCACCGGCGGTAGCGCGCCGCGTGCTGCAGCTGGCCAGGACCTTTGGCGTGCAGGTGATCGAAGACGACGTTTATGCGGATTTGCGCAGCGGTTGCGCTACGCGACTGGCTGCGCTGGACGACAACGTGATCTACGTCGGCAGCTATTCCAAGACCCTCAGCAGTTCCTTGCGGGTCGGTTTCGTGGTGGCCGGCTCTGAAGTCATTACGCGTCTGGCCGAAGTCAAGATGATCAGTGGCATGGGCGCCTCACGATTTTGCGAGTCGGTGCTGGCGTGCCTGTTGGCTAACGGTGCCTACGGCAAACTGGTGCAGCGTCAGCGCCAACGCTTGAACAGCGACCGGTTGGCGGTGTTGCAATTGCTCGAAGATACCGAATGGGAGATTTTCGGCAAACCGGCGGGAGGCCTGTTCATCTGGGCGCGATCAGGAATGTCCGATTACGATCAGGTGCGGACCCAGGCACGGCGCCTGGGTGTACTGCTGTCATCGAAGACCGCCTTCAACCCCTCGGGTGAGGCCAGTGACTGGCAGCGTATCAACGTGGCCTATGCCTGCGACCCGCGTGCCCGTGCGTTCTTTCAGGCCACTGCCCGGTATCGACCTCCAGCGTTCTGAAAGCGACGTTGATGTAGCTTTTTGCCATTATTCCGGTGCCAGAGTCTTGTGTTGCTACTGGCCCGTTGCGAATCTGCGTCTACAGACTTTGGCAGGGGACTAAGTGCAATGAATTCGGGCGTGCAAGGACGTTTTGCCAACCTCGGTATGGCAAAAAAACTGGGTATCGGGTTTGTCCTGGTGCTGTTGTTGACTGCGCTGGTGGCGGGCATTGGCGTGTGGTCCCTGCAAACCATCAGCCAGCGCTTCGACGGGCTCAAGCAAATGTCATCGCTCAACAGCGGTTTGCTCAAGGTGCGGCTGCTGGAGCAGGAATACGCCTTGCACGGCAATCCGAAAACCGTCGATGCCCTGCACGAGGGCGTCGATGGCCTGATCGCCCTGGCCGGCCAGCTCAAGGCCGCGTCTGCGGCCAACATGCCGGTGATGAATGATGTCGAACAGTCTTTGGGCGCCTATCGCAAGGCCTTCGACGAGTTTGTCTCGCTCACCCAGGCCAAGGACCTGGCGCTGGAAATGGCCAGTTGGTCGGTGTCCAGCGTGGCCAATAATCTTGACGTATTGCAGTCCGGGCTCGCCGATGACGGTGCCTATACCCTGAAAGATTCCGAAGGCAAGGACGGTGCGCAATTCATCGAGCAGGCCAGCCAGGTCAGCCAGGTTTCACGCTTGATGCTGCAAGCCATGAATGAAGCGCGCGTGCGTCTGGATCAAAGCCGCAAAGGCGACGACAGCGCCGGGCAGGGCAAGATCGAACAGGCCAGCCAGGCATTGACCCAGGCCGAGCAGCTCAAGACCACGATCAAGGATGAGGGTTACCAGACCGTCCTCAATGAGGTGACGGGTCATATCGCCAGTTTCAGTGACAAGCTCGCCGAGTACACCGACCTGCTGGAACAGGAAAAAACCGTCTATCAGCAATTGCACCAACGCGCAGCCCAAGTGGTCGAGCGGGTGGATCAGGCTTATGTCGCGCAAGACCAGGCGATGCAGGCTGAACTGAAAAAGAACTCGCTGCTGATCATTGGCTCCTCCGCCCTGGCCTTGCTGGTTGGGCTGGTTGCCGCGTGGTTCATCACCCGATTGATCGTGGCACCGCTGCGTAGCGTGATTCAGGTGGCGCAGCAGATTGCCTCGGGGGATTTGAGTGCGACCATTGACGTGACCCGCCGCGACGAAATCGGTCAGTTGATGCAGGCAATGCAGCAAATGGGCGCGGGGCTCAGTCATATCGTCAGCGGCTTGCAGTCGGGTATCGAACAGTTGGCGACTTCCGCCCAGTCGCTGTCGGCGGTGACCGAGCAGACCAACCTCGAAGTCAGCACACAGAAGGAGGAAACCGAGCAGGTCGCCACCGCGATGAATCAGATGACCGCCACGGTGCATGATGTCGCGCGCAATGCAGAGGAAGCGGCCCTGGCTGCGCAAACGGCTGACGGCAAGGTTGAAAGCGGTCAGCAGGTGGTGCGCCAGAGCATGGCACGGATCGAGCAGTTGGCAGATTCGGCCACTTCCGCCAGTTCGAGCATCGAAAGCCTGAGTGCGGAAATCCACAATATCGGCACGGTGTTGAGTGTGATCAAAAGCGTGGCGGAGCAGACCAACCTGCTGGCATTGAACGCGGCGATCGAGGCGGCCCGGGCCGGCGAGCAGGGCAGGGGTTTTGCGGTGGTGGCCGATGAAGTGCGCGCGTTGGCCAAGCGAACCCAGCAATCGACCGAGGAAATCGAACGCCTGGTCAGCGCTTTGCGCTCGGCGGCGCAGTCGTCGGTGCAGCAGATCCAGAGCAGTGGCGAGTTGGTGAAGCTGGCGGTCAGCGATGCCTTGCAGACCGAGAGTGCGCTGGGAAGTATTGCGGCGGCGGTATCGTTGATCCAGCAGATGAACCAGCAGATCGCCGCGGCGGCCGAGGAACAGAGCTCGGTGGCCGAAGAGATCAACCGCAGTGTCACTAGCATTCGCGCCAGTGCAGATCAGTCATCGCTGGCGATGCAGGGCAATGCAGCGTCCAGTATTCAATTGGCGCAACTGGGGGTTGAACTGAAGGGGATGGTGGGGCATTTCAGGCTGTAGGAGCGAGCTTGCTCGCGATGGACGCAAGAACGACGTGTATAGCCAGTAAACACGCGTTCTCCTTTACGACCATCGTCGGAACGCCGCCCGGAGCAAGCTCGCTCCTACAGTGGCTTTCGCTGATCAGTCGTAGATCGCTTTCTTTTTCCAGTCCGCGTCGGCCTCGACGTCTTTTAAGCCTTCGGTCAACTGGTTGACCTCGCCTTCGACCGGCGCGATGCGATCCATGACCTGGTCATTGGCGCGGGCCAGGAGTTTTTCCAGGTATTCCAGTTGCTCGGCGTAGACCTGTGGTTCCTGTTGTTTGCGCAGGTATTGCACACCGCGCTCGAATGCCAGGCGAGCCTGCCCGGGCTGGTTCTGCTGCAGGGAGTGCTGGCCGAGGTTGTTGAAGAACTCGATGTGCAGCAACACGAGGATGTGGCGCACTTCACGGATCCAGCGCTTGGCCTCGTTGGGGGCCAGGAAGCCGTCCTGTGCCGCGCGGGTAATCTGGCCGTGCAGGGCTTCGAGCAGGAAGCGTACATCCTTGGCCTTGGCTTCGGTCTGGATCGGTGCTGGCGGATTGTTGACCGGGATGGATTCACCCTGGCCGACAAGGGCTTCCAGCTCGGCGATCCGTGCCTTGAGGTTGGCGCTGGATTTTTCCAGGTTAAGCAGGCGCTGGCAGACGTTCAGTTCCAGGCGGGCCAACAGCAGCTTGAGTGCCGGGGTCATCAGCTGGCCGGGGAACGTCTCGGTGATCTCGCCGCAGCGTCGCAGGCGATCGTTGAGCTCGATCTTGGTACGGGCCTTTTCCAGCTTGTTGTTTTCCACCACATGGTTCATGTAGCCAATGGCGATCAACAGGGCGATCCCGGCTACGATTAGCAGGGTGATCATGAGTGGCGTCACCGGTAAGACCTCTTTATAGGTTACGCATGCGAGTCGGGTGGCTTGGCATTTGAGCGCCCTGGCCCGCACGACGGGTTGGATCGGACATGCTTGTGCTTATATCGGCCGCAGCCCCGTTTCTATGAATGATGGCACTCGATTCGCAGAGTGCCATCATTGGGTGGACTATAACGTCTTGGCGGGTGCCAGAATATAAGCGTCAAACGCCGGGTCGCGGAAAAACCGCAACGGCTCCCAAAAGCAGGGCGAAGTCATTGATTTAAATAAATTTATATCAGGGGGTTGACGACCTCTCAATCCATCCATAGAATGCGCGCCACTTGCAGCGTAAAGCACACAGCGAAACGAAGCAGGGAGTGAATGCAGTACGTGTGTCCCCTTCGTCTAGTGGCCTAGGACACCGCCCTTTCACGGCGGTAACAGGGGTTCGAGTCCCCTAGGGGACGCCAATGCGGGAATAGCTCAGTTGGTAGAGCACGACCTTGCCAAGGTCGGGGTCGCGAGTTCGAGTCTCGTTTCCCGCTCCAATTTTAAACAGCGTTGCTTTCGGGCAGGGCTGAGTGAAACCAGAACCAAGTCTTCGGATGCGGCTCTGGACACCGAAACACACACCATGTGTTCCGGGTAGCGTGTCCCCTTCGTCTAGTGGCCTAGGACACCGCCCTTTCACGGCGGTAACAGGGGTTCGAGTCCCCTAGGGGACGCCATTTGCGGGAATAGCTCAGTTGGTAGAGCACGACCTTGCCAAGGTCGGGGTCGCGAGTTCGAGTCTCGTTTCCCGCTCCATATTTAACGAAAACGCCGCTCATTGAGCGGCGTTTTTGTGTGCGCGTAAAAAACCGGATCAACCGCTGAGGCTCTGCACCAGGTTTTCGAGCGCTTCAATGGTTTTTTCATCCTGCACCGGTAGCGCAGCGGCAGCCGCTTTGATTTGGCGTGCCAGGCGGTATTCGCTGGGCGTACAGTTGGCGAACTGCTTGAAGGCACGAGCGAAGTAGGAAGGATCCTTGAAGCCGGCCTCATAGCCGATGCTGGTAATCGGCATCTGGCTGTTGTCGAGCAGATCTTTGGCGAAGTTCATGCGCTTGTCCAGGATGTAATCCGTGAAGCCAAGCCCATTGGCTTCCTTGAACAGGCGGCTGAAGCGAAATGTCGTCATGCCGCAGCGCTGCGCCAATTCCCTCTGATCGATGCTGTCTCGAAAGTGCTGTTCGATGTACAGCATGACATTGCTCAGCGCCTGGTGTTTTTGGTGTCCTGAGGTCCGACGGATGCTGTCCGGCAGGGTCGGGGAGTGGTCGATCTGCGATGACTTGCCCCGGCCCTGGGCATTTCGGCGCAGCTCGCAGAGCTGCACCACCGCCGTCAGGTAACGCTTCCTCTCGGTGCTCGAGAGCGGGAGCACCATGTATTCCCAGACGCTGGAGCGCATGGCCCATACAGCCAGTTCCTCCGAGTGCTGCACGGTGAACATGGTGATCGGGATGCTGGGGGTGGTGTGTTTGATCTCCAGCAATAGCCTCAAACCTGGAGTGTCGGGGCGATCAAAATGGATGCAGATCATGTCTGCCGGTTCCGCGATGGGCAACACGGAGTTTTTCGCCAGTCTGCAGTCGCAGGTACTCTCGAACTGCGCGATGAGTTCTTTCGTGGACCGATCATGAGTCAGATCGAACCACAGGAGCGATGGCCTTTTGGTCAAATTGGACGTCATGTCTCTACTCTGGGGTTCTGGGTGACTCTCTTAGCTAAGGAGTATTGCCAAGGTGCCATCACTTTGCAGATTTAATCCTGATAGGAAAGACGATTTTTAGTTCTATTCGCTCTATAGGTTGCCTGGAAGGCTGCCCCGGGTGAGTGTTTGTTGGTGTGTTATCGACGAACCCGGCTCGAACCGTTTGTCGCTTGTGAATCAATGACAATTGCCTTTGCTTTTCAACGCCTTGTTTACCCCTCCCGTTACTTCTGCAAAGGCCAATAACCCGTATTTGGCCGCCCCGCAAAAAAGTCCTAGCGATGTGCAAAATCTTCCTAACGCCTATGCCTTGCCACTGACTAGGGTTGCATCAGGCAGCGCAGAAAGTACTGCCTCAGAAAAAACAACATTCGAGTGAGGTGGGCAAAATGATCATGCAAACAATCAAGGCTTCGGTACTGAAGTTCATCAAAGACGAAGATGGCCTGACCATTGTTGAGTATGCGGTAGCGGGAGGGTTGATTACGGCAGCTGTTGCCCTCGCATTCACCGATCTCGGGGCGAACGTACATACCCGAATCCAGGCGGTGTGCAATGCCGTTGGTGGTGGTGCTGCCTGCGTGTAACGATAATTCCGTTAGGGAGATGCGGTGATGTCCATGGAGCAGCTGGTGGCTACAGTTATGCTGATCGGGCTGCTGGGCGTAGCGGTGGTGAGCGATATTCGTCGCCACCGCATTCCCAACTTGCTGATCCTCGTGGGCCTGGCCTTGGGATTAGCCGGCCAGACTTTTTCAGGCGGGTTAAGCGGGTTGGGTGACGGCCTGTTGGGCATCCTGATCTGTTTTGCCGTGTTTCTGCCCATGTATGCCGTGGGGGGCATGGCCGCTGGCGACGTCAAGTTGATGGCCATGGTTGGCAGCTTCCTGCCGGTTCATTACGCGCTGTGGGCTGCACTATACAGCCTGGTATTCGGCAGCCTGTGCGGTTTTCTGATTGTGCTGGTGCACGGTCAGATGTTGCAAACCCTGGGGCGTTATTGGCTGATTCTGAAGGCTCGGGCCTACCTGGCGCCGAGTGCGGACGAGGCGGCCGGCAAGCCCTTTCCTTACGCAGTTGCAATCTTGCTCGGCACGCTGGGCAGCATCTACTGGCAACTCGTTGCCAGTGGGTTGGGAGATTAGTCATGCACGTCATGGTTGATACTGATGCCTTCCCCAACGAGCGGGAAGCGGTGCAGCGACTGGCTCCTCAGCCCTGCACTATCCGTGAAACCGGCCTGACCGACAGTTTTCTCGGCGAGTTGGTGTGCAAGCATTTGTTTGATGTCGGCGTGCTGGACATGTCGCGGCTGGTGGAACGCCTGGCGCTGACCGGAGCGGTACTTGAAGAGGTCCTGGCGTTTCTGCGCAAGGATGGCCGTGTCGAAGTGCTGGGCCAGGCGAGTCAGACGGGCGGGCAGATGCTGCGTTATGGCCTGACCGAACGTGGTCGCAGTGCCGCCCGCGATGCCCTGTCGCGCAGTGGCTATATCGGTGCGGCACCCTTCCCGGTGAGCACCTACCGTTCCCTGATCAAACTGCAGACCATTCACCATGGTCGCATCAACGCCAACGATATGCGCAATGCCCTGGCTGGTGTAGTGCTCACGGAGGAGATGCTCGATCAGCTGGGTGTGGCGCTGAACTCCGGGCGCGCGATCATGATTTATGGCCCCGCGGGTACCGGCAAGACTTATGTCAGCAGTCGGCTGATCCGTCTGTTCGCCGAGGCCATCTGGGTCCCTCATGCCATCGTCATCAACGAGTCGGTAATCGAGATCTATGACCCGCAGGTGCATCAGCGGCTCGATGAAAATGCTCAACAGAACAATCTGATGCTCAACGAAGGGATCGACCGTCGACTGCTGCGCTGCAAACGCCCGATCGTCATCACGGGCGGTGAGTTGAGCATGGAGCAGCTGGACGTTCGCTATGACCCCTTCACCCGTCAATACCAGGCCGCCTTGCAGCTCAAGGCCAGCAATGGCCTGTTCATCATCGACGACATGGGGCGCCAGCGCATGGCCCCCGCCGAACTGTTCAATCGCTGGATCGTCCCGATGGAAGAGAAACGCGATTTCCTCAACCTGGGCGGCGGTCGGCATTGCGAACTGCCGTTCGATCTGATTCTGGTGTTTTCCACCAACCTCAATCCCCTGGAACTGGCCGATGAGGCCTTCCTGCGCCGAATTGGCTACAAGCTGCAGTTCGGTTACCTGAAGCCCGAGCAGTACGAAAAGATCTGGCGTATGGAAAGCGAGCGCCTGGGCATTTCCTATGACCCGCTGCTGGTGCGTTATGTGCTGCAAAGGCTTTATGCAAGTGAAGGCATGCCCCTGGTGCCCTGCCATCCCCGCGATCTCCTGAACATGGCGCTCGATCGCCAGCGTTATATCGGCGGTTCCGGACCACTGTCACCGAAAGAGTTGGAATGGGCCTGGCACAACTACTTCGTCCAGCTCGACTTTCTTTGATACGGAGAAACTGACATGAGCTCTCGTACGCTTACCCTGATAGGCGCCTCCCTGGTCATGGGCCTTGGCGCTGCATGGATGGCCGACTCCTGGCTGAGCGCGCGGCTCAATGCCAGCCCGGACGACCACCTGCGAAGCGTGGTGGTCGCCACGGTAGAGATTCCATTCGGGCAGATGGTCGAGTCCCAGCAGGTCACGACCGTACGCATGCCCATGGATACGATCCCGGACGATGCCTTCGATGCCAGCGAAAAAGCCGTGGGCAAGATCGCAACGTTCGACATACTGCGGGGCGACATCGTGCGTGGTGCGCGTCTGAGCGAGCACCTCGGCGGCAGCACCCTGGCCTCTTTGATTGCCCCCGACAAACGCGCCATATCAGTACGGGTGGACGATGTGGTCGGCGTCGGCGGGTTCCTGTTGCCGGGTAATCGGGTCGATGTACTGGCGACCAAAACCACCAATGCCGGCAGTAACAGCGCCTCGTCCAGGACCATCCTCGAGAACTTGCGGGTGTTGGCGGTGGATCAGACCGCGGGTACCGACAAGACCCAACCAGTCGTGGTGCGCGCCGTGACGCTGGAGATGTCGGCCGCTGAAGCGGAAGCCCTGGTCACGGCGCAGACAGAAGGCAAGTTGCAGCTGGCGTTGCGTAACCCTCTGAACCTCGAGAAGAAAACCGCGGCCGTTGCGCCTGCCGCACCGGTCATGGCGGTGGCTACCGCCACAGAGCCAAAACGCGTAGTGCCGCGTGGTAATGGAGAGGGTGGTAGAGCCGTCACCATTATCCGTGGGGTCGAAGCCAATGTAGTCAAAATTCGCTGACAGGGCGCAATAGGTGCCTGGGCACCACGGTATTGGCGGAGTCGATCCGGATCGGTATCGGCAATCGAGGGCTTGATGATGAATCTTCGTATTCAGCGGCCGTTCACTTCGACGCCAAGGCGCCAGGTAGGATCGGTGAGTGCATTGATGGTGATCGCGTTGGCGGCGATGGCCATGATGGCGGCGTTGGCTTTGGACGGCGGGCATATGATGCTGAACAAAACGCGCCTGCAGAATGCAGTGGACGCCGCCGCCCTGAGTGGCGCCAAGACCCTGAGCCAGGTGGCGGGTGGTATCAACAGCGCCAGCACGACGCGTACCGCAGCGCTCAATACGCTGACACAGAATGCCAATGCCACGGGCAACAACGAATTGGCCACGGCTGTCGGCGGCAACGCCGGTGCATTTGCAGCGGTGGAACTGGCAAGCAGCGTCTATGGCCCGTTCTCCTATCCCGGGCCGGCGGATGCCAAGTATGTTCGGGTATCGGTACCGAGCTATAACCTGACGGGATTTTTCTGGAATTTCGCCCAGGCATTCGGCCCTGGCGGCCTGGGAGCCAAAGCGGTGGCGGCGATTGCCACCGCTGGCCCCAGCCCTACCAGCCCCTGCGATCTCGCACCTTTGATGGTCTGTGGCGACCCGACTCAATACAACCCGGCTGCCGGCATGTTCTGGGGCTTCCGGTTTGGTGATTTGAAAGTACTGAAGACGGCTGCCGGCAGTTCGTCGCCCATTGGTCCAGGCAACTTTCAGCTGCTCGATTTTGGCTCGGGCGGCAGTCAAGTCAGGGAGGATCTGGCCGGAGGCGGCACAGTCTGTCGCAATGTCGGGGACAATGTCCAGACCGCTCCTGGCAACACGGCCGGCCCCACCTCTCAAGGCCTGAATACGCGCTTCGGTATCTACAACGGCGGCCAGATCAGTGCCTCGGCCTATCCACCGGATCTGGTGACCACGTCCAGTAACCCCGCAATCACTGACAACGGCACAGGCCCGAAGTACCAGGGGCAAACCGTCACCTCGAACAACGGCAATCTCACCGCGGGCGGCAATGCGATTTTTGACTACAACGACTGGCGTGCGAGCACTGCCGCGTGTGTGGCAGGGTCCGGCAGTGGCTGTCAGGGCAATGGGGTGTTCGAGCGCCGGATGCTGAAAATCGTGGTGGGCAACTGCACCGGCAAACAGGGCGGTTCAACCTCGATCCCGGTCCTCGGTTTTGGTTGTTATTTCGTGGTGCAGCCCATGAGTGGCGGTGGCGGCGACTCGCAGATCTTTGGCCAGTTCGTGAAGGAGTGTGAAGGCGACAACGTGGCCGGCCCCTCGCCGTCAACCTCTTCCGGCCCGCAGATCATTCAGCTCTACAAAACCTATCTCAACGGCAGCGGCACTCCGAGCACTGACTCGTAGGAGGCGTCATGAGACTTCACGGATTTAAACATCGGCAGCGCCAGCAAGGCCTGGCCATGGTGGAATTCACCCTGGTCCTGCCGGTGTTGCTGTTGCTGATGCTGGCCTTCGGTGAGTTCGGCCGCATGCTCTATCAGTATAACGTGCTGCTGCAGGCCAGCCGCGATGCCGACCGTTTCGTCGCCAGTCAGGCCTGGAACTCGACGCTGGGTGCGGTCGCTCTGAGCAATACGCTGCAGACCCAGACGAAAAACGTTGCGGTGTATGGCGTGCCGGCCAACACCGGGACCGCTGTGGTGTCAGGGCTGACGACTGGCAACGTGGTCGTCGCCGCAGTGGGCACCGACCATGTGCGGGTCACCATCACTTACACGTTCTGCCCGGTGATTGGCAGTGGCAATTGCACCGGATCGCTTCCCGGTTTTTTTGGAAATCGGATTGCGCTGAGCATTCCGCTGGTCGCCACTACCGTGATGAGGGCCCTGTGATGAACAGAAAACACATGCGCGGCACCTATACGGTGGAGTTCGCCTTCATTGGTCTGCTGATGTTCACGTTGTTGTTCGGCGTGTTGGAAATAGGCCGCCTGTACTTCACGGTCAATGCGCTGGATGAAGCCGTACGCCGCGGTACGCGCCTGGCGGCGGTGTGCAATATCAGCGATCCGGTGGTTCTGCGGCGGGCAATTTTCAATGCCGCGACCGACGCAGGTACGAGCCAGCTAATCGGCAATCTGGCCACCACCAACCTGACGTTGACCTATCTGGACGTAAACGGTGCTCTGGTGGCCAACCCCGCTGACCTGGTCAGCGTCAATGGTTTTCGTGCCATCCGCTATGTCCGGTTGAGTCTGCAAAACTTCGTTTTCAATCTGTTCATTCCCGGGTTTGGCGTGCCCATTACCTTGCCCGCATTCAGGGCAACGTTGCCACGTGAAAGCCTCGGGCGTCATTCCGATTCCGGGGAGATCACGCCATGCTGAATACCAAGGACACTCCTCTCTCCAGTTCGACCGGCAAAGCCGGGCTCAGGTTGCTGATCAGCAGCCGTGATGCCACGTCGTTGCGCGACCTGCAGAGTGTCTGCCAACGCATGCCCGGCCTGGAGGTGAGTACTCGCCTGGTGAGCAATGGGCATGTCGACCCGCTCTATGGTCTGGACCGGATGCCCGATCTGCTGCTGTTGCGCGTCAGCCACCTGTGGCGTGAAGAGCTCGCGGCACTGTTGCAGCGCCCGGCCCATGAGCGTCCGCCGATGTTGGTGTGCGGGCTGCTGAGCGAACAGGAAGGCATGCGCCTGGCGATGCAGGCCGGGGCCCGTGACGTGCTGCCGGAGCCCGTCGCCGAGACAGAACTGGTCGTCGCCTTGAATCGGCTGGTTATGGAGGTTCGGACCGGCAGTGGGACAGTAGGGAAATTGATCGCCGTGATGAATGCCAAGGGCGGTTCCGGTGGAACCTTGCTGGCCTGCAACCTGGCTCAGCAGCTCAGCATGAAGGGTGGCAGTACCCTGTTGCTGGACATGGACCTGCAATTTGGCAGCGTGACGCATTACCTGGATGTGGCGCTGGCGCACAGCCATCTGGAGGTGTTGCATCAGATCGACGGTATGGACAGCGTCGCGTTACGCGGTTTCTGCAGCCACTACAGTCCGACCTTGCATGTGCTGGGTGGCCGGGCCGGCGAGTTGTGTCTGCCGCAGGATGCCCAACCCGAACAACTTGACACCCTGTTGCAGTTGGCCCGCGCCAGCTATGACTGGGTGGTGATCGACCTGCCACGGCAAATCGACCACCTCACCGGCTCCGTGCTGGAACAGGTGGATCGGGTGTACGTGGTGGTGCAGCAGAGCGTCAGCCATCTGCGCGATGCCAGCTCCCTGGTACGGATGCTTCGCGAAGACCTGGGTGTGCGTGGGGATCAACTGCAGATAGTGGTCAACCGCTATGACAAGTCGGCGGCGGTCAGCCTCAAAGATATCGGCGAAGCGCTGCGCTGCACGAACCTGTCGAAATTACCCAACGACTTCAACGTGGTCAGCCAGAGTCAGAACACTGGCGTGCCGTTGGGTCTGCATGCGCCGAAGGCGGCGATCACCGCTGCCCTGCGCAACGTGGCCGATGACTTGGTCGGCAACCAGGTGGTTGGAAAAAAAGGTGTGCTCAAACGCGCCTTCAACCGTTTTTTCGGGGGGTGACCCATGATCAGTGACTTTCGTAACCGCTTGCGCAAACAGGCCGCTAAATCCGCCTCATCGCAGGCTAACCAGCCGGGTGACGACCCGCTGGATCCGGCAGAGGAAGTAATGGCGTGGGAACGTGCAACGCCGGACGTTCTTTACGAAACCAGAAGTCAGGTCACCCCGGTGGAGGCCGAGTGGCGAGAAAAAATCTACCAGCAGTTGCTCAAGGTCATGGACCTGTCCTTGCTGGACTCCCTTGAACAGGCTGAAGCTACGCGGCAGATTCGCGATATTTGCCAACGCCTGCTCGATGAACACTCGGCACCGGTGAGTACTTCCAGCCGCCAGTTGATCATCAAGCAGATCACCGACGAGGTGCTCGGTCTTGGCCCTCTGGAACCGTTGCTGGCTGACCACAGCGTGTCCGACATTCTGGTCAATGGCCATGCCTCGGTCTATGTCGAGCGCTTTGGCAAACTGCAACGCACCGATGTGCGCTTTCGCGATGATCAGCATTTGCTGAACATCATCGATCGCATCGTCTCCAGCCTGGGTCGGCGTATCGATGAGTCCTCGCCGTTGGTAGATGCCCGGCTCAAGGACGGTTCGCGGGTCAACGCGATTATCCCGCCGCTGGCCATCGACGGCCCGAGCATGTCGATCCGGCGCTTTGCGGTGGACCTGCTCAATACCGACAGCCTGATCCAGGTGGGGACATTGACCCCGGCCATTGCCCTGCTGCTCAAGGCGATTGTCCGTGGGCGCTTGAACGTGCTGATTTCCGGCGGTACCGGCAGCGGCAAGACCACTATGCTCAATGTGCTGTCCAGTTTCATTCCGCACAACGAGCGGATCGTCACCATCGAAGATTCGGCCGAACTGCAACTGCAGCAACCCCACGTGGTGCGCCTGGAAACCCGGCCTTCGAACATCGAGGGACGTGGCGAGGTGAGCCAGCGGGAGTTGGTGCGCAACAGCCTGCGGATGCGTCCGGACCGTATCGTGATCGGCGAAGTGCGCGGCGTCGAGGCGCTGGACATGCTGACCGCGATGAACACCGGCCACGACGGCTCGTTGACTACGATCCACGCCAACACCGCGCGCGATGCGTTGGGGCGGGTCGAGAACATGGTGTCGATGACCGGGGCGACCTTCCCGATCAAGGCCATGCGTCAGCAGATCGCTTCGGCCATCGATGTGGTGATCCAGCTGGAACGTCAGGAGGACGGCAAGCGCCGCCTGATCAGTGTGCAGGAAATCAACGGCATGGAGGGCGAGATCATCACCATGACCGAAATCTTCTCCTTCGCGCGCCATGGCATGGGCGAAAACGGCGAAGTGCTGGGTGATTATCGGCCCAGCGGCATGATCCCCGCCTTCCGCGATGTGCTGGCCAAGCGCGGTATCGAGTTGCCGCTGACGATGTTCAGGCCCGAGTGGATGGAGGCTCGGCAATCATGAATCAGGTTCCCGGTGAATTCATTCTGATGTTCCTCGGTATGGTGTTTATCGCCGTCTTCCTCCTGTCCCAGGGCGTGGCGGTGCCGGTATTCGGCGAGGCCGGCAAGATGCGCAAGCGCATCCGTGGCCGCCTGCACGTAATGGAGAAAGCCAATAATTTGCCCAACATGCAAACGGTACTGAGGCAGAAGTACCTGACGCGCTTGTCGCCCCTGGAGGCCAGGCTTGAGCAACTGCCCTTTATGGAAGCATTGACGCAAATGATTGAGCAGTCCGGGCACGAGTACCGGGCCTATCGGGTATTGCTGCTCGGGCTGGTGCTGGGTGTCTGGGCGGGTATCTTGATCTGGATGGTCTCGCCAGTCTGGTGGATGGCGCTGGTGGCGGGTTTCGCGGTCTTCTGGTTACCCATACTGAAAATCTCTCGCGACCGTGGCAAGCGTTTCGCGGCGTTCGAGGAAGGCCTGCCGGACGCGCTGGATGCCATGTGCCGCGCTCTGCGCGCCGGGCACCCATTCAACGAAACCCTGCGCCTGGTGGCCGAGGAGCACAAGGGGCCGGTGGCTCAGGAGTTCGGCCTGACCTTCGCCGATATCAACTATGGCAACGATGTGCGCCGGGCCATGCTCGGCCTGCTGGAGCGGGTGCCAAGCATGACGGTGATGATGCTGGTGACCTCGATCCTTATCCATCGCGAGACCGGCGGCAATTTGACCGAAGTGCTGGAGCGTCTGAGTCGCCTGATCCGCGGGCGTTTCCGCTTCCAGCGCAAGGTCAAGACCCTGTCGGCCGAAGGGAGGATGTCGGCCTGGATACTGGTGGCCATTCCCTTCGTGTTGGCTGCGGCGATCCTGGTCACAACCCCCAGTTACTTGCCTGTGCTGTTCAATGATCCCACAGGTCAAAAGCTGATCATCGGGGCTTTCGGCGCCATGTTGCTCGGGATTCTCTGGATCCGCAAAATCATCCGGATTCAGGTTTGAGTGGTATTCGTTTCGCAGAGGTGCAGGTCATGGACTTTTTGCTCGGGTTGTTCAGTCAGCTGGTGGGCAATGCGCAGCTGGCGCGTATTTTGTTCGTCAGTGCCATCGGTTTGAGTGCGGTGCTCGCGGCCGTCACCGTGATGTTGCTGGTATTGGGGCTACAGGACCCGGTACAGCGTCGTCTGGCGCTTATCAAACGCGGTCATTCGGGGAGTATCGCCGGGCAGGACGCACCGAGTAATCTGCAGTTATTGCTGGAGCGGGTTGGTCAACGCTTTGGCTCGACTGAAGCGGCTCAGGCGTCTGCCACCCAAATCCTGTTGATGCACGCCGGTTACCGCTCGCCCTCGGCGGTACAGATGTACTGGGCGGTGCGCTTGCTGTTGCCACTGATATCGGTTGGCCTTGCGCTGTTGTTGTTGCCGATGTTCTCCAAGCTTTCTCTGAATATGGGGTTGTTGCTGGTGTCAACGACTGCTGCTGCCGGGTGGTTGCTGCCCGCGGTGTATGTCGATAAGCGCAAGCAGGCCAGGCAGGGCAGCCTGCGTGCCGCCTTTCCGGATGCCCTGGACCTGATGGTGGTGTGCGTGGAGTCGGGTCTGGCATTGCCGCAGACCATCGAGCGGGTGGCAGAGGAAATGTCGGTCAGCCAGGTTGATTTGGCTGAGGAGCTGGCGCTGGTCAACGCGCAAATCCGCGCCGGCATTCCCAGTACCGAAGCGCTCAAGCAACTGGCTGTGCGCACCGGGCTGGAAGATGTGCAAGGATTAGTCAGCCTGTTGGCGCAGAGTATCCGCTTCGGCACCAGCGTGGCCGACACCCTGCGCATCTATGCCGACGAGTTCCGTGACCGGCGTACGCAGGCCGCCGAAGAGATGGGGGCGAAAATCGGCACAAAGCTGGTATTTCCACTGATTTTCTGCCTGTGGCCGAGCTTCTTTCTGGTAGCCATTGGCCCCCCTCTGATCAGGGTAATCAGAGCATTCGGGTGAGGTCAAACGGTCGGAGGCTATCGAGTGCGATGGCTTTGCCACCCGAGCCGGATCTGTAATTTCTGCCATGGATCTACACCTGTGTTCCGGAGTAATCCTGCCAGGGTAGGATAATGCGTAGATACCACTGCTTTCCTGCACACGACATCAAGCCCGGCTTTGCAGCCAGGCCACTCTGGACTACGCCAGAGGCTGATCACCCATCGATCTGCCTCAGTTGCCGATGGTCATTTGTCCCGCTGCATCCTGGTCAAAATATTGCGGAATCGGGAAGTTGAAGCTATTCAGCCAGCGCTGCATGGCCAGGTCACGTTCGGTGGCCGAAGCGGTTTGCAGTTTAGTGGAGGCAACCACACCGCGAATCTGCAGCTGCAACCACTGTTCGGTGCCTTGTTGATACGGCGAAGAGGGGCCCGGCTCGATAGCCCAGGCAGTGGTGGACAGGCAAGCCATGCACAGGATCAACAGCCTTTTGGTATTCATCTCGACTCCTCGTACGTTCTACTTGTTCGCACTGGTAGAGGCATCGGCTACCTCAGTCTTGCGATTGCCATCGGTAGCCACCACTTTATTGGCGGAGGCCTTGAGTTTTTCCGCGCGGGTTTGAGCCTCTACGACTTGCTTGGGGCTCAAGTCGGCGCGGGTCACGAGGTCGGCAGCCGCTTTCCAGTTATCCTGGTAGATCAGCAACGTCACCATATTGAGTGCCGCCAGTGTGTTTGCCTGCTTGAGCTCCATGGCGGTCATGAACTCAAAGCGTGCTTCAGGGATCCGGTGCTGATTGAGGTAGACGACCCCCAAGTCATTGCGCATCCTGTCGTCGGTGGGGGCCATCTGCACCGCACGCTCAAGGTGAGTGGCAGCGTTGGCGTTATCATTTTTGGCGGCGGCCAACTGGCCCAGGCCATGTTCCCCTTCAGCCGCCAGACAGGTGCCGAGCAAGCTTTCGTACAACGGCTGCGCGTCGCCGCTACGCCCCATCAAGCGCAGCACCCGAGCCTTGCGCAGGCGAACCTGGACCAGGCTATCGGGCAATCCTTCCAGATTCGCCAGGCTGGCATACAAACGGCCTTCTTCGGCCATGCTGTCGGCCAGGTTCAGGGCCAGTTCTTGCTCCGAACCGGGCTTGGCACAGCTGGCCGGTCGTGAAGACAGGCCATTGCTGGCACAACCTGCGAGCATTAAGGTCGCCGCTATGGCAATGACTGCTTTCATCGAAGGTCCCCTGGCTACAACAGGTTGAACGCCTGGCCAATGGCAATAAGGCTGGCCCGGCAAGCGTTCAAAGTCACCGTCAGGCGTGAGGGCGAGGCCAGTCTGGTTCAGGCTCCGGTTCATTGCGAGAGCCCCATGCGACTGTCGAAGTCGCCATTTTCCAGGAAAAACATGCGGTAGAAGTTCGGGTCGTAATTGCGCAGCTGCTCGCCAGGCAATGACGGCAGTTGTGCATTGGCCGCCAGTGGCTGGACCAGATGGGGGGTGACGATCATCAGCAGTTCGCGCTCTTCACGGTTGATGGTGTTGTCGCGGAAAAACGCGCCCAGAACCGGGATATCGCCCAGCCCCGGAAACTTGTTCACCTGGGAATTGTTGCGGGAGCTGATCAGGCCGCTGATGACGAAGCTTTCGCCGTCGGCCAGGGAGATGCTGGTATCGGTACGGCGCACGGTCAGGGCCGGGACTACTGTGCCGGCGATGCTCACGGCGTTGGTGAAGTCCAGTTCACTGACTTCCGGCGCCACCTTCAGCGCGATACGGTTTTTCCCGATGATGGTCGGCGTCAGGGTCAGGCGGATACCGAACTCCTTGTACTCGATGAACACGTTATCGCTGCCTGAACTGGGCACCGGAATCGGTATTTCACCGCCGGCCAGGAAGCTCGCACTCTGCCCGCTGAGCGCTACCAGGCTTGGCCGCGCCAGGGTGTAGGCGAAACCACTGCCTTCCAGCGCGTTGAGCGCCACCAGGGTATTGCCGGTAGCAAAAGTGAGGTTGAAGTTGTTGTTGTTCACCGGTACCGACGGCGTGACAATGCCGCCGATGGTGGGCAAGGTTCTCGGCGAGCCGAACAGGAAGTTGCCGCGGATGCCGAAAATCGACGCGGAGGCTTCCTTGAGTTTGGTCCGGCTGACTTCAACGAAGCGGATATCGGTCTGCACCTGGCTCGGCAGCAACGGGTCGTCGGAAGGCACCGACGGCACGCTGGTCAGCGCCGACGTGGCCTTGCCCTTGACGAACACCATGCTCTGGCGCGGCGTTTTCGAACAGGCGGTCCAGACCATCAGGCTGGTGGTCCCCGGTGCAAGGCCCGTGAGTATGAACGCGCTGCTGCCGCTGGGTTGCACGTCGGCAATTTTCGGGTCACCCACCGCCAGTTGCGTTACCGGAACGGGGCTGCGCAGTTCACTCTGCAGCCCCTGACCGACCTCGTACGTTGTCGGCCAATTGTCCAGTTGCGGGCAATTGGCTGGCGCGGCCTGAGCCGCATCCACGCTGAGGCCCATCCAGAACAGGCCATGGATAATTCGCTTGAAAGCGGGCTCGGTACGAAGGCTCATTAAGTACATCCTCACTGGATAGACCGTCTTTAGGCGGACTGAGTTGTCTCGGATCACTTCACGGGGATCGGGCTATCCCCCCACTCATCTATGGCCCTGGCGCTATTCCTTGCGTGCTACACACGAGCGGGCGCGATTCGCTGATCTGGCGGGACAGCGAGCTACCTTTGCTGAAACGGTTTTTAGTGATCCGGATACCTGGACTGCCCGCCAGAGCGATACTTGCGCCTATGGGTCGACCTGGTTCCCCCGGAAAGTCATCGGCACTGAAGGTACAGAGCCGAAAAGCGCCTGCCAGGATCATGGTGAGGTAACTCCTTTTGCCAATCCGCTGTCTGATCACTGAAGCTGACGTGGAAAATCAAGCCGTCATGACTTCTTATTGTTTGAAGGTAGTTCAATCAAACCAAAGTGCCATGAATTTAAAGAAAAGCATTGGTGCAAAGGCTGGAGATAGGCGGGTGGGCAGAGTCGCAGCGCAGTGCGGTTGCCTGATGTTGACGGGGTGCGCTGAAGGCAATAAACAAAAAGGCCCGCATGCTCAAGCATGCGGGCCTTTGGCATCACTGATAGAAGATCAGTGCTTGCTGTCCTGGTTCGACAACGCCAGCAGCTGTTTTTCCTGGTTCCAGTCGAAAGGTTCGTCGTTCTGTTCGGCTTCGAAGCGGCGCTCTTCCAGTGCCTGATACAGGTCGATTTCTTCATCGGACAAGTAGTGCAGGCAATCACCGGCGAAATACCACAGCAGATCCCGTGGAATCAGGTGGGCGATTTGCGGATAACGGGAAATGACTTGAGTCAGGATGTCCTGGCCCAGGTATTGGCTTTCGATCGGATCGATCGGCAGTGACGCCAGCAATTCGTCGAAGCGCTCAAGGAACAAGGCATGGCTTTCTTCGGGAACCTGCTCGGCCTCACCTACAGCGACCAGGATGCTGCGCAGGTGGTCGAGTAAAACGAGATGATCGGCAACGATGTTGGACACGAGATAAGTCCTCAAGAGCAAAACGGGCGCGGGAGTATAAAGCGCCAGCGCCCGTTTTTACATGCTTGAGGGGATCAGCGGACTTTTCCCTTGGCCAGTGCCAAAGCCTTTTGGTCAAAGTCATCGACATCGATCACCTTGCGCCGGGCTGCTTCGGCTTCACGCAGGGTTTGGGCTTCCACCGGCTGCAACACGCCGGCCTCGAGGGCGGCATCGATCACCGACTCGCCGGCCAGCGGTTTGACCTGACCACTCTTGAGTGCCACATGCAGCTTTTTCTGCAATGGCTGTGCGGCGCTCAACAGATTGCAGGCGTGTTGCAATGCACCGACCGGATCGTCGCTCGCTTGTGGGCGATAGCAACCCAGGAGCAATTCCTCCAGGGCCGGGTCGCCCTTGGCGCGGCCAATCAATGCAGCGACTTCGGCACCGAGTTTGTCCGATGGCCCTTTGTGCCGGCGACCGAACGGGAACACGATCACCCGCAACAGGCAGCCGACGACTTTGTTCGGGAAGTTATTCAACAGCTCATCCATGGCCCGTTCCGCCTGGCCCAGGCTTTCTTCCATGGCCCAGGCCAGCAGCGGCGCCATGTACTGCGGTGAGTCGAGATCGTGGTAGCGCTTGAGCGCGGCAGAGGCCAGGTAAAGGTTGCTCAGCACGTCACCCAGCCGTGCGGACAGGCGTTCGCGGCGTTTCAGTTCCCCTCCCAGCAGCATCATGCTGAGGTCGGCGAGCAGGGCGAAAGCAGCGGCCTGACGATTGAGTGCGCGGAAATAACCCTGGCTGAGCTTGTCGCCCGGGGTGTGTTCGAGGTGGCCGAAACCGAGATTGAGCACCAGTGTGCTGGCGGCGTTGCTCACGGCAAAACCGATGTGCTTGAGCAGCAGGTCATCGAATTCTCTGAGCGCCTGATCCTTGTCTTCACGGCCGGCGAGGGCCATTTCCTTGAGCACGAAGGGATGGCAGCGAATTGCGCCCTGGCCGAAGATCATCAGGTTGCGCGAGAGAATATTCGCGCCTTCGACGGTGATGAAAATCGGCACGCAGTTCCATTTGCGACCGAGGTAGTTGTTTGGCCCCAAGATGATTGCCTTGCCGCCGTGCACGTCCATCGCATCGCTGAGGCAGTCGCGGCCGCGCTCGGTCAGGTGGTACTTGAGAATCGCCGACAGCACCGACGGTTTCTCGCCCAGGTCGACCGCGTTGGCGGTCAGCATGCGGGCGGCGTCCATCATCCAGGTGTTGCCGCCAATGCGCGCCATGGCTTCCTGAATGCCTTCGAACGCGGCAATCGGCACATTGAACTGCTCGCGAACCTGAGCGTATTGGCCCGTCACCAGACTGGTGAACTTGGCCATGCCGGTGCCCACCGCCGGCAGGGAAATCGAACGCCCGACCGACAGGCAATTCATCAGCATCATCCAGCCTTTGCCGAGCATCTCCTGGCCGCCGATGAGGAACTCCAGCGGGATGAACACGTCCTTGCCTGAATTCGGGCCGTTCATGAATGCGGCGCCCAAGGGCAGATGCCGGCGGCCGATCTCGACACCGGCGATGTCGGTCGGAATCAGTGCCAGGCTGATACCCAGGTCTTCCTTGTCGCCCAGCAGGTGATCCGGGTCGTAGGCCTTGAAGGCCAGGCCGAGGAGGGTGGCCACCGGGCCGAGGGTGATGTAGCGCTTTTCCCAGTTCAGGCGCAGGCCGAGGACTTCCTGACCCTGCCAATCACCTTTGCAGATCACTCCGGAGTCCGGCATGCCGCCGGCGTCGGAGCCGGCCAGCGGACCGGTCAGGGCAAAGCACGGGATGTCGTCGCCGCGTGCCAGGCGTGGCAGGTAATGATTGCGTTGTTCGTCGGTACCGTAATGCAGCAACAGTTCGGCCGGGCCGAGGGAGTTGGGGACCATTACGGTGGTTACGAGGTCGCCACTGTGGCTCGCCAGTTTCATCGCCACTTGCGAGTGGGCATAGGCGGAGAAGCCCTTGCCGCCAAACTCCTTGGGGATGATCAGGGCGAAAAAGCCGTTGTCCTTGATGAAGGTCCAGACTTCGGGCGGCAGGTCCATGGTTTGACCGAGCTGCCATTCATTGACCATAGTGCAGAGTGTTTCGGTCGGCCCGTCGATGAAAGCCTGTTCCTCTTCATTCAATTGCGCTTTGGGATAGGACAGCAGTTTGCTCCAGTCCGGACGGCCACTGAACAGTTCGCCGTCCCACCAGACCGTGCCGGCGTCGATGGCGTCGCGTTCGGTTTGCGACATGGGCGGCAGGGTTTTCTGGAACCAGTTGAACATCGGCGCGCTGAGCAATTTGCGGCGCAGGTCGGGCAGCAGCAAGGGCGCGGCGACGGCGGCGATCAATACCCAGTAAACCAGCAGCAACCCGCCCGGCGCACGGCTGAACGCGCCCATTGCCACGATATAGACGGCCACGATGACCAGGGCGGGCAGCGGGGCGATGCGGCGGTGGGCCAAATAAGCAATCCCGACCAGCAGAACCAGTATCCACAACAGCAGCATATTCATTCCTCCGTGAAACCAGGGCGAACCAGCCCACAGAGCTTAGACGGCATCCGCAAAACAGGCAGGTCACAGCGATGTGATTGGAATCGTGGGAAAGCGTTCATTGAGCGAGCGGCAAAGCGCCCATGTTTGGCCGAAACGTCGTTATCTCTGTGCTGAAGCTCTCGCTAGACTCGGGGCTTCCCCAGGAGATTATTCTCATGCACGAGTATCTGAGTCCCGGCCGCTTCATCGATAGTGACCACCCGTCCGTGGTGGAGTTCGCCGAACAACACCGTGGCGCCAGTCGCGATCCGCTTGCGCAGGCGATCAGTCTCTATTACGCCGTGCGCGAAGCGGTGCGCTATAACCCGTACACGTTCAGTCGCGATCCGCAAACCCTGCGCGGCAGTTATGCGCTGGCGGCCGGAGAGAGTTACTGCGTGCCCAAGGCCACGCTGCTGGCAGGTGCCGCGCGGCATTGCGCGATTCCCGCGCGGATCGGCCTGGCGGATGTGCGCAATCATTTGTCGACGCCACGGCTGCTTGAGTTGCTCAAGAGCGATATGTTCGCCATGCACGGCTACACCGAGTTCTATTTGCAGGATCGCTGGGTCAAGGCGACGCCAGCGTTCAACCGCAAACTCTGCGACCTGTTCAATGTGGCGCCGCTGGAATTCGACGGGATCAACGACAGCGTTTTTCATCCCTTCAACCGCGATGGCGCGAAGCTGATGGAGTACCTCGTCGATCACGGCCAGTTCGCCGACGTACCTGAAACGTTCTTTTTCGAACACCTGGAAAAATGCTATCCGCACCTGTTCGGCGAGCAACAGCAACCGCTGTTGGGCGACATGCAGAGCGATTTGAGTCGCGCCTGATCCGGCGTATGCTGCCTGCCCACTTACCGAAAAAGAGGCGGTCATGCTGAAGATCTGGGGTCGGAAAAACTCGTCGAATGTCAGAAAGCCATTGTGGGCCGCCGAAGAACTGGGACTGGCCTACGAGGCCATCGATGCCGGTGGCGCCTTTGGTGTCGTCGATACGCCCGAGTACCGCGCGATGAACCCCAACGGTCGGGTGCCGGTGATCGAAGACGATGGCTTCGTGCTGTGGGAGTCCAACGCCATCGTGCGTTACCTGATGGCCTTGCATGCCGACGGCACGGCCTGGTACCCGAACAATCTTAAGGCCCGCGCCACTGCCGATAAGTGGATGGACTGGACCACTTCGAGCTTTGCCGGTCCGTTCCGCACCGTGTTCTGGGGTGTGCTGCGTACTCCGGCAGACCAGCAGGACTGGCCCGCCATCAAGGCGGCGATCAAGGAATGCGACACGCTGCTGGCGATGGCCGATCAGGCGTTGACGAACAAGCCCTACCTGTCCGGAGACGAAATCGGCATGGGCGATATTCCCCTGGGCAGTTTCATTTATGCCTGGTTCGAGATGCCGATCGAGCGTGCGCCACAGCCGCATCTGCAGGCCTGGTATGCGCGGTTGAAACAGCGTCCGGCGTATCGTAAAGCCGTTATGACCGCGTTGACTTAATACTCACTATCGACACACTTGACTGTACTTGTGTGGCGGCGACAAGCACCATTGCGCTGATGCGACGTGGTTGCGATGCGCGCCGCCCGCCCTTACCTGACCTTTTTTCCCTTCTTGGTGCGTAAATCAGATATGAGTTCCGCTCTGTCCATCCGGCAGCTAACCAAAACCTACGGCAACGGTTTCCAGGCCCTGAGTGGTATCGATCTGGATGTCGCCGAAGGTGACTTTTTCGCTTTGCTCGGCCCGAACGGCGCCGGCAAATCCACGACCATCGGGATTCTCTCGACCCTGGTGAACAAGACCAGCGGCACGGTGAATATCTTCGGTCACGACCTGGACAAAAATCCTGCGCAGCTCAAACGCTGCATCGGCGTGGTGCCCCAGGAATTCAACTTCAACCAGTTCGAAAAGACCTTCGACATCGTCGTGACCCAGGCCGGCTACTACGGCATCCCGGCGAAAATCGCCAAGGAACGCGCCGAACAGTACCTGACCCAGCTTGGCCTGTGGGACAAGAAGGACGTGCCGTCGCGTTCACTGTCCGGCGGCATGAAGCGGCGCCTGATGATCGCCCGCGCGCTGGTTCATGAGCCGCGTCTGCTGATCCTCGACGAACCGACCGCCGGGGTGGACATCGAGCTGCGTCGCTCGATGTGGAGCTTCCTCACCGAGCTGAACCAGAAAGGCATCACCATCATCCTCACCACCCACTACCTGGAAGAGGCTGAGCAGTTGTGCCGTAACATCGGCATCATCGACCACGGCACCATCGTCGAGAACACCAGCATGAAGCAGTTGCTGAGCCAATTGCATGTGGAAACGTTCCTGCTGGATATGAAGAACACGTTGCAAGTGGCGCCTCAGTTGATCGGCTACCCGGCCAGACTGGTCGATAGTCACACCCTGGAAGTCCAGGTGGACAAGTCCATGGGCATCACCGCGCTGTTCACCCAGTTGGCGCAACAGAACATCGAAGTGCTGAGCCTGCGTAACAAAACCAATCGCCTCGAGGAGTTGTTCGTGTCCCTGGTGGAGAAAAATCTGTCGAAGGTGGCGGTATGAGTTCCGAGCTGCGCCCCAACCTCGTAGCACTCAACACCATCGTTTACCGTGAAGTCCGGCGTTTCACCCGGATCTGGCCGCAGACCTTGCTGCCGCCGGCCATCACCATGGTCCTGTACTTCGTGATCTTCGGTAATCTGATCGGTCGGCAAATCGGCGACATGGGTGGCTTCACTTACATGGAGTACATCGTGCCGGGGCTGATCATGATGTCGGTGATCACCAACTCCTACGGCAACGTGGTGTCGAGTTTCTTCGGCAGCAAGTTCCAGCGTTCCATCGAGGAACTGATGGTCTCGCCGCTGTCGCCGCACACCATTCTGATCGGCTACACCCTGGGCGGCGTGCTGCGTGGCTTGATGGTGGGGATCATCGTGACCCTGCTGTCGCTGTTCTTCACCCATTTGCAGGTGCATCACCTGAGCGTGACCATTCTGGTGGTGGTGCTGACCGCGACGATTTTCTCGCTGCTGGGCTTCATCAACGCCGTGTTTGCGCGCAACTTCGATGACATTTCGATCATTCCGACCTTCGTGCTGACGCCACTGACCTACCTGGGCGGGGTCTTCTACTCGATCACCTTGCTGCCGCCGTTCTGGCAGACCGTGTCCCTGGCCAACCCGGTGCTGCACATGGTCAACGCATTCCGCTACGGCATTCTCGGCGTGTCGGATATCCGCATCAGCGTGGCCATCGCCTTCATGCTGGTCGCGACCGTGGTGCTGTATCTCGGCAGTGCACGGTTGCTGGTCAGCGGGCGCGGGATGCGTACCTGACCTTCCCTGTAGGAGCTGCCGCAGGCTCGGGCCGCGTTCGGACGATCTTTTGATCTTGATTTGGGTACTGGTCAGACGCCCGTTAAAAGCGAAAAGATCGCAGGCTTCGCCAGCTCCTACAGGGGTTGTATGGCAGATATGAAAAACGGCGCCCTGGGGCGCCGTTTTGCATTCTCACATCCGGCTCTTCTTGCGCCGCTTCCATTGCCGGGCCACCCACCAGCGCCAATACATCATTACCAGGAAGTAGGCCAGTGCTCCGAGTACCAGCCCGGTTACCACCGAACCCAGCAGAAACGGTTGCCACAAGGTCGAGATTTCACCCCTGACCCATTCCCAGGTCAGCGAGTCCGGCAACTGCCGGGCGGGGACGTCCATCAGCCAGGCGCCGGTCTGGTAGGTGCAAAAGAACACGGCGGGCATGGTGATCGGGTTGGTCAGCCAGACCAGGCTCACGGCAATCGGCATGTTGCCGCGCACGATGATGGCGAGGATGGCCGCCAGCAGCATCTGCAGCGGGATCGGCAGGAACGCGGCGAACAGACCCACGGCCATGGCGCGGGCAACGGAGTGGCGATTGAGGTGCCACAGGTTCGGGTCATGCAACAGCGTGCCGAGAAAGCGTAAGGACTTGTGTTCCCTGATGCTCATAGGGTCTGGCATGTAACGTTTGAATAAGCGCCGGGGCATAAGGCTTCTCGGTCGGTCAGGGTGGCAAGTATGTCTGGATTCTATGAGCTGCCCATTCAGACTTTGTGACAATTATTGACGACGCCCATGCGACGGGCGGGCTAAGCCTTGGAGGATACTCTCAAGGACGGGTTTATGCGCACAGGGATGATGGCGCTGGCGTTGGGTCTGCTGACCTTGCGTTTTTTACCGGCATTGCCGCCGGTCTGGCTGTGGCTGGCGATGCCGGTGGCGGGTTTGATGTTGCTGCCGTTCAGGACCTGGCCGGTGGCGTTTTACCTGTTCGGTTTGAGCTGGGCCTGCGCGAATGCGCAGTGGGCGCTGGATGACCGGTTGCCGCCGGCCCTGGACGGCGAAACCCGCTGGGTCGAAGGGCGGGTCACAGGCTTGCCCCGGCATGATGACGGTGTCGTGCGTTTCGAATTGACCGACATCCAGTCCCGACGTACCCGGCTGCCGCGGCAAATGCGGCTGGCCTGGTATGGCGGGGCGCCGGTGAACAGTGGCGAACGCTGGCGCCTGGCAGTCAAGCTGAAGCGCCCGGTCGGGCTCCTCAACCCGCAGGCATTCGACTACCAGGCCTGGTCGCTGGCACAACGCATCGGGGCGACCGGGACGGTGAAGGAGGGCGAACGCCTTGCGCCAGCCCGATGGGCCTGGCGCGATGCCATCCGTCAGCGTTTGCTGGCGGTGGATGCCCAAGGGCGAAGCGGCGCGTTGACGGCGTTGGTGCTCGGGGACGGTGCCGGGCTGAGTCGGGAAGACTGGCAGGTATTGCAGGACACCGGCACGGTGCATCTGTTGGTGATTTCCGGGCAGCACATCGGATTGCTGGCGGGAGTCGTGTATCTGCTGATCGCCGGCCTGGCCCGCTTTGGGCTATGGCCGAACCGTCTGCCATGGTTGCCCTGGGCGTGTGGCCTGGCATTCGCCGCTGCGCTCGGTTACGGGATGCTGGCCGGTTTCGGGGTGCCGGTGCGACGGGCCTGCGTGATGATTGGTCTGGTGTTGTTGTGGCGTCTACGGTTCCGACATCTCGGTGCATGGTGGCCGCTGTTGCTGGCACTCAACGGCATATTGCTGCTGGCGCCGCTGGCGAGTCTTCAGCCTGGTTTCTGGCTGTCTTTCGCGGCCGTGGCAGTCTTGATATTGACCTTCGGCGGCCGATTGGGACCGTGGCGCTGGTGGCAGACCTGGACCCGTGCCCAGTGGCTGATTGCAATCGGCCTTTGTCCGTTGTTACTGGCTTTGGGGTTGCCAATCAGTCTCAGTGGGCCGCTGGCCAATTTGTTCGCGGTACCCTGGATCAGTCTGGTGGTACTGCCACCGGCGTTGCTCGGGACGCTGTTGCTGCCGGTGCCTTACGTGGGTGAGAAATTGCTGTGGCTGGCGGGCGGCCTGATCGACGGGTGGTTCAGGGGATTGGAACTCGTCTCCGGTCAGGTTCCCGCGTGGGTGCCCGCAACAGTCCCGCTATGGGCCTGGGTAATCGGTGCCATTGGCGCCTTCTTGCTATTGCTGCCGCGAGGCGTACCGATGCGCCCGTTAGGGTGGCCCATGCTGTTGATGCTGGTTTTTTCGCCCAGGCCGATGTTGCAGGAACGCATGGCCGAAGTCTGGCAACTGGATGTCGGTCAGGGCCTGGCGATCCTGGTGCGCACTCGGCATCACACGATGCTGTATGACGCCGGACCGCGTTTCGGTGAACTCGACCAAGGGGAGCGGGTGGTGCTGCCGGCGTTGCGCAAACTGGGGGTGACGGGCCTCGACCTGATGCTGATCAGCCACGCCCATGCCGATCATGCCGGCGGTGCCCGGGCAGTTGCCAAGGGCTTGCCGGTGAAACAGGTGGTCAGTGGTGAACCGTCAGACTTGCCGGTGGAGTTGCAGGCCGAGCGTTGTGAGAGCGGTCGGCAATGGACCTGGGACGGCGTCTATTTCCAGCTTTGGCACTGGCCATTGGCCGGCGACAGCAACCAGAACTCCTGTGTCTTGCTGATCGAGGCCAATGGCGAACGGTTGCTGTTGAGTGGCGACATTGATGCCGCCGCCGAGAGAGCCCTGCTGGACAGTCCATTGGCCCTGCCTATCGACTGGCTGCAGGCGCCACACCATGGCAGTCGCAGTTCGTCGTCCAGGGCCCTGCTGGATGTCCTGCAACCTAAAGGTGCGCTGATCTCCCGCGGGCAGGGCAATTCGTTTGGCCATCCGCATCCCACGGTCATCGCGCGTTATCAAAAACGTGGAATGGCGATCTACGACAGCGTCGAACAGGGTGCCATTCGTCTGCAACTGGGGCGCTCCGAGCCGCCGTGGTCAATGCGCCAGGAACGGCGTTTCTGGCGCGATCCGCCGCCCTCGGACCAATGACCGGGCATTATCAAAGCCCGACCGGTTGCGTCACCACGGTCTTCGGTGCTTGCCCCCCCTATGTTAGAGTGGCGCACTTTTTCGAGGGGACTGTCACTGTGTGGGAATTGGTCAAATCCGGCGGCTGGATGATGCTGCCGATCATTCTGAGTTCCATCGCGGCCATGGCGATCGTCGCCGAGCGTCTCTGGACCCTGCGCGCCAGCCGCGTGACCCCGGAGCATTTGCTCGGGCAGGTCTGGGTCTGGATCAAGGACAAACAGCTCAATAAGGAAAAACTCAAGGAACTGCGCGCCAACTCCCCGTTGGGCGAGATCCTGGCGGCCGGCCTGGCCAACTCCAGACATGGTCGCGAGATCATGAAGGAGTGCATCGAAGAGGCCGCTGCCCGGGTGATCCACGAGCTGGAGCACTACATCAACGCGCTGGGCACCATCGCCGCCATGGCGCCATTGCTGGGTCTACTGGGTACCGTGTTGGGCATGATCGATATCTTCAGTTCGTTCATGGGCACGGGCATGACGACCAACGCCGCAGTGCTGGCCGGCGGTATTTCCAAAGCCTTGATTACCACGGCTTCGGGCCTGATTGTCGGTATCCCCTCGGTGTTCTTCCACCGGTTTCTGCAACGGCGCATTGATGAGCTCGTCGTGGGCATGGAGCAGGAAGCCATCAAGCTGGTTGAAGTGGTGCAGGGCGACCGTGACGTTGATCTGGCTGAGGGCAAAGCGTGAAATTCCGCCGCAAGCAACGGGAGAACGTGGACATCAACCTCGTGTCGCTGATTGACGTGGTGTTTGTCCTGCTGCTGTTTTTCGTGGTGACCACCACCTTTACCCGTGAAACCCAGTTGCGCGTCGATCTGCCGGAAGCCGTCAGCGGCACACCCGCCGACGATCAGAGCAAGCCTTTGGAGATCGCCATCAGCGCCGACGGTGTGTACTCGGTGAACAACCAGATCCTGCCCAAAAGTGACCTGGCCTCGTTGATGGACGCGCTGCAAAAAGCAGCCAACGGCGACACTAACCGACCGCTGTCCATCAGCGCTGACGGCAAGACTCAGCATCAGTCCGTGGTGACTGCCATGGATGCGGCCGGCAAACTCGGTTTCAGTCACTTGCGCATGACCACCATCGAAGCGGCGCCCCCCGCGTCCTGATGGCCATGTCCGATCGATTGCTCGCCGCGTGGTACGCAGGTCATCCGGCCCTGAAGCTGTTGCAGCCACTGGAGTGGCTGTACCGGCGCGTGGTCATGAACAAGCGCAAGCGCTTTTTGGCGGGTGAGGGCGAGATCTATCAGCCGCCGGTGCCGCTGATCGTGGTCGGCAACATCACCGTGGGTGGCACCGGCAAGACGCCGCTGATTCTATGGATGATCGAGCATTGCCAGCGCAGCGGCCTGCGGGTCGGCGTGGTCAGCCGCGGCTACGGCGCCAAACCGCCGCAATTGCCATGGCGAGTTGAAGCCGAACAAAGCGCCGACATCGCGGGTGACGAGCCGTTGTTGATCGTCCAGCGCACGGGTGTGCCGCTGATGATCGATCCCAATCGCAGCAACGCTGTCAAAGCGTTGCTGGCCAGTGAGCCGCTGGACCTGATCCTGTCTGACGACGGCATGCAGCACTACCGCATGGCCCGCGACCTGGAACTGGTGTTGATCGACGCCGCTCGCGGCCTGGGCAACCGCCGTTGCCTGCCTGCCGGGCCATTGCGTGAACCGGTCGAGCGCCTGCAAAGCGTCGACGCGGTGCTCTACAACGGTGCTGTGGCCGACCGCGATGATGGATTTGCCTTTCAATTGCAATCCACCGCGCTGGTCAATCTGCGCAGCGGCGAACGACGTCCCCTCGACCACTTCCCCGGCGGCCAGGCCCTGCACGCGGTGGCCGGCATCGGCAATCCGCAACGTTTCTTCAAGACCCTCGAAACGCTACACTGGCAGCCGGTTCCACATGCGTTTGCCGACCACGCCGAATACAGCGTGGAGGCTTTGAATTTCACGCCGTCATTGCCGTTGGTGATGACGGAAAAAGACGCGGTGAAATGCCGTGCCTTTGCCGCCGCCGACTGGTGGTACCTGGCGGTCGATGCCGTGCCGTCGCCGGCCTTCGTGGCATGGTTCGACACACAGCTGATGCGCCTGTTACCGGCTCGTTTGTTGCCTTAACTCCATTTTTCCAGGGAATGCTCATGGACACCAAATTGCTCGATATCCTCGCTTGCCCGGTCTGCAAAGGCCCGCTCAAGCTCAGCGCCGACAAGACCGAGCTGATCAGCAAGGGCGCAGGCCTGGCCTACCCGATTCGCGACGGCATCCCGGTGATGCTCGAATCCGAAGCGCGCACCCTGACCACCGACGAGCGCCTGGATAAATGACCACAGCCTTTACCGTCGTCATTCCGTCGCGTTTTGCCTCCACCCGCCTGCCGGGCAAGCCGCTGTTGCTGATCGCCGGCAAGCCGATGATCCAGCACGTCTGGGAACAGGCGAGCAAAAGCAGTGCCGAGCGAGTGGTAGTCGCCACCGACGACGCGCGCATTATCGAGGCCTGCAAGGGCTTCGGCGCCGAAGTGGTGATGACCCGTGAAGATCACAATTCCGGTACCGATCGCCTGGCCGAAGTGGCGACGAAGCTGGGCCTGGCGCCCGACGCCATCGTGGTCAATGTCCAGGGCGACGAACCGCTGATCCCGCCGAGTGTGATCGATCAGGTCGCCGCCAACCTGGCTGCTCATACCGAAGCGCGCATGGCTACCTTGGCCGAGCCGATCGAAGACGCGGACACCTTGTTCAATCCCAACGTGGTCAAGGTCGTCAGCGACCTCAATGGCCTGGCGCTGACGTTCAGTCGCTCCACCTTGCCCTGGGCGCGGGATGCGTTCGCCGTGAACCGTGAGCAGTTGCCCGAAGGTGTGCCGTACCGCCGTCATATCGGCATCTACGCCTACCGCGCCGGTTTCCTGCAGGATTTCGTCAGCTGGGGTCCATGCTGGCTGGAAAACACCGAGTGCCTGGAACAGCTGCGTGCCCTGTGGCACGGCGTGCGGATCCATGTGGCCGACGCACTGATCGCACCGCCAGCCGGTGTCGATACCGTTGAAGACCTCGAGCGCGTTCGTCGCCTGCTGGAGGCGTGATGCGGGTTCTGTTTGTCTGCCTGGGCAACATCTGCCGTTCACCCACGGCCGAAGGCGTGCTGCGGCACAAATTGCGTGAAGCGGGTCTGGCTGATCGGGTCGAAGTCGCTTCCGCCGGCACCGGTGACTGGCATATCGGCAAGGCGCCGGACAAGCGCAGTCAGGCCGCGGCTAAGCTGCGTGGTTATGACTTGTCCACCCAGCGTGCCCGGCAAGTCAGCCGCGCCGATTTCGCCACCTACGACCTGATCCTGGCGATGGACAACAGCAACCTGCGCAACCTCAAGGCCTTGCAGCCGGCCAAGGGCAAGGCCGAACTCGACCTGTTCCTGCGCCGTTACCAGTCGCCAGTCGAAGAAGTGCCGGACCCGTACTACGACGGCGAGCAAGGCTTCGAGCAGGTGCTTGACCTGATCGAGCACGCCAGTGATTTACTGGTGATCGAATTGAAGGGACGGTTATGAGTTTGCAGGTTCAATCGCAGGTTTCGCTCAAGCCGTTCAACAGCTTTGGTGTGGACGTTGAGGCTCGGCTGTTTGCCGAGGCCCATAGCGACACCGATGTGCGCGAAGCCCTGGCCTATGGTCTGGAACACGAGGTTCCGGTGCTGGTGATCGGCGGTGGCAGCAACCTGCTGCTGACGGCGGATATCGATTCGCTGGTGCTGCGCATGGCCACTCGCGGAATTCGCGTGCTGAGCGATGACGGCAGCAAAGTGGTGATTGAGGCCGAGGCGGGCGAGCCTTGGCATCCCTTTGTGCAACACACACTGTCCCTGGGGTTGTCCGGCCTGGAAAACCTCAGCCTGATTCCCGGCACCGTCGGCGCGGCACCGATGCAGAACATCGGCGCCTATGGGGTCGAGATCAAGGACGTGTTCGCCGGCCTGACCGCCCTCGATCGCCAGAGCGGCGAACTGCGCGATTTCAGCCTGGCGGAGTGCAACTTCGCTTACCGCGACAGCCTGTTCAAGCAGGAGCCGGGGCGTTGGTTGATCCTGCGTGTGCGTTTCGCCCTCGACCGTGCTGCGCATTTGCATCTGGAGTACGGTCCGGTACGTCAACGCCTGACCGAACAAGGCATCGAGCATCCAACCGCCAGCGATGTCAGTCAGGCCATTTGCAGCATCCGCAATGAAAAACTCCCGGACCCGGCCGTACTCGGCAATGCCGGCAGCTTCTTCAAAAACCCTCTGGTGTCGGCGGCGCTGGCTGCACGGCTCAAGGGCGAATACCCGGACCTGGTGGCCTATGCGCAACCCGACGGGCAGATGAAGCTGGCCGCCGGTTGGTTGATCGAGCGGGCAGGGTGGAAGGGTTTCCGTGAGGCTGACGCTGGCGTGCATAAATTGCAGGCGCTGGTGCTGGTCAACTATGGCGGCGCAACGGGCCTGCAATTGCTGAACCTGGCGCAGCGCATCCAGAAAGACATTTTCGAGCGTTTCCATGTCGATCTGGAAATGGAGCCAAACCGCTATTGAGTTAGGGGGCGTTCTCAATTAGTTTTCACGCCGCGCCGGGCCTGCTGTTGTGCAGGGCAAGGCGCGAGAAGCGTGGTTTGGTCATTCCAAATAAGCTTCGAGCAACGCAGCCCTGCACAACAGCAGGCC